>NZ_WWIQ01000079.1:16049-110931 GCF_009862985.1 Streptomyces sp. SID5464 | reverse complement strand
TGGGAGAGGGCGTACGGGCTGTCGGTCTCCTCGGAAACCGTGGCGGCGGTCGTCATGCCAGTCCCCTTTCGCTGAGCAGGGCGTACACGGACGCAGCGGACTCCTGCACGGTCTGGTTCTGCGACTCGATGCGCAGATCGGGCGACTCGGGCGCCTCGTACGGGTCGTCGACCCCGGTCAGGCCCTTCAGCTCACCCGCGGCCTGCTTGGCGTACAGACCCTTCACGTCCCGCTCGCTGCACACCTCCACCGGAGTCGCCACGTGGATCTCCACGTACGCGGTGCCGTTCGTCTGGTGCCGCTTGCGCACCGCCTCGCGGCTGTCCTGGTACGGCGCGATGACCGGGACGAGGGCGAGCACGCCGTTGCGGGCGAGCAGTTCGGCGACGAAGCCGATGCGCTGCACGTTGGTGTGCCGGTCCTCGCGGCTGAAGCCGAGGCCCGCCGAGATGAACTCGCGGATCTCGTCGCCGTCGAGCACCTCGACGCGGTGGCCCTCGGCGCGGAGCCGGCCGGCCAGCTCGTAGGCGATGGTGGTCTTGCCGGCACTCGGCAGACCCGTGAGCCAGACGGTGGCTCCGGTCGTCACGTCGGTCTCCTGAATCGTCTGAGTCTTCTGAGGAGTCTGTGTCCGAGGCGCGGTCATCCGTGCAGCCCGCACTCGGTCTTGCTGCGGCCCGCCCAGCGGCCGGCGCGCGCGTCCTCGCCCTCAAGGACCCTGCGGGTGCAGGGGGCGCAGCCGACGGAGGCGTAGCCGTCCATCAGCAGCGGGTTCGTCAGGACGCCGTGTTCGGTGACGTAGGCGTCCACGTCGTCCTGGGTCCAGCGGGCGATCGGGGAGATCTTGACCTTCTGGCGCTTCTCGTCCCAGCCGACGACCGGGGTGCCGGCCCGGGTCGGGGACTCGTCGCGGCGCAGCCCGGTCGCCCAGGCCTGGTAGTTCTTCAGGCCCTCCTCCAGCGGCCGGACCTTGCGCAGCGCGCAGCACAGGTCGGGGTTGCGGTCGTGCAGCCTGGGGCCGTACTCCGCGTCCTGCTCGGCGACCGTCTGGCGGGGCGTGAGCGTGATGACGTTGACGTCCATCACGGCGTCGACCGCGTCACGGGTGCCGATGGTCTCCTCGAAGTGGTAGCCGGTGTCGAGGAAGACGACGTCGACGCCGGGCATCGCCCGGGAGGCGAGGTGGGCGACGACCGCGTCCTCCATCGAGGAGGTCACGCAGAAGCGCTTGCCGAACGTCTCGGCCGCCCACTGGAGGATCTCCAGCGCGGAGGCGTCCTCGAGGTCGCGGCCCGCCTGCTCGGCGAGTGCCTTGAGGTCCTCGGAGGTGCGTCGTTCCTGAACCGTGGTCATATCTGTGCCCCTCCGGTGTCGGATCGCTTCAGCCCCTGGGCCAGCAGCCCGAGGAACTTCAGCTGAAAGGCTCGGCTGCACGCCGCGCATTCCCACGCGCCGTGTCCCGCCTCGCTCGGACGCAGGTCCTCGTCACCGCAGTAGGGGCAGTAGAAGGGGGCCGCTCGTTCGCTCATGAAAGGGCCTCCTCGCTGGCCCGGGCCGCCCAGGTGGCGAACCGCTCGCCGTCCTCGCGCTCCGCCTGGAACCGCTTCAGGACGCGCTCGACGTAGTCGGGCAGTTCGTCGGAGGTGACCTTCAGACCGCGCACCTTGCGGCCGAAGCCCGCCTCCAGGCCGAGCGCGCCGCCCAGGTGCACCTGGTAGCCCTCCACCTGCTCGCCCTGGTCGTTGACGACCAGCTGGCCCTTGAGACCGATGTCCGCCACCTGGATACGGGCGCAGGCGTTCGGGCAGCCGTTGAGGTTGATGGTGATCGGCTCGTCGAAGTCCGGCAGACGGCGCTCCAGCTCGTCGATGAGCTGCGAGCCGCGCTGCTTGGTCTCGACGATGGCGAGCTTGCAGAACTCGATGCCGGTGCAGGCCATGGTGCCGCGCCGGAACGAGGACGGCCGGGCGGTCAGGTCGAGTGCCTCCAGGTCCTCGACGAGCGACTCGACCTTGTCCTCCTCGACATCGAGGACGATCATCTTCTGCTCGACGGTGGTGCGCACCCGGCCCGAGCCGTGGGCCTCCGCGAGGTCGGCGATCTTCGTGAGCGTCGCGCCGTCGACGCGTCCCACGCGCGGGGCGAAGCCGACGTAGAAGCGGCCGTCCTTCTGCCGGTGCACGCCGATGTGGTCGCGCCACTGCTGGACCGGCTGCTCGGGAGCCGGGCCGTCGACCAGCTTGCGCTTGAGGTACTCGTCCTCCAGGACCTGCCGGAACTTCTCCGCGCCCCAGTCGGCGACGAGGAACTTCAGCCGGGCCCGGTTGCGCAGCCGGCGGTAGCCGTAGTCACGGAAGATCGAGATGACGCCCTCGTAGACGTCCGGGACCTCGTCGATCGGCACCCAGGTGCCCAGCCGCACGCCCAGCTTGGGGTTGGTGGACAGGCCGCCGCCGACCCACACGTCGAAGCCCGGGCCGTGCTCGGGGTGGACGACGCCGACGAACGCGACGTCGTTGATCTCGTGCACCACGTCCAGCAGCGGCGAGCCCGAGATCGCGGTCTTGAACTTCCGCGGGAGGTTCGAGTACGCCTTGTTGTTCAGGACGCGGCGCTTCATCTCCTCCAGCGCCGGCGTGGCGTCGATGATCTCGTCCGCCGCGATCCCGGCGACGGGCGAGCCGATCATCACGCGCGGGGTGTCGCCGCAGGCGGTGACCGTGGACAGGCCGACGCCCTCCAGCCGGTTCCAGATCTCGGGCACGTCCTCGATCCGGATCCAGTGGTACTGCACGTTCTGCCGGTCGGTGATGTCGGCCGTGCCGCGCGCGAACTCCTGCGAGATCTCGCCGATGACCCGGAGCTGCCGGGTGGTCAGCGCACCGCCGTCGATGCGGACGCGCAGCATGAAGTACTCGTCGTCCAGCTCCTCCGGCTCCAGGACCGCCGTTTTGCCGCCGTCGATCCCGGGACGGCGCTGGGTGTACAGGCCCCACCAGCGCATCCGGCCGCGCAGGTCGTTCGGGTCGATCGAGTCGAAGCCCCGCTTGGAGTAGATCGTCTCAATGCGTGTCCGCACATTGAGACCGTCGTCGTCCTTCTTGAACTGCTCGTTGCCGTTGAGCGGGGTGTGGTGCCCCGCGGCCCACTGACCCTCACCGCGGTGACGGCTCACCTTGCGGCGGGGAGTCGCGGCGGCAGGCTTCTGCGGGGTGGCGGCCATGGTTGATACGTCCTTCGGGACAGGCGGGAAAGCGGCTCTGACCTGCGCATGCGGGCGCATGGGCATAGGGGCGCGTCATTGCGCGGGGAGGAGACGAGAAAGGGAGATGTCGGGCGCTGCGTGAGTACTCTCAGCGCGCCGGACAGATGGCGCTGGACATGCGGCCGAGGTCGACGTGGCGTCGACTCACCAAGGCAATCCCAGTTCCAGGCATGACGGAAGCGTGTCACGGCGATCTGGACACAGTCCAGCTTCGTCCAAGATTCGGACACTCATGTCTCGGTATCCAAGACGTGAGTGTCCTTGGTCACACCGGGCCGTCCCGGGGTGTCCGACCAGGTCAGACGGGGAACGCCCCAGGCCACGGCCCCGGAGCGGTGACGTCCGGTTCCTCCTCGACCTTGGTGTCGAACAGCTTGAACCCGCGGCGCTGGTAGTTGGCCATCGCGTGCTCGCCGTCCTTGCTGCACGTGTGCAGCCAGACCCGCTTCGTCGGCGTCAGTCCCGCCCAGCGGTCCGCGAGGTCCCAGGCACGGGCCGTGCCGTACGACAGCAGGTGCCCGCCGATGCGCCGGCCGCGGAAAGCGGGGAGCAGTCCGAAGTGGAGGATCTCCACGACCGCGTCGTCCTGCGCCTCCAGCTCCACGTACCCCGCGGGCGTGCCACGGTCGTACGCCACCCACGTCTCCACCCCGGGGCGCTCCAGGTGCTCCAGCCACCGCGCGTACGACCAGCCCAGCTGGTCCGTCCAGCGGACGTCGCCGCCGACCGAGACGTACAGGTACCGGCTGAACTCGGGCGAGGGCACCTCGGAGCGGACGATCCGGACGTCCCCGTCCGGCGCGGCGGCCGGCAGCAGGTCGGTCGGGGCGGTCTGCTCCAGAGACCAGGTGGTCACGGTGATGGTGGTCATGCGGGCCAGAAAACCATCTGACCCACTGGTCTGTCGATCGTGGCCTACCGGTCTGCCGGTCGGCCCAGCGCCCTGTCCACCGACGCCAGCGGCAGCGCGAACAGCATCCGCCCCGACTGGGACCAGAGCTCACCCGTCTCCTCCCAGTAGGACAGGGAACCCGACAGGCCGCTCCAGCAGTGGCGCGTCTCGTCCGTCGCGCACTCCGCCGCCCGCGCGCCCTTCGTGTCCTGGCGCCACAGCGTCCCGTGCCCCCCGGGCGTGCCCGCCGCGCGGTCGAGGTACCAGCCCGAGCGGTACGACAGCACGCCCCGCACGTCGGCCGTCTTCGTCTCGTACGCCTCGACCGGGTCCGCGTGCTCCGAGGAGTCCGTGGCGAGCAGGCCGGACCGGGCAGGGTCCCGGCTCAGCGCGTAACGCCACAGCCGGGTGCGGCGGTCGCCGTCCGCGGGCACCCACTCGCTCGCCACCAGACTGTCGGGGGAGGTGCTGCGGTCGAGGGAGACGGCGGCCGGGTGCGGCACGTCGTCCCCGCCGGGCAGGGCGTACGAGGCGACCGCGGGCAGTACGAACCGGTAGCCGTACGCCGACCAGCCGCCCCGCACCCGGCCGACCGCGTCCGAGTCGACCGTGGCGCGCTGGATGCGGTCCATGTCGTAGACGTACAGCGCGTCCCGGTCGCCCTCGCGGGTCGTCACCAGCAGCTTGTCCTGGTACCAGACCATGCCGGACAGCGGGGAGACCAGCCCCCGGTAGTCCCGCCCGCCGTCCACCGGGACGGCCAGCAGGGCCCAGGTGTAGCGGAGCCGGTCGGGATCGTTCGCGTCGACGAAGGCGACCTTGGCCAGGCCCTGCTCGGGGGCGGGGCCGTCCATGGAGCCGCCCCCGGCGCCGCCGCGGGTCCAGCCGGAAAGGATCACGCGGTTCCCGCCCCAGCGGCCGTCGTCGTCCGCGTCGCCCGAGGTGGTGACCGCGCCGGGCCGCCAGCCCCGGGTGTCGGCGCCGCCGAAGCAGTACGCGCGCGTGGCCGCCGGCTCGACCGGCAGGGTGTGCTTCTCGGCGGTCGGGCAGCCGGCCGCGTTCCGCAGCGTGCGGTCGGCGCTGTCCAGCACCGTGCCGGCACCGACGGGCCGGCCCATCTCCGAGGTCAGCCGGTCGAGCCACGGCCCGGGCACCCGGTGCTCGGCCAGCTCCAGCCGCCCGGCCCCGGCGGACACGCCGATCGGCTTCAGGGCCCCGGGCGCGTCGGCGACCGTGGCCTGCGAGGCGCTGATCAGAGTGGCGGCGGCGGTGAGCGCGAGAGCCGTCCCGGCCAGGACGCCACGCAGCGCCCTGCCCCGCCTGCGCCGCCGGTGTCTGCCACGATGCTTCATAACGTCCTCCCGAGGCGGGCCAACTGCGCCTTGCGGTCCGTACGTTGACGGAGGAGCAGGTGGGGTGGCCCGTGGAGGATGCTACGGCAGGTGGGCGGGGCGGGGGGCGAAGACCTTGCAAATATGCGCAAGATGCACCCGTGGGGGCCGACGGACGGCACGTCCCGTGAACCTCAGGGGGCCGGTGCGGAGCTGCGCAGCCTCCCCACCGCCGGTGCCGTCGAGTGCGGCAGCAGGTCGTTCGGGTCGTCCGGGAGGACCACCTCGACCTCGGCGTCCTCGGCGAAGCGGTAGGGCCGGTGTTCCAGGAACGCGCCGAGGTAGCGCCGCACTCGCGACATCTCGGCGCGTACCGTCACCGTGCGGGCCGGGTCACCGAACACGTCGCCGGCCAGGTCCGAGGCGCTGCGGCCGGTGCGGTGGACGGCGAGGAGGTACAGCAACTCGGCGTGCCGGGGGCTCAGTTCGCGGGTCCAGGAGCCCGCGCCGCCGGAGACCGCCACCGTCCATCTGCGGGCCTGCCTGAGGTCCAGCACGATCCTGGTCGCCCCGCGCGGCACCGGCTCGTCGGCGGCCGCCCGCAGCAGCCAGCCCCCGGCCAGCGGCTCCACGGAACACAGCCCGAGCGCCGGCACCCACCTCGGGCCCGGCGACAGGGACTTGGGCAGGGCCACGCGCCGCGTGTACGGCGTCCCGCTGACCGCGGCGGTCCAGCCGTCCCGGTCGACGACCAGGGCACGCCCGTCGAGCCGGGCCAGCACCGGCGCCGCCACCGCGCGCAGCCGCTCCAGCGACTCCTGGTGCCTCTCCCGCAGCCGGGCCTCGGCGAGTTTCGCGACCGAGTCCACCCAGGCGAGCGTGGCCGGATGCATCGTCTCCAGCGGACCGCTCACGTCCACCACGCCGAGCAGCCGGCCGTCCCGCGGATCCGTCAGCGGAGCGCCGGCACAGGTCCAGCCGGCCTGGGAGCGCACGAAGTGCTCGGAGGCGAAGACCTGCACGGGCCGGCGCACCACCGCCGGGGTGCCCAGACCGTTCGTGCCGACGACGTCCTCACGCCAGTCCGCGCCGAGTTCGAAACCGAGCCCGTCGGCCTTGCGCAGCACCGGCGCGCTGCCCTCCCGCCACAGCACCCGGCCCTCCTCGTCGGCGACCACCATGATGTGGTGGGCGACGTCCGCGAACCCGAGCAGCCCCTCCCGCAGCACCGGCAGCACATGGCGCAGTACCGACGTCTCGCGCCGCCGCTGCACCTCCTCGCGGGACAGCAGATCCGCCCGGAAGTCGTGGTCAGGATCGACACCGCTGCGCAGCATGCGCTCCCAGGACTGCTCGATCACCCGGCGCGGTGACACGGGGGCGGGCTGCCCGGACAGCCGGGCGGAGCGGACCTCGCTGAGCACCCGGGCCGCACGCGTGGTGTCCGCGGCGGCGAGCTGCGTGACGTTCATCGGTGAGTGCGCCACTGGTCCTCCAGGAACAAGGGCTGCGGGCCCGGGCGTGAAGCCCTTTCCGACTGACCGTCTCATAGTGCCGCCTGCCCCACAGGGGCGCGCACAGTCCGCAGACAGTCAGCAGCAAGTTGCAACCCCTTGCAACCCTGGTGGACCGCCCGGCCGTGTCTGAAACTTGAGCGGCGCCGTCCCGAGCGGCGTTCAGTGGCTCGAACGGGCCAGTGCGGCGGGGGTGGTGCCGTGTCGGCGCAGCACCACCCCCGCTTCGGCTGCCCGGATCAGGCCACCGGCCGGGCCCGCTCCACCACCGACGCCAGATCGAGCGTGTGCGGGAGCGTCCCGAACGCCGCGCCCCCGTCGCCGCCCAGCCGCGCCGCGCAGAACGCGTCGGCGACCTGCGGTGGCGCGAAACGGACCAGCAGCGACCCCTGGAGCACCAGCGCCAGCCGCTCCGCCAGCCGCCGCGCCCGCCCCTCCACGCCCTGCAGATCGGCGAGTTCGGTCAGCAGGTTCTTGATGGCCCCGTCGAGCCGGTGATCGGCGCCGCGCGCCTGCCCGACCTCCCGCAGATACGCGTCCAGCGCACCGGGCTCCCGCTGCAACGCCCGCAGCACGTCGAGGGCCTGGACGTTGCCCGCACCCTCCCAGATCGAGTTGAGCGGCGACTCGCGCACCAGCCGGGGCAGCCCGGACTCCTCGACGTAGCCGTTGCCGCCCAGGCACTCGGCCGCCTCCACCGCCACCGGCGGGCACCGCTTGGTCACCCAGTACTTGGCCGCCGGCACCGCGATCCGCAGCAGCGCCCGCTCCTGCTCGCCGCCGTCGTCACAGGCCGCCGCGAGCCGCAGCGCCAGCGTCGTCGCCGCCTCCGACTCGATGGCGAGGTCGGCGAGGACATTGCGCATCAGCGGCTTGTCGACGAGCTTCCCGCCGAACGCCTCCCGGTGCGTGCAGTGGTGCACCGCCTGCGCCACGGCCTGCCGCATCAGCCCCGCCGAGCCCAGCACACAGTCGAGCCGGGTCGCCGCCACCATCTCGATGATGGTGCGCACCCCGCGCCCCTCCTCGCCGACCCGGCGCGCCCAGGTCCCGTCGAACTCGACCTCGGCCGAGGCGTTCGACCGGTTGCCGAGCTTGTCCTTGAGCCGCTGCAGCAGGAACACGTTGCGCGTGCCGTCCGCCAGCACCCGCGGCACCAGGAAGCAGGTGAGCCCGCCCGGCGCCTGCGCCAGCACCAGGAAACCGTCGGACATCGGCGCGGAGCAGAACCACTTGTGCCCGGTCAGTTCGTACGTCCCGTCCTCGGCGAGCGGCCGCGCGGACGTCGTGCCCGCCCGTACGTCGCTGCCGCCCTGCTTCTCCGTCATGCCCATCCCGAACAGCGCCCCGGCCTTGAGGTGCGCGGGCCTGAGCTCACGGTCGTAGACCATGGACGTCAGCCGCGGTTCCCACTCGGCGGCCAGGTCCGGGTCGGTGCGCAGGGCGGGCACCGCCGCGTGCGTCATCGACAGCGGGCAGCCGTTGCCGGCCTCGACCTGCGTCCACACCAGGAAGGCGGCGGCCCGCCGCAGATGCCCGGCCGGCCGGTCCCAGGCCGCGGTCAGACCGGCCGAGACGCCCTTGCCGAGCAGCCGGTGCCAGGACGGATGGAACTCGACCTCGTCGATCCGGTGGCCGTACCGGTCGTGGGTGCGCAGCCGGGGCGGGTTCTCGTTTGCCTGCGCCCCCCACTCCTGCACCTGGGCGGAGCCGGAGGTCCGCCCGAGCGCCGACAGCTCGCCGAGCACCTCGTCGCGCAGGCCGGGATCCAGATGCCGTTCGACCGCCGCCGTGAGGGCCCGGTCGGCCGAGAAGACGTCGTACCCGACCAGCGGCGGGACCTGGTTGTTCACGGAGTGGGTGCTGCCAGCCATGCTGCGAAAGTACCCCGCGGTGGCACCTTGGTCACCAAGGGGCGAGGGCCGGATGCCCCGGACCGGCCTGAGGGTGAGTACGGTCAGGCGCGACGGATACCGTTAGGGGGTGCAGCCAGCAAGTGAAACCCCCGACACACCCTCCGGGCGCCTCCACCGGGCGCGTGCTCTCTACCGGAACGTCTCCAAGCGCAGGACCGCCTGGCTGTTGCTCAAGGACACCGTCAACTCCTGCATCGAGTACCGCATCCTGGGCCTGGCGGCGGAGGCCGCGTTCTTCACGCTGCTGTCGGTTCCGCCGCTGCTGCTGAGCATGATCGGACTGCTCGGCTACGTCGACGCCTGGACCGGCGCCGACACGATCGAGAGCCTCCAGGCCAACCTCCTGGAGGCCGCCCGCACGGTGTTGTCCGACCGGGGCGTGCGGCAGATCGCCGAGCCGATCCTGCACGACGTGATGAAGGGCGGCCGGCCCGACGTCATCTCCATCGGTTTCCTGTTCGCCCTGTGGTCCGGCTCCCGCGCGGTGAACGTCTTCATAGACACCATCACCGTCATGTACGGCCTCGACGGCGTCCGGGGCATCGTGAAGACCCGCCTGATGGCCTTCGCGCTGTTCATCGTCGCCCTGCTGATCGGCTCGATCGCGCTGCCGCTGATGGTGGCCGGGCCGGACGCGGTGGTGCGGATCGTGCCGTGGTCGACGACGGTCGTCCAGGTCCTGTACTGGCCGGTCGTCATCCTCCTGTCCATCGCCTTCCTGACCACGCTCTACCACGTGTCCGTCCCCGTCCGCTCCCCGTGGATCGAGGACGTGCCCGGCGCGCTCGTCGCCCTCGGCATGTGGGTCCTCGGCAGCTTCCTGCTGCGGATCTACCTGACCAGCACGGTCGAGGGCCCGACGATCTACGGCTCCCTGGCCGCGCCGGTCGCCGTGCTGCTGTGGATCGGTGTGTCCGCGTTCGCCGTGCTCGTCGGGGCCGCGGTCAACGCCGCCATCGACCGGGTCTGGCCGGCCGCCGCGACGGCTGCCGCCCGCGAGGCCAACGAACGCCTGCGGCAGGCGCAGGTCGCCGAGTACGTGGCCCGCGCCGCCGCCGCGGGCGAGTCCGACCCCGACATGCCCTCCGAGTTCCCGGAACGCTGGTCCCGCTTCCTGCCCCCGGAGGACGTCACGGCCCGCCTGCGGACCCATGTGAAGAGCACCCACACGAAGGGCCCTGCCCACTCCAACGGCGAACCACCACCGCCCGCCGACAAGTGACGGGCCTGCGTGTTCCCGCGGCCGCTGGGGCCGCAACGGGCACGCGCTCCGGCGGGCCCGCCGGAACTGCGGTCGCGCCGCATCGCCGCCGCGGCCGGTCCGGGCGGCGACCTGCCCACGACGCGCCCCGCCCGCCCTGGGGGCGGTCGGCCCTCGACGCGCCTTCCGGTGTCCGGTTCGCCGGCGGCTGGCGCTGGATGTCAGCGGGCGACACACCGTCACTCACCCCTGGCCGGCGGGCCACCGCCGGCGTGCCTCCGAGACTCCGCGTGTCCATGGCCGGTGCGCCTGTCGCTGGCTGTCACTCGCTCCGCGGGGCCCGGCCTGGCCGTGGCCGGTGCCGGCGGCGGCCCGCCGACGTCGCCTCACTCGGGTCGCCGTCGGCTCGTGTTCCGGGGCCCCGCGTGCTCGCCGGCAGGCGACGCAGCGTCACTCGTCTCCCGGGTCCGGCCCGGCGGCGGCCCGTCGTCGTCACGCCCGCCACGTTCCCGCCGCCGTCTCCTCCCGCACGAAGTCCGAGAAGTCCCCGGGCGCGCGGCCCAGGACCTCCCGCACGCCGTCCGACAGGTGTGCGTTGCGGCCGTCGAGGAGGGTGTCGAATATCTCGGTCAGGGCTGCGACCTCCTGCGGCGGGACGCCGAAGCCGAGAAGCGTCTCGCCGTAGTCCTGTGTCGACACCGCCCGGTAGCCGAGCGGGCGGCCCGTCGACTCGGCGATTTCCGCGACCGCCTCGCCGAAGGTGAGCAGGCGCGGCCCGGAGAGGGCCACCGTCCGGCCCGCGTACCGGTCGCCGGTGGTCAGCGCGGTCACCGTCACGTCCGCGATGTCCCGCACGTCGAGGAACGGCTCGCGCACCTCACCGGCCGGGAACACCAGCTCCCCGCGCTCCCGCAGCTCCGCCACCAGCGGCCCCTCGCTGAAGTTCTGCGCGAACCACGCGGCCCGCAGGACCGTCCACTCCGCCCCCGACGCGTGCAGCGCCTCCTCGGTGGGCAGGGCCTGATCCTCGCCGCGCCCGGACAGCAGCACCAGCCGCCGTACCCCGAGCCCGACCGCCTCCCGCGCGAGGTCCCCGACCGCCTCGGCGGCGCCCGGCGCACCGACGTCCGAGGGGTACGCGAGGTAGGCCGCATCGGCGCCGCGCAGCGCGTCCGCCCAGGTCGAGCGGTCCCACCAGTCGAAACCGGTCGCCCGCGACGCCGCCCGTACCGTGAGCCCGGCCGCCTTCGCCGCCCGTGCCACGCGGCTGCCCGTACGGCCCGAGGCGCCCGTCACCACAACCGTCATGCCCTGCGTGTCCCGTGTCGTGTTCGTCATGCCGTCGAGTCAACTGCCGTACACCGCGCGGAACCATCGCTGAACGGCTCATTCCCATACGACCGCGTCTACGCTGATCCCATGGACGCGCCCCCACGCTCGAACACGCTCAGGCCGGGGGACCCCCTCGCAGGGCTGCTGGAGGGCCCCCGCGCCCGGGGCGCGTTCATGACCAGGGCGTGCTTCGACCCGCCGTGGGCGGTACGCGTGGAGGACCGGGCGCCGCTCACCGTGATGCTCGTCGTGCGCGGCGAGGCCTGGGTCCTGCCCGACCGGGGCGAGCGGACACGGCTGCGGGCCGGGGACCTCGCCATCGCCCGCGGCCCGGACCCGTACACCTGCGCGGACGACCCCGGTACGGCACCGCAGGCGCTGATCCTTCCCGGCCAGGAGTGCCGCCACCCCGACGGCCGCCCCCTGAACGGCTCCATGGACCTGGGCGTGCGCACCTGGGGCGACCGGCTCGACGGCGCCACGGTGATGCTGATCGGCACGTACCCGATGCAGGGCGAGATCAGCGGCCGGCTGCTGGACGCGCTGCCGCCGCTGCTCGCCCTCACGTCCGACGTGTGGGACTGTCCGCTCACCCCGTACGTCGCCGAGGAGATCGTGCGGGACGAGCCGGGCCAGGAGGTCGTCCTGGACCGTCTGCTGGACCTGCTGGTCATCGCCGCGCTGCGCGCGTGGTTCGCCCGCCCCGAGGCGGAGGCCCCCGCCTGGTACCGGGCCCTGGCCGACCCGGTCGTCGGCGGTGTCCTGCGCCTGCTCCAGGACGACCCCGCCCACCCGTGGACCGTCGCCGCGCTCGCCGCCAAGGCGGGGGTGTCCCGTGCCGCACTCGCCCGCCGCTTCACCGCCCTGGTCGGCGAGCCCCCGATGACGTACCTCACCGGCTGGCGCCTCGCCCTGGCCGCCGACCGCCTGCGCGACTCCGAGGACACACTCGACGCGGTGGCCCGCCGGGTGGGGTACGGCAGCGCGTTCGCCCTGTCGACGGCGTTCAAGCGGGTGTACGGGGTGAGCCCGGTGGAGTACCGGGGGCGGTCGGCGTAGCGGCGGGAGCCGCGGTGCCCTGGCCGGGCGCCCTGGTCGGCGGCGGTGGGGTCGGCCCGGCCCGGGACGCTCGCGGCACCCGCGCGGCCCGCGGCGTAGCCTGGCCCACGTGTACGTGGAGCGGGCGTCACGGCTGACGGGAGCGGTCGTGTGGAGCAATGCCCCCGAGCGGGACGGGGCGGGGCGCGTGCTGCCCGACGGGTGCATGGACCTGCTGTGGCACGAGGGGCGGCTGCTGGTCGCCGGGCCCGACACGCACGCGTACCTCACCGGCGGCGAGACCGGCACCTGGGCCGGCATCCGTTTCTACCCGGGCACGGCCCCGGCCCTGCTCGGCGTACCGGCGCACGAGCTGCGCGACCGCCGGGTCGAGCTGGCGGATCTGTGGCCGGCCTCGGAGGTACGGCGACTGGCGGCACGGGTGAACGCGGCCCCCGACCCGGCGAGCGGACTCGAGGACCTCGCCCTGCGGCGGGCGGCCGGTGCCGATCCGCCGGATCCGCTGCTGCGGCAGGTCGTGACCGCCCTCGGCGCGGGCCGGCCGGTCGCCGCGACCGCCGACGCACTCGGCCTCGGGGCACGCCAGTTGCACCGCCGTTCGCTGACCGCGTTCGGCTACGGCCCCAAGACCCTGGCCCGGATCCTGCGGCTGCGCCGCGCCCTCGCGCTGGCCCGGCACGGCGTGCCCTTCGCGGACACGGCCGCCCGGGCCGGTTACGCCGACCAGGCCCATCTCGCCAGGGACGTCAGGGAGTTGGCGGGCCTGCCGCTGGGGGAGCTACTCGCCCGCCGCGGCTAGCGGAGCGAACAGGTCCACCCCGTTGCCGTCCGGGTCGAGCACCACGGCGTACCGCTGCCCCCAGAAGGCGTCCCAGGGCTTCAGCTCACCCCGGCACCCGGCGCCCACCAGCTCCCCGTACAGCGCGTCCACCTCCTCCGGCCCGTCGCACCGCAGGGCCAGCGAGGTCCGGCCGCCGTCCGCCGGCGGCTGCCACCCGGGCCGGAAGGAGCGGACCGTCTCCCCGGTGTCGAGCATCAGCCGCAACCCGCCGGGCAGCCCGGCCTCGGCGTGCGGCAGGCTCTCGGCGCCCTCGGGGAAGGCGAACCCGAGCCGGCGGTAGAAGGCGACGGAGGCGGCCATGTCGGAGACGACCAGGCCGATGGCATCGAATCGTGCAGTCATGGGATCACCGTAGGCAGGCCGGCGACGCCCGGTCTTGAAGGAATCGGACACCGGTCGGCGCGGTGCCCGATCCGTGTCCGATCCGTTCAAGACGCCCCCCCGGGCAGGCCCGTAACGTCGCCGCCATGACGACCACGACACGGCAATCCAGGCACCTCGGCATCCCCATCGACCGGCCCGCACAGGAGGTCTACGACTACGTCTCGGACCCCGCCAACGTCCCCGGCTGGGCTCCCGGACTGGCCCGTTCCATCGAGCTGGTGGACGGCCGGTGGGTGGGGGAGTCGCCCATGGGGCGGGTCGTGGTGGACTTCACGCCCCGGAACGACTTCGGCGTGCTCGACCACGACGTCACACTGCCCTCGGGGGAGACCGTCCACAACCCGATGCGGGTGCTCGCGGACGGCCCCGGCTGCGAGGTGGTGTTCACCCTGCGCCGGCAGCCCTGGATGAGCGACGAGGACTTCCACCGCGACGCACGTGCGGTGACCGCCGACCTCACGGCCCTCAAGCGGCTGATGGAACGCTCATGAGACATCCGGCCTGGCCGGATAGCAGCTTCCCCGGCCTTCGGAACCCGTGGAACAGTGCCCTCTTGTCATTCAAGGTTCAACTCGACCCGCCGGGCCTCGCCGGGTGAGTCGCCACAACGCATCGGAGCCGGGATGCCCGTACGCCTGCGTCGACCGAGCGTGCGGCGCCCGGGCGGCCCCTCCGTGCCCGGGGCGCTCATTGCTCTGGCGACTGCCGCGGTGCTCGCAGCAAGTGGTTGCAGCGGCACCGAGGCGAACGGGACGGGGAGTTGCCGCCCCGCCGTGACGCAGGGCTCCCTTCCCTCGTGGGCGCGGAAGGGATTCCCGCGAGACGTGTCACAGCGCCACATCATCGGCGACAAGGGGGAAATCGCCGCGATCCTCTTCGGATACCCGTATCACGCGCCGGCAGCCGAGGGCCGGGAGAACAAGATCCTCTGGGTGGCGAAGGACACTGAGGGGGCCGCCGACGCGGGCCCTGACGACCGGTTGACCATCAAGGCCCGCCTCACCGGCACGAACGAAGTGGTGACCCGCTCGGTCACCGGAGGGCCCGGCCCTTCCCTCGTCGACTTGCCGAAGCCGGGCTGCTGGAAGTTCTCCCTCTCCTGGGCCGGGCATTCCGACCACCTCGACCTCGAGTACCTCGCAGGCTGACCACGGCCCGCCCGCCGTCGGACACCTCCTCAGGCGGCCGTCGAAGCGGAATTCGTCGGCGCGGTCGCGTGGATGCGTCCCGCCCCGGCCCATGCAGGTCCCGCGCGTCCCATCCTCCGCCGGGACGCCGCCGCCCCGCCCGTGAACCGTCCCTGGGCGGTCCGCGTACGGCGGGAAAGCTCGCTCCGGCCGCCCCCGGCCCGTGAGGCTGTGCCGTGCCGGATGAGACGAGCCGCCCCAGGGGGAACCCACGGGTGACGGCGGTTCGGAAAGGAAGACCGCATGAGCATGCGCAATCGGGCCATGGCGATGGTGACGGCCGTGTTGCTGGGGGCCGGGGCCACCGGAATCGCCCTGGCGCCGGCCGCCAACGCCGCGCCCGCCTACTTCGGAATCGACGGCGGCGGTGCCGTCGGCAACGACTGGGAGGACGAGGAGAACCTCGGCGTCGAGGCGTACTCCAGGGGCAACGCCATCGCCCTGTGGGAGGCCGTCCTGTGGGCGGACGGTGCCCTGTGGGAGGACGACGAGGGGGAGTGGCGGCCCTTCAAGAAGAGCCAGATCGACGGCTCGTTCGGGCCGGAGACCGAGTCGGCCACGCAGTGGTGGCAGAGCCGGCACAACCTGCCGGAGACCGACGGTGTCGTCGTCAGCGAGAGCTGGGACTTCGCCCAGACCCGGCTGCAGAGCCTCCCGGGCAACATCGTCCAGTACAAGGGCGACGCGCGGAACGTCAACTTCAAGCGCGTGAGCGGCAAGTACCAGGTGAAGCTGAAGAACGTCGGGCCCTGGAAGAACGCCCACTACCGCACCCTCGGCTGAGACCACCGCCGCCGGGGAGCGGGAGCCGGAGCGGATGGACCCGCGCCCTCACCCGCTCCTCGCCGGCAGCACCCACAGCAGCCCGGCCAGCAGCACCACGATGACCGCGAAGGAGACCAACGCCGCCGCCCGCCACCGCCGGTACTCGGCGCCGGGCGGCGGCGTCGCCGTGTCCACCGCCTGCCCGGCCGGTTCCACCGGCACCGCCACGCCGTGCGGCCACGTCTGGTCCGCCAGATCCCACAGCGCAAGCAGCCGCGCCTGGTCCGCCCCCGCCACCCGGCACAGCGCCTGCACCGCTCCTCTCGGTGGCTGCTTGGCCCCGCTGAGATACCGCTGCCACGACGACTTGCTGTACGCCGTCCGCCGCGCCAGCTCGGCCAGGCTCAGACCCGTGCGGTCCTTCAGGCCCCGCAGTTGCGCGACCAGGTGCCGTGCCTCCCTCGGCAGTGCGTCCGGAAGCGGCCGCCAGCGTGTCATGGTCGTCCCCCAACTGCCCGCCGCCGCCCCGCCCCGGACAACGGCCCCTCCCCGCCGCATCGTTCGACGCCGGTCGGTTCCGGCCAGTTCCCCACCGCGACGGGCGCGCGGCGCGCGTCAGGGGTGTGCGACCACCGATCGGGCGACCGTCACTCGGCGTACGGTGCGCCGGGGCGTACCGCCACCGCGTCGACCTCGAACAGCATTCCCGGCAGCGCCAGCGAGGCGACCCCGCTCAAGGTCTGCGCCGGGAGCCGCTCGCCGAAGCGCGCGTGCAGCGCCTTGCCGAGGATCTCCAGCTTGCCGAGGTCGTGGTCCACGATGAACGTGCCGAGACGTACGACGTGTTCATAACCGAGCCCGACCCCCTCCAACGCCGATCGCAGCCGGTCGAAGGCCAGTTCCACCTGCGCGGCGAAGTCGCCGGGCACGGGGGCGCCGGTGGAGTCGGAGGCGTACTGGCCTCCGATGAAGACGGTTTCACCCGGTGCCGAGACGGCGTGGCTGTAGCCGAACGGCGTGGGGTCGTGGAGGGTGGCCGGGTTGGTGATCGTGCGCGAGTCGCGCGTCATGACCGGGCTGTCCTTTCGCGGAGTACGGCCGCCGCACACCGGCGGCGACCCTGGCACTCATCCCCAACTCCCCACGCCTGTACGGCATTCCGTCCCTGGGCACCCCCTAGCAGCGCGGCGCGGTGGTGCTCGCCCGTTCCACCAGGCGCGTCGACAGTTCCGTCCGGGTGCTCTCCGGGTGGTGGCCGTCCATCAGGCGCAGCAGCGACCGCAGGGCCGTCGCCGCCATCTCCGACAGCGGCTGGCGGACCGTGGTCAGCGCGGGGGAGGCCCAGCGCGCCTCGGGCAGGTCGTCGAAGCCGACCACGCTGACGTCGTCCGGGACCCTCAACCCCCGCTCGGCCAGGGCCTCGTACACCCCCAGGGCCATCCGGTCCGAGCAGACGAAGACGGCCGTCGGCGGCTCGGGCAGGTCGAGCAGTTCCAGCATGCGGCGGCGGGCCAGGCCCTCGTCGAAGCCCGCGTGCCGGACGTACTCGGCACGGTGCCGGACCCCGGCCGACGCGAGCGCCGAGCGGTAACCGGCGACCCGGGCGCTGCTGCACATCGTGCGCCGGTGACCGGCGATGACGGCGATGCGCTCGTGGCCCAGGGACAGCAGGTGCTCCGTGGCCGTCAGACCGCCCTGCCAGTTCGCCGCGCCCACCGACGCCACGCCCTCCGGCGGTTCCTGGACCGGGTCGATCATCACGAACGGGATGCGGTGCTGCTCCAGCCAGGCGTACTGGGAATCGCTCAGCTCGGCGAGGTTGAACAGGACCCCGGAGGAGCCCCGGGCGACCAGCTTGTCCAGCCAGCCGCGCTCCGGCCGGCCGGCCCGGGTCCGGGTCAGGGCCGCCGACACCACGACCTCCAGGCCCGCGTCGTGCGCCGCCTCCTCCACCCCGTGCAGCACCGCGCCCGACCAGGAGCTCTCCAGCGAGTGCACGACCAGGTCGACCAGCCGGGGTGCCTTCGACGCGTCGAACCGGGGTCTGCGCACATAGCCGAGCCGGTCGAGCGCCTCGGTGACACGGCGGCGTGTCTCGGGCGCCACGTCCTCCCGGCCGTTGACCACCTTCGACGCGGTCGGCACGGACACCCCCGCCTCGCGGGCCACGACCGCCAGCGTCGGACCGGCCGTCGCACTCGCACTCGCCGTACGGACCATCGGGAACCCACCTCTCCGGCCCGCCCGAGGGCCGTGGAAAGTTTCGACCAGCGCTGCTCACGGCGGTCCGGAGTCCGACCGGGCAGAAAGCGCTTCCTACTGTAGGTGGGGCGCAGGACGGCGGGAAGACAAGTGAATTCACCGGTTCTCGCCGGTCAAAACTTTCGAAACCCCGAACAACGTGATCAGTCGGGTGTGAAGGTCAGCCGGAACAGGTCAGGCGGAACCCCGTGAAGTCCGCCGTGAACGCCGCGTCGACGAGGTCCCGGGCGTGGATGCCCGCCATCGCACCGGTGAAGCGCAGCCGGGACCCGTGGTCGTCGGACAGCCGGCTGAAGTCCAGGGCCGGGCCGATCGAGGTGCGCGCCCCGTCCCGGACATGCCAGAAGCGTGCCTCGGCCCCCTCGACCGTCACTCCCAGCGTCACGGCCGCCGCCACCGGAACGTCCACGACGGCGACCTGCCGTGTGTCCCCCTCGTCACGCTCCACGAGGCTGAGCACCGTACGGCCCCCCGTCCCGGACGTGCCCCGCCACTGCTGTCCGCACTGCCGCTCGCCCTCGGGCTCCGCCCAGGTCAGGTCCAGGCTGAGATACGCCTCGGGGTTGTACCAGAGCACCAGCCCGGCGGCCTGGGTGAAGGTGACCGGCCGCGCCTCGACGGTGACCTCGGCCTCGGCGCGGTGCTCGGTGACGCGCTGGGCCAGCAGGCTGCTCGCCCAGCGGGACTCCGGCCCGTGCCGGCCGCGCAGCCGGATCCAGCCGGGCCGGGACGTCGTGTCGGCCCAGGACGGGTCCGGCGGCTCGCGCAGGGAGCTCCACGGCCAGGACAGACCCTCGGGCGGGGCAGCAGGGGGCAGCGGGTGCGGCCGCGTCGGCACGTCGACCTCCACCGCCGGATGCCAACCGCCCTGCCGCAGCCGGGGCCAGCCCTCCGCGTCCCAGGTCACCGCCTGGATCGCGGTCTCCCGGCCGAGCGGGCAGCGGCGGCCCTGCGGCGTGTGCAGCGGACGGGCCGTCAGATGGCCGAGCAGCCACTGCCCGTCCGGCGTCTCGACCAGCTCGCCGTGCCCGGCCTTCTGCAACGGCACGCCCGGGTCGTCCCGGGTGGTCAGCAAGGGCCGTTCGTCGAGTTCGTACGGCCCGGTCAGCTCCCGGCTGCGGGCCACCCGCACCCCGTGCTCCCAGCCCGTGCCGCCCTCCGCGAGCACCAGGTAGTACCAGCCCGCGTGCCGCAGCAGCTTCGGTCCCTCGATCAGCCGGTCGTGCTGGAGCAGCAGACGCGTCCTCCCGAGGGGCGCCAGGGTCTCCCGGTCCAGCTCCGTGACGACGATCCCGGCGAACCTCCGGCCGCCCGGCCGGTGGTCGTTCTGGAGGTTCAGCAGCCACAGCCTGCCGTCCTCGTGGAACAGGGCCGGATCGAAGCCGTGGCTCGCCACCCGGCGCGGCGCGCTCCATGCGCCGCTCACCTCGGTGGCCGTCGAGACGTACGTGTCCAGGTCGAAGTACGGCGTGCCGACCGAGCGCACGACGGTGTACGTCACCCAGAACCGTTCCCCGTCCCAGCTCAGCGACGGCGCCCAGATGCCCCCGGAGTCGGGCACCCCGGCCAACGAGCCGCCGGGGGCCGCGCCCCGGACGTGCCCCGCGTACTCCCAGTGGGCCAGGTCGCGGGAACGGTGGACCGGGATCGTCGGGAACCACTCGAAGGAGCTGGTCGCCACGTAGTACCAGTCGCCGACCCGGATCAGGGAGGGGTCGGGGGCGAAGCCGCGGAGGACGGGGTTGTGCAGGAGGGTCACGTGGGGGCTCCGGGAGGGACGGGCACCCGGGGGCCGCAGGGAGTCAGGGTCACCTGCGGCCCCCGGGAGTCAGGGAGAGGCGAGGGAGATCACTTGAGGGGGCCGAACATCTCGAGGACGCCGATCACTTGAGGGCGCCGAGCGTCACGCCCGTCCGCCAGTAGCGGCGCATCGCGACCATCATGATCGCCATCGGCACGATGGACAGCAGCGCGCCCGTCAGCACCAGGCCCGTGAGGTCGATGCCCGACTCCAGGCGGGTGCCGGTCCAGTTGTACAGGCCCAGGTTGAGCGTCCAGTTCTCCTTGCCGCGCAGCACGGTCAGCGGCAGGAAGAAGGCGTTCCAGGTGTTCACGAACGCCAGCAGGAACACCGTCGCGCCGCCCGTCGTCATCATCCGCAGCACGATGCTGAAGAAGATCCGCAGCTCGCCGGCGCCGTCGATCCGGGCCGCCTCCAGCAGCTCGTAGGGGATCGTCGCCTCGGTGTACACCTTGGCCAGGTACACGCTGAACGGGTTGATCAGACACGGGATCAGCATCGCCCACGGGGTGTCCACCATGCCGAGCGCCGAGAACAGCAGGTACAGCGGGAGCGTCAGCAGGGCGATCGGGATCAGGAACGAGCCCACGACACACGCGAAGATCGCGTTGCGGCCGGGGAAGTCGAACCGGGCCAGTCCGTAACCGGTGGCGAGCGCGATCAGCGTGCCGCCGAGCGAGCCGACCCCGGCGTACAGGAACGAGTTGGCCGTCCACCGCAGGAAGATGCCGTCCTGGTAGGTGAACACCTGTTGCAGGTTGTCCCACAGGTGCCAGCCGGAGAACCACAGGCCGTTGCTCTGGTACAGCGCCGTGCGGTCCTTGGTCGCGGCGACGATCAGCCACCACACCGGGAACAGGCTGTAGACGCTGGCCAGGATCAGCCCGACCAGCAGGAAGCGCTGACCGCCCCGCCCGCGGGAGGCCGCGTCCGGGCGGGTCAGGCGCCGGACGCTGCGGACGGGGGGCCGCTCGGTGGTGTGCTCGGTCAGCACCATCAGTCGGCCTCCTTCGAGGTGAGCCGGTAGAAGAGGAAGGAGGCCACGCCCAGGATCAGGGCGAGCAGCACGGACAGGGCCGCCGCGTAGTTGTAGTTGCCCGCGTTGAACGCCTGGTTGTAGATGATCATGATCGGGGTGAAGCTGTCGCTGACCGTCTGCGGGGTGATGTTCCGGAACAGCGCCGGCTCGTTGAAGATCTGGAGCATCTGGATGATCGACAGCAGACCGGTGAGTACCAGCGCCCCGCGCACGTACGGGATCTTGATGCTGCGCGCGATCCGCAGCTCGGAGGCGCCGTCGAGCCGGGCCGCCTCGAACAGCTCGCGGGGCACGCCCTGGAGCGCCGAGTAGATGATCACCATGTTGTAGCCGATGCCGTGCCAGGTCAGCAGGTTGCCGATGGACGGCCACACCATCGACGGCGCGAAGAAGTTCCAGTCGAACCCGAGGGCCTTGCCGATCGGGGTGAGCGGGCCGACGTCCGGGCTGTAGAGATTGACCCACACGATCGCCGCGACCACGCCAGGGATCATGTACGGCACCAGCAGCAGGATGCGGAACCGGCTCGCCACCCTGGAGGTGACCGCGTCCAGGAACAGCGCCAGCAGCAGGCTGGTCAGCAGCATGAACGGGATCTGCACACAGGCGAAGAGCACCACCCGCAGGATCGAGTTCATGAACGCCGAGTCCGTCAGGCCCTGCGTGTAGTTGTCGAGCCCGACGAACTCCGTCGTGGCGCCGCCGAGCCCGAGTCCGGACTGCTTCTCCGTGAACAGCGACTCGTAGACGGCGTAGCCGATCGGGAGGAGGTACAGGAAGACGAAGCCGAGCTGGAAGGGCACCGTGAACGCGGCACCCTTCCAGCGCATGGAGCGAATCATCGAATGCCTCAGCCCTTGACGCTGATACCGCGGGACTTCAGGTCCTTGACCGTCCACTGCTGCATGTGCGCGAGCAGGTCGGTGACCGTCTGCTCCTTGTTGACGACCTTGGCCCAGCCCGCCTGGAGCTCGGTGAACATCGCGGTCCAGTTGGGCCCGAAGGTCCAGTCGGTGGTGACGGTGCCCAGGCTGTCCGTCACGACCTTCTGCGCCGGCTCGTAGTTCCTGCCGAGCAGCTTCTGCGAGATCGACTCACCGACGTAGGCCTTGCTGTCGGCCAGCGCCGGCATCACGCCGTTGCCCGTCTCCGGGCTCGCCATCGTCTTGACGGCGTCCTGGTTCGTCGACATCCACAGCGCGGCATGCGCCGCCTGCTCCTGGTTCTTGCACTGCTTGGTCACCAGGGTCACGCCGCCGGTCAGGTTGGTACCCGCGGGCGTCTTGGGCGCCTCGCCCTTGTACGTCGGCCACGGGGCCAGGGCCCAGTCACCGAAGGACTTGGTGAAGTTCTGCACCATGCCGGCCATCTGCCAGGTGGAGATCTGCCGGGTCGCGGTGGCGCCGGTGTCGTAGCTGCGCTGCACGGCCGCGTAGTCGGCGAAGGACAGCTTGGCGTTCAGGTCGTTGTCGATGATCTCCTGGATCACCTTCGCGGCCTTGAGGGTGCCCTCGTCCTGGAAGTCCACCTTCCAGGCGTCGCCGTCGATCGAGTACCAGTGCGCACCGGCCTGCATGGCGAGCACCTCCAGGGTGCTCGGGTCCTCACCGGCGTAGTTGGTGATCTTGATGCCGTGCTTCTTCAGCTCCTTGCCCGCGGCGATGAAGTCGTCCCAGGTCGCCGGGGGCTTCAGGCCGTACTTCTGGAAGATGTCCGTGCGGTAGATCGTGAACTGGGGCGCCGAGCTGGTGGGCACGCCGTAGAGCTTGCCCTGCACCTGCGCGCTCGCCCAGGCGCCGGTGTTGAACTTGTCCTTCTCGCCCTCGACGTAACCCGTGATGTCGGCGAGCGCGCCCTGCGAGACCCAGCTGGTCACGTACTCGGCGGTGTTCTGCACCAGGCAGGGGGCGTTGCCGGCCTTCACCGCGTTGGTCAGCTGCTTCTGCATGGTCAGCTGGTCGGTGACCTTGGTGTACTTCAGCTGGATGTCCTTGTGCGACGCGTTGAACGCCTTGACGACCGCCTCCTGGCCGTTGGCCCAGCCCCAGAAGGGGAGGGTGACCGGGCCGGACTTCGACGCGGCGTCGTCGCCCGAGCCGGATCCGCCGCAGGCGGAGAGCAGACCTGTCAGCGCGATGCCCGCGACAGCGGCGGAGGCGAACCTTCTCCGGGGGCTGGTGAAGTTCATCTGACCGTGATCCTTCGGAATAGGCGTTCTCAGAACGAGAGGACGGCAGCGGCTCGGTTGTGCTGGCCAGGAACGGCGGCCGGAAACCGTCGGCTCGCGGTTGCGGGGGGTTCGGCCAAGCGGAAGCAGAAGCAGAAGCTGTAGTAAGCGGTTGCTGGGACGGTAGGCGGCTGGCTCGGCTCTTAGCAAGAGGCGCGCGGAAATTTGTTACGGCGGATCGTCCGCCCGGTCATCTCCGGACAGGCGGCGGACGCTCGCGCGTGGCCTCGCATACACGCAGGTCAAGGCGGTCTCGGACACGCCGGTCCAGGGCCTCGGCGGGTGCGCCGCCGAAACGTCGAACGGGCCGCAAAGTCCCTGGAAAACGGTTACGTAACGACCTCTGGTCGTTATCCGTGCTGCCCCCGGGGCTGCACCGAGTTGCGGACCACGACATGCGTACCCAGCACCAGATGATCGCCGTCGGCGCTCTTGCGGCGCCCCGCGCCGCCCTCGCGCCGGTCGGCCACCGCGCGCAGCGCGACGCGGCCCATCTCCTCGTACGGCACGTGCACGGTCGTCAGTTGGGGAGTGAGCTGGGACGCGAGCGGGATGTCGTCGTAGCCGACGATCGAGACGTCCTCGGGCACCCGCAGACCGGCCGCGCGCAGCGCCTGCATGGCGCCCGCCGCGACCACGTCCGTCCCCGCGAGCACGGCGGTGAAGTCCGGCGTGTCGTGCAGGGCCGCCTCGACGGCCTCGTAGCCGTGCTCGTAGTCGTACGGGCCGTGCCGGACCATGCCCGCGTCGAACGGCACGCCGTACGCCTCGAAGGCCCGTTGTGCTCCCCTCAACCGGCCCTGCGCCGTGGTCAGTTCGGCATGCCCCGGCAGGACCAGGACGCGCCGGTGACCGGCCGACAGCAGGTGGCTGGCCATGGCGTAGGCGCCGCCCTCGTTGTCGTAGTCGACGGTGGTCGCCGGGACGTCGCCCTCCAGCGGGGGCCGGCCCACCAGGACGAGGTGCGAGCCCGCCGCGTCCAGGGAGCGGGCGAAGCGGGCCATGCGCAGCTGGTACTCGTCGTAGTCGTACGCGCCGCCGAGCAGGATCACGGCCGCCACGCCCTGCTGGCGCATCAGGTTCACCAGGGCCAGCTCCCGCTCCGGGTCGTCGCCCGTCGTGCCGACCAGGGAGAGCCAGCCGCGCAGCGTGGCGGCGCCCTCGACGCCCTTCGCGACATGTGCGAAGGCGGCGCCGGTGATGTTGTTGATGAGGATCGCCACCGTCGGTGTGCCGCCGCCGGCGAGCGAACGAGCATGGGCGTTGGTGACGTAGTCCAGGTCGCGGACCACCTTCATCACCCTGCGGCGCAGCTCCTCCGACACCGGGTAGTTGCCGGACAGCACCCGTGAGACGCTGGCCACGGAGACGCCGGCCCGCTCCGCGACGTCGCGAATGGTCGCCCGTCCGGCGTCGCTCGTCGCCTTGCGCTGACTCACCCTTGCGGCTCCTTCACCGTCGTGGCTCGATCCGGCGCCGGGGCTGTGCCCCCACCCGTGCGGAAACCGTATCCCATCGTTACTCCAGGGCTGGAGGCCTTGTGGACGGCGGGGCTGGAGGACCCTGCCGACGTGCTTCGAGCTGTACGGGCTGCCGTGCAACCGGTCCGGGCTGGGGTGCCGTGCCGACGGCTGGATGCGCGCCGTGCCCCTCGCCGGGTGGGGTGCCGTGCCGCGGGCTGGGTGGGGTGCCGTGCCGTGGGCTGGGTGGGTGCCGTGCCGTGGGCTGGGTGGGCTGTCTGCCGGGGGGAGCAGGAGGTCGCCTTGCTGAGGGCCGGGCGCGCTGCAGTGACGCAGGGTGGACGGCCTGCTGGGCAACCCGTCCGGGGTGGGCTGCCTGGCCTTGGGTCCGGCCGGTCGCTGTGTCCTGGTTCGGGTTCGTCGCTGTGCCGCAGGCTGGACGCGCTGCGGGGCCCAGGTGCGGGTGGGTTGCCTGGCCTTGGGTCCGGCCGGTCGCTGTGTCCTGGTTCGGGTTCGTCGCTGTGCCGCAGGCTGGACGCGCTGCGGAGCCCAGGTGCGGGTGGGCTGCCCGGCCTCGGGGCCGGCCGGTCGCCTTGCTCTGGTCCCGGCTCGTCGCACTCTCGCCCGCTGGACGCGCTGCCGGACCCTGGGCCAGGCCGATCACCGTGACGCGGTCGGCCCCCGCCGCCCTGCCGCGCCGCAGTTCGCACGCGCCGTAAGCCGACCGCGCTGCCGTGCCCCAGGTCGGGCTCGCCGCCGTGGCGCAAACCAGGACGCGCTGCCGCGTCGGCGGTCCGCACGCCCAGCCTGCCGCGCCCCCGACAGTCCCAACGCCCTGGCCTTGACGTGCCCTCGGCGGTCCCGGCCCCCCGCCCTGACGCGCCCTCGGCGGTCCCGGCACCCCCGCCCTGACGCGTCCCCCGCGGTCCCGGCCCCCCGCCCTGACGCGTCCCCGGCGGTACCGACACCCCGCCCTGACGCCCCCCGGCAATCCCGACGCCCCGCCCCGCCGCGCAGGCGGCCCCCGCCGCCGCCCCACCCAGCCGTCACGCCACCCGCGCGAGATCCGCGTGCCGCACCTCGTGGGCCGGCGGCAGGCCGGCCACCAGGCGTTCCAGTTCCTCGACGACGATGCGGCCGAGCCGCTCCAGTTCGTTGCCCAGTGAGCCGGCGATGTGCGGGGTGAGGAACACGTTGGGCAGGTCGTACAGCGGGGAACCGGCCGGCAGCGGCTCCGGGTCCGTCACGTCGAGGACCGCGCTGAGCCGGCCGGAGACCAGCTCGTCGGCGAGCGCGTCATGGTCGACCAGCGCGCCGCGGGCCGTGTTGATGAGCACGCCGCCGTCGCGCACCAGGGCGAGCCGGTCGCGGTCGAGCATGTGGTGGGTCTCGGGGATGTCGGGGGCGTGCAGACTCACGATGTCGCTGTGTCTGAGCAGCTCCTCCAGCGACAGCGACTCGGCACCGAGGGCGGCTGCCTCGGCCGCACTCACGTACGGGTCGTGCAGCAGGACGGTGAGGTCGAACGGCCGCAGCAGCTCCAGCAGCCGGCGGCCCACCCGGGACGCGCCGATGACACCCACCCGGCGGCCGAGGTTGCCGGTCGCCGCGGTCTGCGCGGGACCCGGGTAGGTGTGCGTGCGGCGGAAGCGCTCGCGGTGGTCGAAGGCGTCCTTGCCCACGAGCAGGATCATCGCGAGCGTGTACTCCGCGACGGGCAGGGCGTTGCCCGTCACCGCGCTGGACACCTTCACGCCGCGCTCCCACAGGACGTCGCCTACCAGGGAGCGCACGGAGCCGGCCGCGTGCAGGACGGCGTCCAGCTTCGGGGCCGCCGCGAGGGCGCCGGCGTCCAGGTGCGGGCAGCCCCAGCCGGTGATCAGCACCTCGGCACAGGCCAGGGCGGCGGCCGCGGCCGGATCGGTGAAGTCCCGCACGACCAACCCGGGGTCGATGTCGGCCGTGCGCCTCAGCCGCTCCATCAGCGGCGGAGGAAAGAGCAGCGGGAGGTGTACCGGGTCCATCGCGAACACGGCCCGCGGCAGTTGAGGGCTGGGCATGACTCTCCTGGAGCAGAGGATAGAAACAGTTTCAGAAAGCGTCTTCTACCGTAGGACCGACGGGAAGCGTCGGTCAATCGACAGGGCCGGGGCGCCCGGTGCGTGTGTGAGGTCGAAGTCGCCGACCCTTCGGCGCAGCTCGGCATGGGCAGGTTCTGGAAATCGATTACCGATGTTTCAGCGAGCGGTGACGGAGCCGGACCGCACCGCTGTCGGCACGTGAGCACCCGGACAAGCGCGACGGCAACCGGTTCCCGAGTTGCTGCCAATGGGAGTTCTCGGACGTCCCTGGTCAGGGCGGTCCGGTCGTCCGTGGACGGCTCGATCACAACGCCCGAAAACAGGGCTCATCGGCACTCTGGCTGATGAAGCCGAGGTTACACAGTCTTTTCGAAAATTCGTCAAGGCTCTTGACGCGCCATCCCGACCGCAAGAAGCTCTGCCCCACGCACAACAACCGGTTGCCGAGCGGGCCGGACAAGCAAGGAGGTGGTGCGTTCATGCACCCACATGCTGGTGCTTCCCTGAGCCGCCGCCGTTTCCTCGCCCTGTCCGCGGCCGGCGCCGCGACCGGCGCGGTGGCGCTGAACGGCTGTGCGATGCAGGTCTCCGGCGGTGTCAGCGGCGGCGGCGAAACGGTCACGCTGATGGTCAAGCCCGACGACATCTCCCCGGAGCTGGTCAGACAGGCCCAGAAGGACATCGGCGTCAAGATCGTCACGGTGCGCTACGACATCACCAAGCTCATCGGCATGATGACCAACGGCGCCCCACCCGACCTGGTCCGCGGTGTCGGCGCCACCGACGCGCCCTACTTCGCGGCGCGGGACGTGATGGAGGACCTGGACCCCTACTTCGCCAGGAGCGGCGTCCTCAGGGTCGACGACCTGGACCCGGTCAACGACCTGTGGCGCTTCGACGGCCGTACCCAGGGCAAGGGCCCCCGCTACGGCATGGCGAAGGACTTCTCCCAGGACTCCATGTTCTGGTACAACACCGCCCTCTTCGACGAGGCGGGCGTCGACTACCCGCCCGAGACCGAGCCGGTCACCTTCGAGGAGTGGCTGGAGAACGCCAAACGGCTCACCCGGCGCAAGAGCGGCCAGACAACCGTCTTCGGCGGCAGCTACAACGGCGTGTCCACCCCCAACCTCCTGGCGAGCCTGACGGTGGCGGCGGGAGGGAGCCTGTTCAGCGACGACTTCTCCCGGGTCGACTTCACCACCCCCGAGGCCCGCAAGGCGCTGAACTGGTACATCGAGTACGGCCGGACCCGGGTCGGCCCCAGCATCATCCAGCCGGACCCCAACGCCTGGGACGGGCCCACGTTCCAGGCGAACCGCATGGCCATGTCCAACTCCGGCTACTGGCTCGGCGGCCTGATCAACGCGGACAAGAAGCTGGCGCCACTCGCCCGCCTCGCCCCGGCTCCCAAGTTCGAAGGCGGTCAGCGGATCAGCCCCTGCCAGGCCGGCACCGGACTGTGGATGCCGAAGAAGGCGAAGAACAAGGACGCCGCCTGGCGGGTCTTCGAGTGGTTCTTCGGCGAGGGACCCGCCAAGGCCCGCGCCTCCAGCGGGTGGGGCATCCCCACCCTGAAGTCCCTGCGCCCGCTGATGCCCGCCCAGGAGGACTACCAGAAGCGGGCGCTGAAGGTGCAGAACGCCGAGCTGAAGCACTTCTCGGTGATCGCCTACACCCCCTACGCCACGGCGGACTCGCTCTACGCCCTCTTCAACCAGGAGGCTCCGGCCGCGATGAACGGCCGGATGTCCGTCGACGCCCTGGCGGGCCGCCTGAACTCGGCCATGAACGAGCAGCTCAAGCGCGGTAAGGAGCAGGTGGGATGACGGTCGACCAGATATCGGTCACGGGGCGGACCGGCCCGGCCACGAGTGCCGGCCGCACCACGCCGGCCCGCCGGCCCCGGCTGTCCATGACCGCCCGCAGGCATCGCGCTTTCTACCTGTTCACCTCGCCCTGGATCCTCGGTTTCCTGCTGCTGACGATCGTGCCGATGGCGTACGCGCTGTGGCTGAGCTTCACCACGTACGACGGCATCTCGCCGCACTGGCGCTACGTCGGCGTCGGCAACTACTCCGAGCTGTTCTCCGACCCGCAGACCTGGAACTCCCTGGGGCGCACCGGCCTGTTCGCGATCACGTCGGTGCCCCTGTCGATCATTGCCGGGCTCGGGCTCGCCGTCCTGGTCAACCGGCCGATCAAGGCGCGCGGGCTGTTCCGCACCTTGCTCTACCTGCCGGCCGTGGTGCCGCCGGTCGGTGTAGGCCTCACCTTCAAGGCGCTCTTCGACCAGAACTCCGGTGCCGCCAACGGCGTCATCACCCTGTTCGGCTTCGACGCGCTGGGCTGGCTCGCCGACCCCTACGCCCGCTACGTGCTGCTGATGAGTGTGCTGTGGGCCGCCGGAAACATCATGATCATCTCGCTGGCGGGCCTCCAGGACGTGCCCCGGGAACTCCACGAGGCCGCCCGGATCGACGGGGCGAGTGCCTGGCGGACCTTCCGCAGCATCACCGTGCCGCTGCTGTCGCCGGTGCTGCTCTTCCAGACGGTCACCGGCGTGATCGCCTCCGTGCAGACCATCATGCCGCTGCTGCTGTCACCGGACGGCACCACGGCCGGCGTCACCGCCCTGCCGCAGTCCAACTACCTGTACATGATGCACGTCTTCTCGCAGTACTTCGCGCTCGGCCGCTACGGCTACGCCTCCGCACTGCTGTGGCTGCTCTTCGTTCTGATCCTCATCGTGACCGGACTCATCTTCAAGTTCACGTCCGGCGTGGTGTTCTACAACGTCGACCCGGAGGCGAAGAAGTGACCGCCACCAGCCTGCCCCCGAACTCCGCGCCCAGGGTGCGGGTGCGCGTCAACCGCCTCGTCCTCTACACGGTCCTCGTCGCCCTCACCGGGCTGTTCATCGGCCCCTTCGGCTGGCTCGTCCTCTCCGGCCTGAAGAACCCCGCGGAACTGGCCGCCTCCCCCGTGCACTGGCTGCCCACCCACGTCCAGTGGCACAACTTCGCCGACGCCTTCCATCTGATCGACTTCCTCGGCTACGCCCGCAACTCCCTGATCATCGCCCTGATCTACGCCACGCTCGTCACGCTCAGCTCGGCCTGGGTCGGCTTCGGCTTCGCCCGCCTGGACGCGCCCGGCAAGAAGACGCTGTTCGGCATCCTCATCGGTTCGATGATGCTGCCGCAGATGATCACCCTGCTGCCGACCTACCTGATCTTCGCCAAGCTCGGCATGGTCGACACGTACTGGCCGTGGGTGTTCTGGGGACTGGCGGCCGCCCCCTATCTGGTCTTCCTCTTCCGGCAGTTCTTCGCCGGGCTGCCCCGTGAGCTGGAGGAGGCCGCGATCGTCGACGGCTGCGGCTACGGCACGATCTTCTGGCGGATCTTCCTCCCGCAGTCCTGGCCGGTGCTGTCCGCGAGCTTCGTGATCGCCTTCACCTGGTCCTGGGGCGACTACATCGCCCCGCAGTTGCTGCTGTCCACCGACAAGTCGACGCTGGCCGTCGCCGTCATGACGACCTACGTGACGTCGGCCGGAACGCCCGTCACCAACCTCCAGGCCGCGGCCTCCGTGATGTACGTCGTGCCGATCCTGCTGGTCTTCCTCGTCGCCCAGCGCGGTTTCGTCGCGGGGATGTCCACCACCGGCCTCAAGTGACCTGCTGTATCTCTCACCTCTCTCATACTGAAGGACCTTCTCCATGAACGACGCCCTGAGCACCGGCCTGTCCCGGCGCACCGTTCTCCAGGCCGCGGGTGCCACCGTCGCCGCCTACTCACTGATCGGAGCGGCAACCGGCGCCGCACGAGCGGCGGACGGACCCGCATCGACGAACAAGCTGGTGGTCTACCCCATCCCGAGCGGGGTCCCCACCAACTCGAGCTACTCCGTCAAGGCCCGTACGCCGGGCGGGGAATGGCGGACGGTGCCCGTCTACCGCGCCAGAGCGAAGCAGATCGACGCGAACACCGGCAGCGGCCCGGTCTTCAACTCCTCCGTCGCCACGTTCGACTTCAAGGGCACCGTCGAGGTCGCCGTCACCTCCTCCAAGGGCACCATCGGCACCGCGCGGATCCGCCCGCTGTCCTACGACATCCCGTTCACGGTGGACGGCGCCACGGTGACCTTCACCCTCACCGAGCCGCGCAACCTCTCCATCGAGATCGACGGCGACCTCTTCAACAACCTGCAACTGCACGCCAACCCGATCGAGTCGAACGCGCCCGGCCCCGACGACCCCGACGTCATCTACTTCGGCCCCGGCCTGCACAAGACCACCGACAACGTGGTGAAGGTGCCCAGCGGCAAGACGCTCTACCTGGCCGGCGGCGCGGTGCTGACCTCCCGGGTGGAGTTCCACGAGGTGGAGAACGCCCGGATCATCGGCCGCGGCGTGCTGTACAACACGGCGAACGGCATCCTGGTCGAGTACTCGAAGAACATCGAGATCGACGGCATCATGGTGCTCAACCCGAGCAGCGGCTACTCGGTCACCGTCGGCCAGTCGAAGCAGGTCACCGTCCGCAACCTGCACTCCTACAGCCACGGCCAGTGGGGTGACGGCATCGACGTCTTCTCCAGCGAGGACGTCCTCATCGACGGCGTCTGGATGCGCAACTCCGACGACTGCATCGCGATCTACGCCCACCGCTGGGAGTACTACGGCGACTGCCGCAACATCACCGTCCGCAACTCCACCCTCTGGGCGGACGTGGCGCACCCGATCAACGTCGGCACGCACGGCAACACCGACAAGCCGGAGACCATCGAGAACCTCGTCTTCAGCAACATCGACGTCCTGGACCACCGCGAACCGCAGATGGACTACCAAGGCTGCATCGCGCTCAACCCCGGCGACAGCAACCTGCTGCGCAACGTCCGCGCCCAGGACATCCGGGTGGAGGACTTCCGCTGGGGCCAGCTGATCAACATGCGGGTCATGTTCAACAAGTCGTACAACACCTCCGTCGGGCGGGGCATCGACGGCGTGTACATCCGGAACATGACCTACACCGGGACGCACGCCAACCCGTCCGTCATGGTCGGCTACGACGCGGACCACGCCATCAAGAACGTGACGTTCCAGAACCTCGTCATCAACGGCAAGTTCATCGGCAACGGGATGAAGAAGCCGGGCTGGTACAAGTTCACCGACATGATGCCGGCGTACGCCAACGAGCACGTGATCAACCCCCGGTTCCTGAACTCCACCGAGGCCACGTCCACCGACAAGCCCGCGATCACCAGCGCCGACAAGGCCACGGCCACCAAGAACCAGGTCTTCAACTACCTGATCACGGCCGGCGAGCTGCCGACGTCGTTCAACGCCGACGGGCTGCCGAAGGGCCTGGACATCGACACCGCCACCGGTCTGATCTCCGGTACCGCCGAGGACAACGTCGGCACCTTCACGGTCACCGTCTCGGCCACCAACAGCGTGGGCACCGCGACGCAGACCCTCACGCTCAGCGTCCAGCACGCGTGACGCGGCCCTTTTCAGAACCATGGAGTCACCCGTGCATCCTTTCAGCCGACGGTCCTTCCTCGGTGCGGCAGGGCTCGTGGTCGCGGCCGGCGGCGGACTGCTGTCCGCCGCCGGCGCAGCGGCGTGGGCCCAGGACGACAAGACCCGGCTCCGCGCCTTCACGCACCCCGGACTGCTGCACAGCGCCGACGACCTGGCCCGGATGAAGGCCGCGGTCGCCGCGAAGGAATCCCCGGTCTACGACGGCTACCTCGCCCTCGCCGCCCACGCGCGCTCGAAGGCGACGTATGCCGTCCAGAACACCGGCCAGATCACCTCCTGGGGCCGCGGCCCCACCAACTTCCAGAACCAGGCCGTCGCCGACTCGGCGGCCGCCTACCAGACCGCGCTGATGTGGTGCGTCACGGGGGAGAGGGCGTACGCCGACAAGTCCCGCGACATCCTCAACGCCTGGTCGGCGTCCCTGACGGCCGTCACCGGGGCCGACGGCCCGCTCGGCGCCGGGCTCCAGGCCTTCAAGTTCGTCAACGCCGCCGAACTGCTGCGGCACAGCGGCTACGACGGCTGGGCCAAGGAGGACGTCGCGCGCTGCGAGGAGTCCTTCCTGCACGTGTGGTACCCGGCCGTCTCCGGCTACATGCTCTACGCCAACGGCAACTGGGACCTGACGTCCATTCAGTCCGTCCTGGCCATCGGAGTGTTCTGCGAGGAGCCCACCCTCTTCGAGGACGCACTGCGCTTCGCCGCCACCGGCGCGGGCAACGGCAGCGTCCCGCACCGCATCGTCACCGAGGCGGGACAGGGCCAGGAGTCCGGCCGCGACCAGGGCCACGAACAGCTCGCCGTCGGCCTGCTCGCGGACGCCGCGCAGGTCGCCTGGAACCAGGGCGTCGACCTGTACGCCTTCGACGACAACCGGCTGCTGAAGAACGTCGAGTACGCCGCCCGCTACAACCTCGGCGGGGACGTACCGTTCGTCCCCGACCTGGACCGCACCGGCAAGTACATCAAGACGTCCGTCTCCGCCGTCGGGCGCGGAAACCTGCCCCCGATCTACGAGATGGCCTACGCGCACTACGCGGGCGTCCGGGGCCTCGACACCCCCTACACCAAGGCGGCCGTCTTCCGCGGCACGGGCGGCGCCCGGGTCGTCGAGGGCAGCAACGACGACCTGCCGAGCTGGGGCACCCTCACCTTCGCCGGCACGAAGCCCCCCGCCGCAGCCGAGCCCACGGCTCCGGCCGGTGTCACGGCGGTGGGCGGCGACAAGTCCGTCACCGTGGCCTGGCTGCCGTCGGCGTGGGCCGAGTCGTACACGGTCCTGCGGGCCACCGGCGCCGACGGTCCGTACGAGACGATCGCGACGGGCCTCGACAAGCCGGAGTACACCGACCGTGACGCCCGCCCGGGCAGGCCCTCCTACTACACGGTCACGGCCACCAACTCCCAGGGCACCAGTACCCGTTCCGCCTGGGCGGCGGCGGTCCCCGGGCTGCCCGACCCCTGGGCGACGCGGGACGTCGGGGACGTGAGGATCCCCGGCTCGGCCGTGTTCGACGGCGAGCGGTTCGTGCTGGAGGCGTCCGGCACCGCCGACACCCACCGCCTGGCGTACCTGCCGCTGCGCGGCGACGGCACGATCACCGCGCGGATCGTGTATCCGCTCAGCTCCCAGTACTCCAGGATCGGCGTGACCGTACGGGCCGGCCTGGACGCGGACGCCGCCCACGCCGCCATGCTGATCCAGGGCCTGCCCCTGCACACCTGGAGCGGCGTGTGGTCCGTACGGCCGAAGGCGGGAGCCGCCGTCAAGGGCACCGGCAGCACACCCGTGCCGCCCTCCCAGCAGCAGTCGATCACGACGAGCGCCGCCTTCCCGATCTCCTCCCTCGGCGCCCTGCCCGAGTCGGCGACCCCGCTGACGGCCCCGTACGTCGAGGGCGCGGGCGACGGCTACCGGCTGCGCATGCCGTACTGGGTCCGTGTGACCCGCCGCGGCGACCGCTGCACCGGCGCCATCTCCCCGGACGGCATCCGCTGGACCGAAGTCGGCTCCAGCGATGTCGAGTTGGGAAACACCGCCTACGTCGGTCTCAGCCTCACCTCCTGCCTCGGCGTCGACGAGGACTACGCCGAGACCGGCACCGGCGCCTTCGACAACGTCAGCGTCGTCTCCCGGACCGCCGGCGAGGTCTGGTCCGTGCCCCGCCCCGCCCTGCCCGCCGGCGACCTGCGGGCCACCGCGGGCGCCGACGCGGTCGAGCTGGCCTGGACCGACCCGGACCTCTCGGCCCGCTACAGGGTGCTGCGCGCCACCGCGGCCGACGGCCCCTACGAGACGATCGCCACCGGCATCGGCGCGGTCGGCTTCGGCACCCGCCTCCGGTACGCCGACGCCACCGGCACCCCCGGCACGACGTACCACTACGCCGTCGCCAAGACCAACTGCGCCGGACGCGGCCCCCTGTCGGAGTCCGCCACGTCGACGATGCCGACGCCTTCCAAGCCGCGACTCACCTCCGCCACCACCACCTTCGCCAACAAGGGCGTGCCCTTCAAGCACCTCCTGCGCGCCTCCCACGAACCGATACGGTTCGCCGCGGACGGGCTGCCCGACGGCCTGCGCGTCGACAAGCGCACCGGCCTGATCTCCGGAACGCCCACCCGGACGGGCGAGTTCAAGGTCACCATCACCGCGGGCAACGCCGCCGGAGACGCCGCCGGCACCCTCACCCTCACGGTCGGCACCCCGCCGCCCGCGCCCTGGACCTACGGCGACCTCGGCGACGTCGTCCTCGACGACCGCGCCTACGGCACCCTCGGCGTGGTCGCCGTCCGGACCCCCGGCAGCACCGCCCACGAGGACGGGACCTTCGTGGTGCGGGGCGCCGGAACCGACCTCACCGTCAACAACCAGGGCATGACCGGCCAGTTCGTACGACGGCCCGTCACCGGTGACTGCCAGGTCACCACCCGTCTGGTCTCCCGCGCCGGTGCCACCGGCGACCGGGTCGGCCTGCTCATGGCCAAGTCCCTGTCGCCGTTCGACCAGGCGGCCGGGACGATCGTCACCGGCGGCACGAGCGCCCAGCTGATGCTGCGCCCGACCGTCGCCGGCAAGTCCACGTTCACGGGCAACGCGGCGGTCACCGCCCCCTGCCTGCTGCGGCTGAAGCGCACCGGGACGCACTTCACCGCATCCGTCTCGTCCGACGACGGCGCCACCTGGACCCCCCTCGCCGAAGGAGACATCCCCGGCTTCGGTGACGCCCCCTACTACGTGGGCCTCGTGGTCTGCTCCCGCGACCCCCTGGCCCGCAGCACCACCGAGTTCGACGAGGTGAGCATCACCTCCATGTAATCCCGCCACGGATGGGAGACCCCCACATGAGCCGCACGTCCCCCCACGCGCACCACGAGGGCGGCCGGGTGAGCCGCCGCGGTCTGCTCAAGACCGCCGGCGGCCTCACCGCGGCCCTCGCCCTCGGCGCCACCGCCACCGCCACCACGGCGGACGCGGCCCCGGCGACCTTCACCCACCCCGGCATGCTGCACAACGCCGGCGACATCAACCGCGCCAAGGTCAGGGTCGCCGCGGGCGACGACCCGTGGGCCTCCGGCTGGCGCAGGCTGACCGCCAACTCCCACTCGGTGTCCACCTGGACGCCCCGCCCCACCGCCACGATCATCCGCGGCGGCACCGGCGAGAACTACCCCCAGCTCTACAACGACATCCACGCCGCCTACCAGAACGCGCTGCGCTGGCACGTGGGAGGCACCGCCGCGAACGCCGACTGCGCGGTGCGCATCCTCAACGCCTGGTCGGCCACGCTCACCAGCATCACCGGAAACGCCGACCGGTACCTGGCCGCCGGCCTCTACGGCTGGCAGTTCGCGAACGTCGCCGAGCTCATGCGCGGCTACGCCGGGTTCGACCTGGGCCGGTTCAAGACGATGATGCTCAACGTCTTCTACCCGCTGAACGACCGGTTCCTCCGCGAGCACAACGACGCCTGCATCACCAACTACTGGGCCAACTGGGACCTGTGCAACATGGCCTCGATCATGGCCATCGGGATCCTGTGCGACGACGGCGCCAAGTACGACCAGGCCGTCACCTACTTCAAGAGCGGCGGCGGCAACGGCCAGATCCAGCGGGCGGTGCCGTTCCTGTACTCGGGCGTCGAGGGCTACGACCTCGGCCAGTGGCAGGAGTCCGGCCGCGACCAGGGCCACACCGTCATGGGCATGGGGCAGATGGGCGCCCTCTGCGAGATGGCGTGGAACCAGGGCGACGACCTCTACTCCTACGACGGCCGCCGCTTCATGAAGGCCGCCCAGTACGTCGCCAAGTACAACCTGAACATGAACGTGCCCTACACGACCTACACGTGGGGCAGCGGCCAGAACTGCTCCCAGCAGTCACAGACCGTGATCGGCTCCGGGTCCCGCGGCCAGGTCCGCCCGGTGTGGGCGATGCTCCACTACCACTACGGGCGGCGCCTGCTCCTCGACGACAAGTACATCGCCCAGATGTGCTTCTCCGTCGCCCCCGAGGGCGGAGGAGGCGACTACGGCACCACCAGCGGCGGCTTCGACCAGCTCGGCTTCGGCACCCTGATGTACGCCAAATAGCGTGTCCGCTGCCCAAGAGTCCGCCAAATAGCGGTCAAGCCGGCTCGTGCACCGGAATACCGATGGGCGATGTGGTGCTCTGGTGTTCCCGGTGCACGAGCGCGGCGAAGGGCTGGTGGGCGTATGACGGCAGGCCGGACGGATCCCGTGGTCAGGAGCCCGTACGGGGCCGTACGCGGCCGGTACGAGCGGGGAGTCGCGGTCTTCCGCGGCATCCCGTACGCCGCGCCCCCCTTCGGTCCCCGCCGCTTCCGCCCGCCCGTGCCCCTCCCGCCCTGGGACGGCGTACACGACGCCGGTGCCTTCGGCCCCACCCCGCCGAAGCCCCCGTACTCCGAGGCCTTCGCGCACTACCTGTCCGACCCGGTCGTGCCGGGCGACGACTGCCTCAACCTCAACATCTGGACCCCGGAGCCGGACCCCGGGGCCCGGCTCCCCGTCCTTCTCTGGCTGCACGGCGGCGCCCTCACCAGGGGTTCGTCCGCCGTCCCCGTCTACGACGGCCATGCCTTCGCCCGCGACGGCGTGGTGTGCGTCTCGGTCAACTACCGACTGGGAGTCGAAGGCTACGGACTGTTCCCGGACACGCCCCCGAACCCCGGCCTGCGCGACCAGATCGCCGCCCTGACCTGGGTGCACGAGGCCATCGAGGCCTTCGGTGGCGACCCGGGCCGCATCACTCTCTTCGGTCAGTCCGCCGGGGCGATCAGCATCGGCGCCCTCATCGCCGCCCCGCAGACGCAGGGGCTGGTGCGGCGGGCGGTCCTCCAGAGCGGGCCGCCGGAGGCGTCCGAGCGGGCCAAGGTACGGCGGATGGTGCGCCGCATGGCCTCCCGGCTGAAGATCCCCGCCACCGCCGAGGCCTTCGCCGCCGTCGACCGCGACCTCCTGCTGCACACCCAGGCCGAGGTGGGCAGGCTCAGCAGCCCGGTGGTCGGCGGCCCCGCCTTCGGCATCGTCATCGACGGCGACACCGTCCCGCGCGACCCCCTGGAGGCCCTCACCGAGGGCGGCGCCGCCCCGGGCGTCGAACTGCTGCTGGGCTGGACCCGCGACGAGTACCGGCTGTGGCTGGTGCCGGGCGGCCTGCTGGACCGCGTCGACCGCCTCGGAGCAGTCGCCCTCGCGGGGGCCATGGCCCGCTGCCACTGCGGCAGCGAGGTCCCGCGCGGCTACCGCGCCCTGCACCCCGAGGCGGGCCCGGCGGAGATCGTGGGCCAGCTGGTCACCGACCACCTCCTCCGCATGCCCCTGCACCGCCTGGCCGACGCCCGTAGGGAACCGTCGTACGTCTACGAGTTCGCCTGGCCCTCGAACCTCCCCGACCTCGGCTCCTGCCACGCGCTGGAGCTCGGCTTCGTCTTCGACACCGGGGAGGTCCCGGAGGCCCGCAAACTGGCCGGAGAGGGCGCCCCGCAGGAACTGGCCGACGAGATGCACGCCGCCTGGGTGCGCTTCGCCACGGACGGCGACCCGGGCTGGGAGCGCTGGGACGAGGCGCACCCGGTGCGGATCTTCGGAGACCGCGCACCGGACGCCGAGAACGGCCTGGCCTACACGGCGTACGGCCCCCGGGACCGCGAACTCGCCCTCTGGGCGACCGACGCGACCGACGCCGCCGTCCCGCCCGAGGAATCCACACCGGCATCGGCCCCTGCCGACGGTTCGCCCAGCCGCAGTGCGGAACTGCGCTCAGCCGTACGGCGACTGCGCCGCACCGGCGCGCTCCGCCGGCACTGACGGCGGCGGACCCACCGAGTCCCGCACCACCACGTGGGTGCCCAGCAGCAGGTGTTCGTCCGGGGCGCCCGGTGTGTGTTCGAGGGCTGTGCGGACGGCGAGGCGGCCGAGTTCCTCGTAGGGGACGTGGACCGTCGTGAGGGCCGGGTGCAGGTCGCGGGCGAAGGAGATGTCGTCGTAGCCCGCGAGGGAGACGTCGCCGGGGACGGTCAGGCCCGCCTCGTGCAGGGCGGTGAGGGCGCCCGCCGCGACCATGTCGGTGGCGGCCACGACGGCCGTGAAGTCGAGGCCGTCCTTGAGGGCCTGCTGCATGAGGCGGTGGCCCGCGTCGCGGGTGAAGTCGCCGTGCAGGAGGAGGGACGGGTCGGGGGTCAGGCCCCGGGCCCGGTGGGCCGCGAGATAACCGCGTTCGCGGCCCAGCGCCGTGGTGTGGTCCGCCCGGCCGCCGAGGAACAGCACCCTGCGGTGGCCCTGGGCGAGGACGTGGGCGACCAGGGTGTAGGCCCCGCCCTCGTTGTCGTACTCGATGACCGTCACCGGGGCACCGGGGTCCAGCGGTGGTCGGCCGCAGAGGACCAGGCGGGAACCGGCCGAGGCGAGGGAGTCGGCCATGCGGTGGGTGCGTTCGCGGTACTCGGGCGTGTCGGCGGTGCCGCCGACCAGGATCACGGCGGCGGCGCGCTGGGCGCGCATCATCTCGACGAACTCCAGCTCGTGCCGGACGTCGCCCTCCGTGCTGCACACCAGGCAGAGGTGGCCGAGACGGGTCGCCTCGCGTTCCACGCCGTGCGCCATGTGCGCGAACGACGGGCCGGTGATGTCCTCCAGTACGAACGCCAGCGTGGGCGTGGCGACGCCCGCGATCGCCTTCGCCCGCGCGTCCGCGACGTAGTCCAGCTCACGGACCGCCCGCATGACGCGTCCGCGCGTCGCCGCGCTCACCGGGTACACACCGCCGAGCACTCGTGACACCGTCGACGCCGAGACCCCCGCGCGGGCCGCCACGTCCCGGATGGTGCTGCGGCTCGCGTCCCCGCTCTTCCTCGTCATGACTGCCTCGTCTCTCCCGGGCGCCGGTCCGCACCCACCCCTCGGGAACTGCGGCAACGCCATGGCAACCGGTTCCCTGGACGGAGGCTAGCAGCGGGGCGGGGACGGGAGGAGGGTTGTGCGCGGACTGGTGCCCCGGCGGCGGCACGTCGCTCCTTATGCCGCCCCCAGCGTTCCCGCGATGCCCGAGATCGCCTCCGGGCCCACCCGGCAGCAGCCGCCGATCAGGCGGGCGCCGGACTGCTGCCAGCCCTTCACCTGACCGGCGGTGAAGGTGGAACGGCCGGTCCAGGCGCGGGCGTCGGCGTTCCAGGTCTCGCCGCTGTTGGGGTAGACGACGACGGGCTTGCCGGTGACCCGGGCCGCGGTCGCGGCGGCGGTGTCCACGTCCTCGGGCGCGCAGCAGTTCACGCCGACCGCGATCACCTCGTCCGCGTCGGCGGCCAGGGCGAAGGCCTCCTCCAGCGGCTGCCCGGCGCGCGTGCGGCCACCGGCGACGGAGTACGTCAGCCAGGCCGGCACCCCGAGCCCGCGCACCGCCCGCAGCAGGGCGGCGGCCTCGTCGGCGTCGGGGACCGTCTCCAGCGCGAGCACGTCGGGGCGGGCTGCGGCCAGCACCTCCAGGCGGGGGCGGTGGAAGCGCTCCAGTTCGTCGACCGTGAGGCCGTAGCGCCCCCGGTACTCGGAGCCGTCCGCGAGCATCGCCCCGTACGGGCCGGCCGAGGCCGCCACCCACAGCGGGCGGGGGACGCGGGCGAGCCGGGCCGCCTCCCGTGCCAACTCGACGCTGAGCGCCATGAGTTCGGCCGCCCGGTCGTGGTCGATCCCGCGCTTGGCGAAGCCCTCGAAGGTGGCCTGGTAGCTGGCCGTGATCGCCACGTCCGCGCCCGCCCGGAAGTAGGCGAGATGTGCCTCGGTGATCGCCTCCGGCCGCTGCGCGAGCAGCCGCGCCGACCACAGCTCGTCGCTCAGGTCGTGCCCGGCCGACTCGAGCTGGTTGGACATGCCGCCGTCGAGGACGACCGTCCCGGCGGCGAGGGCTTCGGCGAGGGTGAGGGTGCTGGTCATACGGACGACCGTAGTCCAGATCCGGGCGCGGACCCCAGCCGATTGTGTCCAGTACATGAACAGGTCGCCCAGCATGTGGGATGGCGGGTTACGATCACGGCCCTCCCCCTCTCCGCTCGTCAGGAACGCCCATGACCGTCCCCAGCCCCGCCGAGGCCGCCGAACCCGTCGAGCCGGCCCCGGCGCCCCCTCCCCGCCGCACCTTCGGCCTCGCCGCCGCCACGGCCCTCGTCATGGGCAACATCATCGGCGGCGGCATCTTCGCCCTGCCCGCCACCGTCGCCCCCTACGGCACGGTCAGCCTGCTCGCCTTCGTGGTGCTCTCGGTCGGCGCGGTCGCCCTCGCCCTGCTCTTCGGCAGTCTGGCGCGCCGCAGCCCGGTCACGGGCGGGCTGTACGTCTACCCGCGGGACGCGTTCGGCGAGTTCGCCGGGTTCCTGTCGGCCTGGTCGTACTGGACGATGTGCTGGGTCAGCATCGCCGCCCTGGCCGTCGCGGTCGTCGGCTACGTCGACGTCCTGATACCTCTGCACGGCAACCACGTCCTCCAGGCCGTCGTCGCCATGGCCGCTCTCTGGCTGCCCGCCGCCGCCAACTTCGCGGGCACCCGCTGGGTCGGCACGGTGCAGGTCGTCTCCACGGTCCTGAAGTTCGTACCGCTGCTCCTGCTGGCCACCATCGGCCTGTTCTTCGTCGACACGGACAACTTCGGCCCGTTCAACGCCTCCGGCCAGAGCGTCTCCGGCGCGCTGGCCGCCTCCGCCGCGCTGCTGCTGTACAGCTTCCTCGGCGTCGAGTCGGCCGCGGTCAGCGCGGGCGAGGTCCGCGACCCCGAGCGCACCGTCGCCCGGGCGAGCGTCCTCGGCACGCTGGCCTCGGCCCTGGTCTACATCCTCGGCACCGTCGCCGTCTTCGGTCTCGTCCCGCACAGTCGGCTCGTCGACTCGGGCGCCCCGTTCGCCGACGCGGTGAACGCCCTCACCGGCAGCTCCTGGGGCGGCACGGCCGTCGCCCTGGTCGCCGTCGTCTCGATCACCGGCTGCCTCAACGGCTGGATCCTCATGGCCGCGCAGATGCCGTACGCCGCCGCGCGTGACGGTCTCTTCCCCGCGCCCTTCGCCCGGGTCGGCAAGGGCGGCGTGCCGGGCTTCGGCGTCTGGGCCTGCGCGGTGCTCGGCACGCTCCTCATCGCCCTCAACTACACGGCGGGCCCGGACACCACGTTCCGCGTCCTCGTCCTGATCACCACGTTCACCGGCTGCGTGCCGTACCTGCTGTCCGCGGCGGCCCAGCTGTACTGGCTGGCCCGCGGCACCCGCGACCGCGTCCGCCCGGCGGGCCTGGTCCGCGACCTGTCCGTCGCCGTCCTCTCCTTCGGCTTCTCGTTCTGGCTGATCGCGGGCGCCGGATACGCCGCCGTGTACCAGGGCGTGCTGTTCCTGTTCGCCGGGATCCCGGTGTACGTGTGGCTGCGGGGACGCAAGGACAAGGCGGAGGCGACGGACAAGGCGGAGGCTGCGGCATAGCATCGGGGCATGCCCGAGGTCGCTGTCGCTGATGCCGAAGTACGTGAGGTCCTGGGAGTCCCGGCGGGGAAGGCGGTGTTCGAGCCGCTCACGCACAACCCGTGGAACGGCGTCACGGCCGGAGTGTGGCGAGTCACCGCCGGCGGGCGTTCGGCCGTACTGAAGGTGCTGACGCGGACCAAGGAGACCAGCGTCACCTGGGCCGCCTCCAACGACCCACGGCACTGGAACTTCTGGCGCCGCGAGGCGTACGTCTACCGGTCGGGGCTCGCCCAGGTCTGGCAGCCGCACGGCCTGCGCGCGCCCCGGCTGCTGGCCTGCGCCGAACGCCCCGACGGCGACCTGGCGTTGTGGCTGGAGGACGTGCCGGGCGAACCGGCGACGGCCTGGCCGCTCGCCCGGCACGTCGAGCACGCGTACCGGCTCGGGGCCGCGCAGGGCGCGGTGGGTGCGGGGGAGGACCGGCCGTGGCTGTCGCAGCGCTTCCTGCGCGACTACACGGCCGGCAGGACGACGGGCCAGGACCTGCTCGATGACGACGAGGCCTGGCGACACCCCCTGGTCCGGGAGCACTTCCCGGCGGGCCTGCGCGAGGACATGGTCCGCCTCCACCACGACCGCGAGTGGTTCCTCACGGTCATGGAGTCCCTGCCGCGCGCCTTTAGCCATCTCGACCAGTGGCCGGCCAACGTCCGTTCCGACGGCCGCGACAGTGTCGTCCTCGACTGGGCGTTCGCCGGGGACGGCGCGCTCGGCGAGGACCTCGGCAACTACCTCCCCGACTGCGTCTTCGACCTGTTCGTCCCCGCCGCCGACCTCCCCGGCCTGGCCAAGGCGGCGTACGACGCCTACCTGCACGGCCTGCGCGAGAGCGGCTGGCGTGGCGACGAACGGCTCGTACGGCTCGGCGTGTGCGCCTCCGCCGTGAAGTACGACTGGCTCACCGCACTGCTGCTCGCCCGGGCGGGCGACGAGCAGCCGGCCTACGGCGGCCGGGGCACCGTCCCCGCCCCGCTCCGTTACCGCGAACGCGCCCTGGCCCTCGCCTTCCTCGCCGACCGGGCGGCCGAGGCCCGGCTGCTGGCACCACAGCTCGGCTTTCCGCAGGCGCCGAGCGGCCGCTGACACCGGGCGCCTCACGCTCGTTGCCGGGAGAAGGGAAGGGCATGGCCCGGGTCGTCGAGTTGTCGTACTACCCCGTCAAGGGATGCGCCGGGACATCGGCGACCGAGGCGCTGCTGACCTCCGCCGGACTGGTGCACGACCGCAGCTTCATGGTCGTCAGCGAAGAGGGCGTGTACCGGACCCAGCGCCGGGACCCCCGGCTGGCCGTCATCCGGCCCGCCGTCACCGCCGACGGCGAACGCCTCACGCTCAGCGCGCCGGGGACCGAAGCCCTGCACGTCCCTGTGGACACCACCGGCACCCGGCGGACAGTGGACCTGTTCGGGACCGCCTACCGGGGCATCGACCAGGGCGACGCGGCAGCCGACTGGCTTTCGGAGGTGCTGCGCGCCCGGAGCCGGCTCGTGCGCGTACCGCCGGAACACGACCGGGTGACGGACGGTCTGACACCCGGCACCTCCGGCTACGCCGACAGTTGCGCCCTGCACGTCGTCTCGCGCTCCACCCTCGGCCTCCTCGACCGGAAACTGGGCGAACGTGGCACAGGCCCGCTGCCCATGAACCGGTTCCGCCCCAACATCGTGCTCGACGGCTGGGACGAACCGCACACCGAGGACCGTGCCCGACACCTCCGTATCGGCGACACCGAACTGGGCTATGCCAAGCTCGCCATCCGCTGCGCCGTCACCCTGGTCGAGCAGGAATCCGGGGCCAGGGCGGGCCCGGAACCGCTGCGCACCCTCGCCGGCTACCGGCGCGCGGCCGAGGGCGGCGTCGCCTTCGGCGCGAAGTTCGCCGTGCTGCGGCCCGGCAGGGTGTCCGTCGGCGACGACGCGGTCGTCACGTCGTGGGGGGAGTCCGAGCAGTGAGGTTCACTGCCGCGCGCGGGCCGCATGCCGGCCGCCGCCTCGGTGGCGCCGGCCGCGTCGCCTCGCCATCGGTACGGCGAGGCTGACAGCGAGGGCCAGCCCGAGTGCGTACGGCCACCAGCCGAAGCCGACGTCCTCGCCCGCCCCGGCGCTCCGGGGCCCCACGGCGCCGGACGCGGACGCCCCGGGCACGGTGGCGGAGGGGCTCGGGGTGGTTCCGGCCGTCAGGGCGACGTCGTTCCCGTCTCCCGCCCGGTAGTCGATGCGGTAGGTGGTGTCGCCGAGCTTCAGACGGGCGCCCTGCCGCAGCCCCTTGAACGTCCCCGAGGTCCTGCCGTCGCCCCGGTGGTCGAGGACGGTGATTTCACGAACGGGGGTGCCGGACCGGCCGGACCGGGCCCGGCTTCCCACGTCCGACACGTCGAGGTCCCCGGCCAGCCGTACGGCACCCGTCACCTTCAACGGCCCGTCCCGAAGGATCAGCGAACCCTTCGGGCTCTGCGTGTAGGCGCCGTTCACGGTGAGGCCGGTCGTGACGGCACCGTCGTTCGTCACCGCTCCGGCGACGGTGCCCTTGCCGGTGAGCGCGGTCGCGACGCGCACGCCTGCCGGGCCCGCGTCCAGCCGGGCCCCGGCCGCGAGCCGTACGGCCTTGCTGCGGGAGAGCGTGGCGCCCTTGCGCAGGGCCAGTGTGCCCTTGGAGACGGTGGTCGTCCCGGTGTACGTGACGGCGGGCCCGGCCAGTGTCGTCGTAGCGGCTCCCGACGGGGTGAGCGAGCCGCTGCCGCCGATGCGGGAGAGGGTGAGGGGCCGGTTCGTGTTGCGCAGGACGAGTGAGCCGTTGTTGACGACCCTGTAGTGGGCGCCCGCCGTGTACAGCCCGCCGTCCCCGCCGCGCTTTCCGCTGCCCAGACGCAGTACCGCCCCCTTCTGAACCGTCGTGGAGCCGTCGTAGTACTGGACGGCCGCGAAGGTCACGTCGTTGCCGGGGGTCCCGGCGATGACGATGTCACCGGCGCCGGGGGCGGAGAGGGTGTCGCCGCCGCCGATGGGAGCGCCGAGCGTCACCGGGCCGTTGTAGTCGAGGGTGAGGCGGGAACGGGAGCGGGCGGCCAGGAGGTTGATGTAGACCGTCTCGGCGGTGCCCGGCATGAAGATCTTGTCCGTGGTGCCGTCGCCCCACTGGACGTTCGCGCCCTTGATATTGGTGCCGCGCTTGTTGACGTTCTTGCGGGCGGGCATCCAGTTGAGGGCCGGGTCGCTCAGCGACGGGTCGCTGTCACCGCCCCGGTCCGACCAGCTGTACTGGCCGGTGAGGATCACCTTGCCGCCGGGCCGCGACTGGACGTTGATGTCGCTGCCGTACTCGCGCTGGTAGAAGTCCATGCCCATCGTGACGGTCCGGCCCAGGGGCGTGTCGACGGTCCAGGTGCCCTGGTTGAGGACCTTGCGGACGTTCGGGAGTGAGGTCGCGTACTCCGGGCGGCCGGCGTTCAGCTGCGTGCCGTTGTCGATCACCCCGGAGAAGGAGTGCGTGCCCGACAGGTCCCAGGTGCCCCAGAGGAACCTCGGCTGGGTGATCAGCCCGGAGCCGCTGATGGTGCCCAGGTTGTACGCGCTCCTCAGCGACAGCCGCAGGGTGCCGTCGACCCTGATGTTGTCCTGGTTGAGGCGGAACGCCGGGGTGTTGTACGGGAAGTGGCCGATCAGTCCCGTCGTACCGCCGTCGCCGTACTGGAGCGTCGCGCCGCGCTCCAAGGTGACCGCCGACGGGTCGGGGCGGGTGACGGTGACGTACGGGTGGTTCCCGCCCAGCGTCCGCACCCGCTGCCGCCGCCGGGACTCCGGGAGCGTGAAGTCGCTGTCCCGGGTGAGGACCAGCGTCCCGCTGCCGCGGACCGTGAGCGTGCCCTCGCCTCGGAACACGCCGTCGTACGTCGTCGTCCCCGGCGGCACGGTGACGACGGTGTCACCGGTGAGCGTCACGTCCCGGTCGGCCAGCACGTCGGCGGTGACGTCCCGGGGCCCGGCCGCCACCGCCGGGGGAGCGGCGAGCAGGGAGGCGACCGTCGCGAGGACGCCGGCGGCCGTTGCTGTGGTGTGGGTGAGGCTGCGCACGTGACGGAGACGCGGGCGGCGGGCGGCCGATAACAGAAAATCGACCGTCACCGTTCACCCGCTCCCGACATCGTCCTTCTGCGGACCGCTCAGTGCCGGGCGAACTGGACGCGGGTCGGCTGGACGGCGTCCGGGCGGAGTGCGACGCCGTCGACGGTGAGTTGTTCGCCGTAGATGTCGGTGAGCCGCAGAGGGCCGCCGCAGCCGGTGCCGTCGGGGGAGAGGAAGTAGTTGTACTCGGTACGGGTCAGCCGGCTCCATCCGCTGCTGGTCCTGACCTCCAGCCGGGCCAGCGGGTTGCGGTGGCCCAGCGCCTGGATGCCGCACCAGTTGCTGCTGGAGCCGGTCTTGTAGCGGACCGAGACGGTGTCGGACGTGCCGGGGCTCAGCAGGCTCCAGGTGATCGGGATCCGGCCGGCGGAGAGGCCGGCGAGCTTGGCGAAGGCCTCTTTGCTGAGGTCGAGCTGCCCGGGGGCGCAGGGCAGCGGGCATTCGTTGGTGATCCGGACCGTGACGGAGGCGCCGTTCGCCGCGCGGACGAGGATGTACGCCCCGCACGCCTTGGACGTCTCGTAGTCGGTGTGGTTCATCGCCGCGACCATGAGGTCGGGGCTCGGGCCGTACAGGCAGGCGCCGTCGCCGTCCGCGGCGTCGTAGTGGGTGGCGACTCCCTTGTAGGTGACCTGGGGCTGGATTCGGCCCGCCAGCGGTGCCGTGCCGGACACCGGCCGCGGTGAGGACCGCGGGGCGCTGGTGGGCGAGGGCCGCGCCGACGGGGTGGTGGCGGCCGGCGTCGGAGTCGGGGACGCCGTGGACGGGTTCGGCTTCGGCTTGGCCTTTGGTTCGGGCTTCCGTCCCGGTGCCGTGGCCGGGGGACCCGACTGGTGGCCGGCGGCGGACGCGGCAGCGGATTGCACGGTGTTCGGCTCGCTGCCGGGGCGGAGCGCCATCACCAGGGACACGAGGAGTCCCACCGCTGCCACGGCGACGGCGGAGACGAGGGCCCTGCGCCGCTTGCGGAGGGGACGGCGGTGGGAACGGGATGCCACGGCTGAGTCCTTACGTGGTTCAGGAGAATGCGCGTTGTCGACTCACCAGTGGTCGCCGGGGCCGGAAAGGTTGCCGGGTAAGTGGAAATCCGTATCGCCGCCCCTTTCAGAACCCGGCCGTCCCTGTCTTCCAAGGACCCGGTCGTCTTCGTCCCGTCAGACCCGTTGACCTCCTCGTGGCACACTCTTACCTTTTCGGCGTTCGTAATGACAGATGGTGTTCGAAATGTCAGACGACGCATCAGACAACGCCGTGTGTCCCCCAGTGAGAGGCAGGCCCCTCCGCATGAGCCGCGACCGCGACCACGCACTGCCCGAAGTCCCCAGCCGCAGACTGCTGCTGAAGGGCGCCGCAGCCGCCGGCGCCCTGGCCGCCGTCCCCGCCGTCCCGGGGGTGGCCCAGGCCGCCACGGGGGCCAGGCCCCCGAAGCCGGCCCCCTTCGTGAACCCGCTCGTCCGCAACCGGGCCGACCCGCACATCCACGGGCACAAGGACGGCTTCTACTACTTCACCGCCACCGCCCCCGAGTACGACCGCATCATCCTGCGCCGCTCCCGCACCCTGAACGGCCTGGGCACGGCCGCCGAGTCCGTGATCTGGCGTGCCCACCCCACCGGCGACATGGGCGCGCACATCTGGGCGCCCGAACTGCACCGCATCGGCGGCAAGTGGTACATCTACTTCGCCTCCGCGCCCGCCGAGGACGTCTGGGCGATCCGCATCTGGGTGCTGGAGAACGCCCACCCCGACCCCTTCAAGGGCACCTGGGTGGAGAAGGGCCAGGTGAAGACGGCCTGGGAGACGTTCTCCCTGGACGCCACCACCTTCACCCACCGCGGCAAGCGCTACCTCGCCTGGGCACAGCACGAGCCCGGCATGGACAACAACACCGGCATCTTCCTGTCCGAGATGGCGAACCCCTGGACCCTGAAGGGCCCGCAGGTGCGGCTCTCCACCCCCGAGTACGACTGGGAGTGCATCGGCTTCAAGGTCAACGAGGGCCCGTACGTCCTCAAGCGCAACGGCCGCCTCTTCATGACGTACTCGGCCAGTGCCACCGACTTCAACTACTGCATGGGCCTGCTGACCGCCGACGCCGACAGCCACCTCCTGGACCCCATGAGCTGGTCCAAGTCGCCGACGCCGGTCTTCACCAGCAACGACACCACCAAGCAGTACGGCCCCGGCCACAACTGCTTCACGGTCGCCGAGGACGGCCGCACTGACGTCCTCGTCTACCACGCCCGCCAGTACAAGGAGATCAACGGCGACCCGCTGAACGACCCCAACCGCCACACCCGGATCCAGAAGCTCGGCTGGAAGCCGGACGGCACCCCGGACTTCGGCATCCCGGTCGCCGACACCGTGCAGGCGGGTGGCTGAGATGAGACGCGCGTACGCGGTCCTCCTCGCCCTGTGCCTGGGCGTGTTCGGCACCCTCGCCACCGCCGGCCCCGCCCAGGCCGCGCCCCAGACCATCACCAACGGCACCCAGTTCACCGACAGCTCGGGCAACCCCGTGCACGCGCACGGCGGCGGGGTGATCAAGGTCGGCTCCTACTACTACTGGTTCGGCGAGCACCGCAACGCCGACAACACCTTCCGGTACGTCGACGCCTACCGCTCGACCGACCTGAAGAACTGGGAGTTCCGCAACCACGTCCTGACCGAGGCCAGCGACCCGGAACTGGCGACCGCCAACATCGAGCGGCCGAAGGTCATGTACAACGCGTCCACCGGCAAGTTCGTCATGTGGATGCACAAGGAGAACGGCACCGACTACAGCGAGGCCCGCGCCGCCGTCGCCGTCTCCGACACCGTCGACGGCAACTACACCTGGAAGGGCAGCTTCCGCCCGCTCGGCCAGCACATGTCCCGCGACATCACGGTCTTCGTCGACACCGACGGCGCCGGGTACATGATCTCCGCCGCGCGCGAGAACTACGACCTCCAGATCTACCGCCTCACCGCCGACTACACCGGCATCGCGAGCCTGGTCGCCAACCCCTGGCCGGGCGGCCACCGCGAGGCGCCGGCCCTGTTCAAGCGGGGCGGCGTGTACTTCATGCTGACCTCGGGCGCCACCGGCTGGAACCCCAACCAGCAGCAGTACGCCACGGCCACGAACATCGCCGGACCCTGGTCGGCCATGAAGAACATCGGCGACTCGACGACGTACGGCTCGCAGACCGCGTACGTACTGCCGGTCCAGGGCGGTTCCGGCACCTCGTACCTCTACATGGGTGACCGGTGGGGCAACTCCTTCGGCGGGACCGTCAACGACTCGCGGTACGTCTGGCTGCCGCTGACCTTCTCCGACTCGACCACGATGGCCATGTCCTGGTCGCCGGAGGTCACCATCGACACGGCCGCCGGGACCGTCTCCGGCACGAGCGCCACCTACAACACCCTCGTCGCCCGCCACTCGTCCAAGTGCGCGGACGTGACCAGCCAGTCGCTCTGGGCGGGCGCCCAGCTCAAGCAGTACGACTGCAACGGCGGCGGCAACCAGAAGTACTGGTTCAAGTCCGTCGGAAGCGGTTACTACCAGCTGATGGTCAGGAACAGCTCCCTGTGCGTGCAGGAGAACGCGAGCACGGTCACCCAGGAGAACTGCTCCTCCGCGACGAGCCAGCAGTGGTCGCTGACCACCACCGGCTCGTACGTGAACGTCAAGTCGCGCGCGTCCGGCGAGTGCCTGGACGTGAACGGCGCGTCCACCGCCAACGGCGCCGCGCTCATCACGTACACGTGCAACGGCGGAACCAACCAGCAGTGGACGCGCGGGACCTGACGACCCCGCGTGCGCCTAGGCCAGCAGGTCGATCGCGTCGACCGCCGTCCCGGCGCTGAGGAAGCCGGTCGTCCCCGACCCGCTCACCACGTCGATACTGAGCACGTTGTACTGACCGGCGTCCGTCTTCCAGGCGGACGCCGGGACGCTGTACGTGAACGTGTGGTTGTTGCCGCGGTACGAACCGTTGGTCAGCGACCGGGTGTTCGGCTGGGTGGGCGGGGAGGGGACGGCCGAGGTCCAGGTGTCGTTCACGGTGACCTGGGGGCGGCCGTTCGCGTACGCCGTCGTCACGCCGATGCGCAGGGTGTGCGCGGTCGCCGCCTGGGCCGCGGTCAGCCGGAAGTACACGAGGATGCCGCTGTTGACGTCCTTCCAGAGGTAGCAGGGGAAGGCCGCGGTCTCGCCGTTGCCGATGACGACGTTCCCCGTCCAGGACGCTGCCCGTACGTCGGAGGGATGCGCGTACGTCATCAGGTCCGCGTTCTTGAACCCGGCCGGCGTGCCGTTCCAGTCGCCGATCCGCCAGATCGCGCTCGCGTCGGAGGGATCGTTGGAGGACGGGATCGCGATCGTGTTCAGCGTGGTCGTGCCGCCTGCCGACACGCTCACCGACGTGGTGTACACGGCCAGTTCGCCCTTGAAGACGGTCAGGGTGTACGTCCCCGGCAGCACACCGGACAGGGAGAAGTAACCGTCCGAGGAACGCGCCGACCCCCAGTACTGGGCCGCCGCGTTGGCGATCCCCACGGTGTACGGGTACGCCGTGTCCCGCCCGGACATCCCGACGCCCGCCACCTTGCCCCGGCCGCTCGCCGGCACGTACCCGGCGATGCCGAGCGAGTCGGCCCACGGCGTGGTCAGCGTGCCCGGGAACAGCGCCGACGAGGGCGCGCCGCCGTCGGTGAAGGCGATGACGTAGGGGCCCTGGAGGCCGAAACGCTGGTCCTCGGTCTGGTTCTGCCCGTAGTAGAGGATCTCGTACAGGCCGCCGCCGTCCGCGCTCTGGTGGCGCAGCAGCGATCGGTAGAAGGGGCCGCCGGAGGCTTTCTCGTGGTTGCTGCGCACCATCCACAGACCGACGCCGCCGGCGGACCAGCCGATGTAGTCGTAGTCCATGACGCGCCGCTTGGCGTAGTGCTTGGAGCGGGTCTGCCCGTCGGACTTCCGGAACACGTCCGAGGCCTCGATGGCGGTGGGCGCGTACGTGTACGAGTCGGGCTCGTCGTTGAGGAACGCGCCCTTCTTCACGCGCACGATGTACCGGGTCGCGGAGACGGACGTGTCGGCCTTGTTCGTCCACAGGTAGACGTTGTTCTCGCCACTGCGGGCCGCGTAGTAGTGCCTGAGCGTGCCGTGCGTGACCGAGACCAGGATCGTCGAGCCGGACTGCCTGATGCTGACGGTGGAGGCGCCGAGGCCGGACTCGATGTGGGAGTTCATGCCGCCGTAGCCCTGGTACTCCGTGCCCCGGTAGACCAGGGAGGTCAGGTCGCCGGTGGACTTGCTCACCTTGAAGACCAGCCGGGCGCCGGTGTCGACGACGTAGGCCGAGCCGTCGTCGCTCCAGCCGAAGCCGGCTGCGTGCGCCGTGCCGGTGAGGGCCGTGCCGGCGGCGGCGGTGGCGCCGAGGACGAAGGCGCGGCGGCCGACCGGTCTGTTCGCGGATCCGGGCATGGGGGGTGGCTCCTTCGGGAGGTGGGGGGCTGAGGTGTGAGCGAGAGTGACAGTTGAATCGATTTCGCGAAAGGGCTTTCGCATCATGGGGGGCAGCATCTTTGCGAAATCGGGTCGAAGGCTAGAAAGCGCTTGCCGGAGGCGATACGTTCAGCCGCCAGGTCTTGTCACCGTGACGGAGGAGTTGCGAGTGAGACGTTTCAACATCGCCGTGCTGGCGGCCGTGACGCTGAGCACCGCCCTGTCCGCCGTACCCGCCCACGCGGGCGACGGGAGCGGGAGGCCCGGCCTCGCGCACTGCACCGACAGCGCCTGCCACTTCGACGTCCCGCCCGGCACGTACGACGTGCGGGTCCTGCTCGGCGGAAAGGCCGCGTCCGCCACCAGCATCAGCGGCGAGACCCGCCGGTCCCTGCTGCCGGAGACGGCCGCACCGGCGGGCGAGCGCGTCACCCGCAGCTTCACCGTGAACGTCCGCACCCCGGAGGGCGAGCCCACGGGCCCCGACGGAACCCCCGGCCTCGACCTGCGCATCGGCGGTACCGCCCCCGCCCTGGCCGGCGTCGAGGTCAGCCCGGCCCGACACGACCGACAGATCTTCCTGGTCGGCGACTCCACCGTCTGCGACCAGCCCGGCGACCCGTACTCCGGCTGGGGCCAGCAACTGCCCCAGTACCTCCGCCGGGGCGTGTCCGTCGCCAACTACGCCGACTCCGGCGAGAGTACGGTCACGTATCTGGGGAACCCGCGGCTGTGGGCCACCGTACGGCCCCTGATCCGCCCCGGCGACCTGGTCCTCGTCCAGCTCGCCCACAACGACAAGACCACGGACGAGGCCACCTACCGGGCCAACCTGGAGACCCTGGTGGCGGGCGTCCGGGAGCGGGGCGGACAGCCGGTCCTTGTCACTCCCATCGTGCGGCGCTGGTTCAACACCGACGGCACGCTGAACAACGGAACCGCGCTCCTGGTCAACGGCCTGGGCGTCGACCACCCGGCGGTCACCCGCTCCGTCGCCGCCGCGCAGGACGTGCCCCTGATCGACCTCACGGCCAAGACGAAGGCGCTCGTCGAGTCCCTGGGCGTGGAGGGTTCCAAGTCCCTGTACCTCTACAACGAGAAGCGGGACAACACGCACACCTCCGTGCGCGGTGCGACGGCCTACGCGCAACTCGTCCGCGACGAACTCGTCACCCGGCATCTGGTGCCGAAGGGCAAGGTGCGGGTGGGATGAACCCCTGGGGCGCCCCGACCGGAACCGGGGCGCTCCAGGTCCAGACCGTTCCGACGACCTGTCCCAGCACGAAAGAGACGCGATGCAGCTGCCTCCCGACGACCGCACGGCCTCCTCGTTCACCGGCTACACCCGCGCCCACTGGGAGGCGGCGGCCGACGCCCTGCTCACCGCCGTCGAGCCGTACGCGAGCGAGGACCGCGCGCTCTACCACCTGCCCGGCGACCGGACCAGCTGGTCGGGCCGCCTCTCCGACGGCCTGGAGGGCTACGCCCGCACCCTGCTGCTGGCCGCCTTCCGCCGCGACGAGAAGGCCCTGGAGCGCTACGCCGACGGTCTGGCCGCCGGCGTCTCGGGCGTCTGGCCCCGCATCGAGGACCGCAGCCAGCCCCTGGTGGAGGCGGCGTCGATCGCACTCGCCCTGCGGCTGACACGGGAGCTGCTGTGGGACCGGCTGGACGACGGCGTGCGGCAGCGGGCGGCGGGCTGGCTCGGCGACGCGCTCACCGCCGAGGCGTGGCCCTGCAACTGGGAGCTGTTCCCGGTCACGGTGGGCGGCTTCCTGGCCGAGATCGGACACGAGCCGGACGCGTCCCGCGCGGCGATCGACCGCGGCCTGGAGCGCATCGAGCAGTGGTACGTGGGCGACGGCTGGTACACCGACGGCGACGGCCGCAAGTTCGACTACTACAACGGCTGGGCGATGCACCTCTACCCGGTGCTGCACGCCTGGCTGGAACGGGACGAGCGCCTGCTGGACCTGTACGGGGAGCGGCTCGAACGCCACCTCTCCGACTACGCCCGCCTGTTCGGCGGCGACGGCGCCCCCCTGCACCAGGGCCGGTCCCTGACGTACCGCTTCGCGACGACGGCACCGCTGTGGCTGGGCGCGCTGACCGGCCGTACGCCCCTCTCCCCGGGCGAGACCCGGCGCCTGGCCTCGGGGGCACTGCGCTACTTCCTCGACCGGGGCGCGGTCGACGAGCGGGGCCTGCTGTCCCTGGGCTGGCACGGCCCCGACGAGTCCGTCCTCCAGGGCTACTCGGGCCCGGCCTCCCCGTACTGGGCGAGCAAGGGCTTCCTCGGCCTGCTCCTGCCGCCCGGCCACGAGGTGTGGACGGCGGCGGAGGAACCCGCCCCGGTCGAACGCGCGGACTCCGTCACCCCCGTCGGCCCGCCCAACTGGCTGCTGCAGTCCACCCGTACCGACGGCGTGGTCCGCCTGCACAACCACGGCAGCGAGGACGTCCGCTACGACCCGTACTACACGCGGCTTGCCTACTCGACCGTGACGGCCCCGTCCTCGTCGGCCTCGTCGGCTTCGTCCTCCTTGTCGTACGACAACAGCGTGATCATCGGCGACGACCCGAGCCGCACCGGCATTCGGCCGCTGGGCGTCGGCGAGGGCTGGGCGGCCTCGCGGCACACCGCGGGCGGGGGAGCCCGGGTGACGAGCGTGGTGCTGGCGCGCGGGGCGGCGGAGGTGCGGGCGCACCTGGTGACGGGGACGGAGGCCGGGACGCCGGTGCGGGTGACCGGCTGGCCGGCGGGGGCGGGCCTGCGGGCCGAACTCCTGCCCGTGGCAGGCCTCGACGACGCCCTCACCGGCGTCACCGGCGAGGGCGCCACCCTCTTCGTCGCCCTGGCCCGGCTGACGGGGGAGCCGCACCCGGTCCCGCTGGCGGAGCTGGCCGGTGTACGGACGGACGAGGACGGGGCGCTGGAGGTCCGCTGGAGCGACGGGGACGGGGTGCGGGCCAGGCTGGATGCTTCGGGAGTGGAGGTCGCGCCGCTCACGGCATGAGCCGGCCTCTGCCGGCGGCACTTCGGTCCGCGCCGAAGTGATCGGCACCTAGCGTTGGCCGCATGACCGCTCACCCGAAGCAGACACCGCACCCGGGGGCCGGCACCGCCTTCGCCGGCCTTCACCACGTCGGGGAGCCGCTCCTGCTGCCCAACGCCTGGGACTGCGCGTCCGCGCGGGCGCTCGCCGGGCAGGGGTTCCGGGCGATCGGGACGACGAGCCTCGGCGTGGCCGCGGCCGCGGGACTGCCCGACGGCGAGGGGGCGACCCGGGAGGAGACGCTCCGGCTGGCCCTCGCCCTCGGCTCGGAGCCGTTGCTGCTGTCCGTCGACGCCGAGGGCGGCTTCAGCGACGACCCGGACGAGGTGGCGGAGTTCGCGCGCGAGCTGTACGCCGTCGGAGTCGTCGGCATCAACCTGGAGGACGGACTCGGGCCCGTCGACCGGCACGCGGCGAAGATCGCCGCGGTCAAGAAGGCCGCTCCCGGCCTCTTCGTCAACGCCCGCACCGACACCCACTGGCTCGGCGACGGCGACGCCTCGGACACGCTCACCCGGCTCGACGCCTACCAGCAGGCGGGGGCGGACGGCGTGTTCGTCCCCGGCCTCACCGACCTGCGGCGGATCGCCGCCCTGGTGCGCCGGGTGCACGCCCCCCTCAACGTCCTCTACTCGCCGGGTGGCCCCGCCGTCGCTCACCTCGCCGACGCCGGCGTACGCCGGATCAGCCTCGGCTCGCTGCTGTACCGGCGGGCACTGGGCGCGGCCCTGGAGGCGGCGGCGGAGATCCGGGCCGGCCGGACGCCGACGGGCCCGACACCCTCGTACGGGGAAGTGGCCCGTCAGATGGTTCCGCTGGCCGATCCGTAGGTCGTTGCGTAGGCCGCCTCCGTCAGGTGTCGAGCGCGGCGACCAGCCGCGATACGGCAGCGAGGTCCGGCAGGCTCCGCAGGCAGGTGACGACCTGCCGGCCCGCGAACTCGCGCTGCGCCGCGGTCACCGCCGGATCGACGGCGCACTCCGCCTGCACATGGATGTAGTTCAGGTCCGTGGCGAAGAGCATGGAGAACGACTCCGGGCCCGTGACCCGGGCCCGGCCCCCGGCATCGCGGTAGGCCCGCGCGAGGCGTCGGGCGGATGCGATGTCCGCCTCGTTGCGGCCCGACCACACGTACACGGCACGCGCGAACTCCCGTTCCGCCGAGATCGGCCCGGCGTTGTCCCAGTCGAGCAGGACCGGCCCGGCCGGGCCGACCAGGACGTTCTGGGGCTGGAGGTCGAGGTGCGAGGTCACGAGGCCGCCGGGGGCCGACGGAGTCACCCAGTGCGCCAGCCGGGGCGCCGACGTGGCGATGAACCCGCCCAGCTCGTCCGCCCACGGCAGGCCGGCGTCCCGCACCTTCTTCAGGACGTCCTCCCAGTCCGCGTCGTCGGGACACCGCTCGTACCAGTCGCCCGGCGTCTCGACGGCGCCCTCACCGGCTTGGTGCAGCAGGGCCATGGCCCGGCCGAACCAGTCCAGGACGTCCGGGTCGGACGCGTCCGCGCGGGTGCCGTCGACCCAGTCGTACAGCTTCACGTACGACCCGCCCGAGGGGCCGAGCCGGGAGACGTGCGCGCCCTGGCGGTTGGTGTGGAGCCGGGGCGAGGCGATGCCCAGGTCCGCCGCGCAGTCCCGGAGCGTGGCCTCGCGCCGGACCTGGGCTTCGTCACAGCCGAACAGGAGCTCCTTCACGGCCCAGGAGGAGCCGTTTCCGGAAAGCTTCCAGATCTGGCCCAGGGCGCCCCGGGTGACGGGCGTCATCGTCCAGGGGCCGGTGCCGAGCGTGTAGGTCTCCGCTATGGAGCCGGCTGTGTCACGCATCGGTTGTCCTCTTCTCGTGGGGCCAGTTCCGAAGCAGTACGTGCAGGGCGTCGATCGCCCTGTCCCAGGACGCCTGTACGTCACGGGGCGCGCCGAAGGCGCCGGTGGACTCCAGGGCGCAGTAGCCGTGGAAGGTGCTGCGCAGCAGGCGCACGGCGTCGGTGAGGTCGGGTTCCTCCAGGCCGTACGCGCGGAGCATGCCGTAGGTGACGTCGGCCGTGCGGCGCATCGCGGGGGAGTCCGTGAGGAGGTCCTGGTCGATGGCCAGCTGCGTCGCCGCGTACCGGCCGGGGTGTTCCAGGGCGTAGGCCCGGTAGGCGCCGGCGAAGGCACCGAGTGTGTCCCGGCCGGCCTCCCGCCCCTCGACCGCCGCCGCGATCCGGTCGATCATCTCGCCGCCCGCGAGGAGGGCCAGGCGGGTGCGCAGGTCCTTCAGGTTCCGGACGTGGGTGTACAGACTCGCGTCCTTCACCCCGAAGCGGCGGGCCAGGGCGGAGAGGGTGACGTGGTCCAGGCCGGCCTCGTCGGCGAGGTCGGCCGCGGCGGCGACGAGGCGGTCGGGCGTGAGGCCGGCTCTGGGCATGAGGGAAGAGCGTAGTACGAGCTCAGCGGATCGGCGCGTACACCACCCCCAGCTTGTCGATCTCACCGCCCGCGCGGCCCGTGAAGCCCACGATCCGCCAGCCGGAGGGGGCCGTGAAGGTCTTCGCGTCGGACGTGGCCGTGCCGGCGGACAGGGTGCGGTTCCGGTCCGTCGTGAAGGTCGCCGAGAAGATCCGGGTACGGCCGTCCTTCTGGCCCTGCGTCAGCCTCACCGAGGTCAGGTGCTCGCCCGGGGCCAGTGTCAGCGAGGCCGCCGTGCCGCCCGTGCCGCCGTGGGTGAGGGCCGTCCCGCCGTCGTGGGTCAGGGACACCGCGTCCAGGCGGGTGCCGCCGCGCAGGGTGAGGGTGCGGGGAGCGGGGTTCGCCGGCAGGTCGTCCGCGTCGTTGAAGGCCGTGCCGTGCGGGCCGCCGAAGAAGTCGCTCGCGCGCAGGGAGGGGTTGAGGGTGTAGGAGAAGTCGACCGTGTGCGGGAAGTGGTCGGAGAGGTGCTTGCCGTCCGAGCGGAGGAAGGCCTTCCAGTCGTTGGCGTAGCGGGTCGCGGTCAGGGTCAGCAGCTTGCTGCCGCGGTAGAGGACCTTGTCCACGACCTCGCAGTCGTTCGCCGGCGCCGCCGCGTCACAGACCAGCGCGTCGCCGCCCTGGGCCGGGGGCGTACCGCCCTTCACCAGCTTCACCCACGCGTCCGTCAGGCCGTTCTCGGACAGCAGGGTGCGGATGTTGTCGCCGGTGCGGGTGTACCGCGTGTTGGTGTCCCCCATGACGATCACCGCGTTGCCCGCCGAGTTCTCCTGGATGAAGTCCGAGAGCTGCTCGACGTTGGCCCGGCGTGCCGCGAGCGCGTCGTCGGTCGAGTCGGCGTTGGTGTGCACGTTGTACAGGTCGACGAAGACGCCCTCCGCGATCCTGACCCGCGCCAGCGAAAAGCCCTTGGGCGTCAGGCAGTTGGTGCCCGTGCAGTCCTTCCACTTCACCCGCTGGAAGTCCTCGAAGGGGTGGTCGGAGAGGGTGTTGAGCCCGTCACCGAAGGCCGCGCCACCGCTGGTCGCCGTGCGGTACGGGTGCTTGTCGTTGGCGTACAGCGAGGCGTGGTAGTTGAAGTCCTCCTGCACGTTCACGATGTCGTACGGCCCGAGCCGCTGCCCGATCAGCGGCGTGTTGGTCTCGGGGTCGCTGTCGCCGAGCCCGAGGGGGAGGCCCGCGATGTTGTACGTCAGCACGTTGAAGGAGCCGGAGTCCGCGGCGGCGGCGGGCGCCGCGGAGGTCGCGGTCAGTCCGGTGAGGGTCAGAGCGGCGGCGGCGAGGGTGCCGAGGAGTCGTCTCATGGTGGGGGTGTCTCCGGTAGGGGAGGCGGAGCGGGACATGAACGATGTTCAGGTTCGACGCCAACTCGGGTGATGCGCAAGGGACATGGGGGAAACAGTGGGAGATGAAACGGCGGACCGGGCTACGACCGCGCCCACGGTCGCAGTTTCGCCGGGTTGCGGACCGCCCAGATCCGGGTGACGCGCCCGTCGGAGACGTCGAACGCGGCCACGGTCATGACGAGGCCGGCCCGCAGGGCCACCAGGCCCGGCCCGCCGTTGACCGTCCGCTCCAGGAGTTCGAGCCCCGGAGCCTTGTCGGCGATGGCGGCCATGTACTGGGCGATGCGGGCGCCGCCCTCGACCGGGCGCAGGACGGTGCCGACCATGCCGCCGCCGTCGGCGGTCATCACGGCGGCCGGGTCGAGGAGACCGACGAGGGCTGCGATGTCCTTGGTCTCCCAGGCCTCTTTGACCTGCCGCACCACGTCGGCCCGACCGGTCGCCGGCACCGGAGCGCGTGCGGCGCCCACCCGCCGCCGGGCGGAGGCCGCCAGTTGCTTGCAGGCCGCGGGAGTCCGGCCGAGCACGCCGGCGATCTCGGCGAACGGATACCGGAAGACGTCGTGCAGGACGAACGCCACCCGCTCGGCGGGCGTCATCGACTCCAGGACGACGAGGAAGGCCATGGACACCGACTCGTCCAGGACGATCTGATCGGCCGGGTCCGCGGGCCCGTTGGGGGCGGCGCCGCCCGCGCGGTCCCACTCGGTGCGGTCGGGCAGCGGCTCGGGCAGCCACGCGCCGACATAGCGTTCACGGCGGGCCCGCGCCGAGCCGAGCAGGTCCAGGCAGATGCGGCCGGTGACCGTCGTCAGCCAGGCGCCCGGGGACAGGATCTCCTCCCGCCGACTGCGGGGCAGCCCGTACCAGCGTGCGTAGGCGTCCTGCACGGCGTCCTCGGCCTCGGTCACCGAACCGAGCAACCGGTAAGCGACATTCATCAGTTGGCGCCGCTCTCCGGCTGTCCCGTCCGTCCCGGCCCCGGCACTCCCCATGCTTCCGGCCGCCCCCTCGCCTTACCTTTCGCGGGCCCGCGTCGTCGGGCTGGTGAGACCTTATCGATCCACTGCCCGAGGGCGGACAAGGGGAACTGTGACATGGCCACTCAGGTGACGGCGACGGCGACGGCGGGCGCACAGCGCGGCTCCGCGTTCCTGCGGATCGCGATCGCCCTTCAGACCCTGACCATCTTCCTTCAGGCGGTCTCCGCCGGACTGCTGCTGACCTCGTCCTACGGAGAGACGCTGCACAGTGCCGGAGCCCGCGTGATGTACGGGGCGTCGATGCTGTACCTGCTCGCGGCGGTACTGGCGTGGAAGCCGGGCGGCGGCTCGCCCCGGCCCGTCTGGCACGCGTCGGGTTTCCTCGTGCTCGCCTCGGTCCAGGTCGTGCTCGGCATCGCGCACGTCCCGTCGGTCCATCTGCCCCTGGGGGTCCTGATGTTCGGTCTGAGCGTGCTGGCGCTGGCCCGGCGCTGAGGTCGGGGTGACTCATGGGCGACGTGGGTGACGCAGCAGCTCCAGATCCGCGCCCCAGGAGTCGAGCACCCGGTCGTGGCCGGCCCGCCGTGCCGTCTCCTCGACGCCGGCGAAGAGGGCCCGCTGGGTGGGCGGGTCGCCGTCGGCCAGGATGCGGCGGACGACCGGCAGGAGCCGGCTCGCGTCCCAGCGGGGCTCGCCCAGCGGCTGCCGCTCCAGCTCCCACCGGAGGTACTTGTTGTACGGCCGGACGCGGCGGTGCAGGGCGAAGAGCACCTCCAGCGCGTAGGGGACGGACTCGGCGGCGTCCAGGTGGCCCATGTCGGGGCGGCCGTCGCGGTAGCTCTTCAGGGAGCGGTAGGTCTGGTTGACGTACGCGTCGAGCCAGCCGTCGACGGCGGCCCGGGCCTCGGTTTCGCCCAGCGTCCGTTTCTCGTCGAGGATCCGGGCGATGGCACCGTCGAGCCGGTCGAGCAGTACCTTGGCGTGGACGTAGGAGTAGCGCGCGAAGTGGTCCGGCCGGCCGGGCATGCCGCGGGTGCGGAACTCCGCCAGCTCGATGACCACGAGGTCCAGGTGCGCGGAACGGAACCAGTCCAACCCGGCGATCGGCGAGGCGTGCTGGTCCCGCAGGATCACATGCAGGTCGTAGTCGGAGTGGACCGTCGGCATGCCCTCGTGGACCTGGGAGCCGCTCAGGACCAGTCCGACGACGCCGGGATCGGCGGCCGCCCGTGCGGTGAAGGCGGCCAGCGTGTCGTCAGGAGTGTCGCCCAAGGCGATGTGCATGGTGATGTCTCCCCGCGGAACGTCAGGGGTACGGGTCGGGTTCGCGTCTGCGGTGTCCGGGACACCGCGGGAGAGATCACCTCACGGTGCGGACGCTACCCCGTCCGCACCGCACGCCGGTAGCGATTTCTTGCGCTCCCGCGGCGATGTCGAGGGCGCGGGTGCGACACCCTCGGTCGACGGGGGAGCCGTAAGGTTGCCGGGCAGCCAGGGGGCCGGGACAGGGGGGGGAGGCGGGCATGACGTACGGCGCGGCGCGGCGTGAGGACGAACCCGGCGGCGGGACCGCCCCGGACGCCGCCGACCAGGGCTTACCCGGCACCCGACCGCTGTGGCGGCAGCGGGACTTCGGCATCTTCTGGACCGCGCAGACGCTCTCCGTGCTCGGCGACTCCTTCGCGCTGATCGCCCTGCCCCTGCTGGTGCTTCAGGCCACGGGGTCGGTCGCGCGGATGGGGCTGCTGACGGCGGTGGGCGGGGCCGCCTCGGTCGTGGCGGCGGTGTTCGCCGGGGCCGTGGTGGACCGGGTGGACCGGCGCCGGCTGCTCATCGCCTGCGACCTCGTGCGCATGGGCCTGTACGGGGTGATCCCGCTGGTGTGGCTGTTCGGCCCGCAGATCTGGCTGCTGTACGTGGTGCTGCCGCTGTGCGAGGCCGTGGGGATGCTGTTCGCGGTCGGCTACGTCACGGTCGTGCGAGGTTTGGTCGGCACCGGGCGACTCACGGAGGCCAACGGGCGGCTGAACGCGACGGCCGCCGCCGCGGGGGTCCTCGGGCCGCTGTGCGCGGGACTGGTCGCCGCCTGGTCCGGCCCGGCCGCGGCGGTCGGTGTGGACGCGGCCAGCTTCGGGGTGTCGGCCGCGTGCCTGTTCTTCGTACGGTTCCGCAAGCGCGCCCCGGACGAGCACCCGGGCCGCGGCGCGGGCCTGTGGCAGGACCTGCGCACCGGCATCGCCTTCCTCCACGGCCACCCGGTGCTGCGCTCGCTCACCGCCCTCCTCTTCGTCTTCAGCTTCCTCACCCTCGGCCTGAACGACCTGGTCATCTACCACCTCAAGCACGACCTCGGCCATGACGACCAAGCGGTCGGCACCGTCATGGCGGTCGGCGCGCTCGGCACCATCACCGGCGCCCTGCTCGTGGCCCGGGTCCGCCGCCGCCTGGGTTTCGGCGCGACGTGGACCGGCTCGGTCGCGGTGTGCGGGCTGGCCTTCGCCGGTCTCGGCTGGGCCCGCGACGTCCCGGCCGTCGCGGCCCTGAGCGCCGCCTTCCTCGCCTGCGTCGGCATGGCGGGCACCTGCTCGTTGTCGCTGCGCCAGGAGGTCACCCCCGAACACCTCCTGGGCCGCGTCACCTCCGCCTTCTGGACGCTTCAGTACGCGGCGGCGCCCATCGGCGCGGCCGTGCTGACCTGGGCCGCGGAGGAACAGGGCACGACACCGGTCGCCCTGGTCGCCGGAGCGACCTGCGTCCTGCTCGCCGTGACGGCCCTGTTCACCCCGATCCGCGGATCTGGCCGGAACCTCACCCGTTGACCCCGGTGTAGTGCCGCAGACTCCACCGCCACAGCAGCCGCGCCCCCAGGTACGCCAGCAGCCCGAGCAGCGGTGAGGCCGCCGCCAGCCAGTACGGCACGCCCGTGGTGTGGCCGTGGCCGGTGAGGACCGCCGCCGGGAAGTAGGCGACGAACGCGAGCGGGAGCCCGTAGGTCAGGAAGCCGCCCACCGCCTTGGGGAGGACGTTCAGCGGGTAGCTGCCGAACGTGCCGAGGAGTTCCTCCAGCCAGCGGCCCCACATGTCGGCGGCCGGGAACCGCAGGGACGCGCTCGCCACGACCGTGAACAGGGCCGCCTCCAGCAGCATGCCGCCCAGCACGGCCGCGACCAGGTACGTGATCCGGCCCGCCGTCCAGTCCAGGTCGCTGCGGGACAGCGCCCCGACCATCAGACCCGCCGCGACCGTCAGGTCCCCGATGGCGTTGGTGGGGAAGAAGGCCAGCTGGATCTGCCGGTGGACCGGCATCGGGCGCATCAGGTAGATGTCGACCCGGCCTTCCTGGATCTGCCGGCCGGCCCAGTGCATCCGCCCGAGGAACAGCACGAACAGACCGTGCGCCAGCATGCGGGTCGCCGGGATCAGCAGCACGTCCGAGCTGTCCCAGCCGCCCATCCCGGCGAACCGGGACAACAGCACCGTGGCGAACACGATCACCGACACCTGCCAGATCGCCCCGATGGCGATCATCAGCAGGAACTCGGTGCGGTACTCCATCTGCGCGCGGAAGTTGAGCGCCGTGACGCGCCACACGATCCGCAGAGCCTTCACCGACATCTCAGCCTCCCTGCGAGATCACGCGCCGGGCGGCCCGCCGCCACAGCAGCCGGGTGAACAGCGCCAGCACCACCACCCACACCACCTGCACGGACAGCTGGAAGGCCGCGTCGGACAGGGGGATCCGCCCCACGTACAGCGACAGCGGCACGCTCAGCGTGGCCTGGAAGGGCAGGAAGGCGCTCATCGTCACGAACCAGTCCGGGAAGAACCACAGCGGCGCGTACACCCCGGACAGCAGGTTCTGCGCGAACAGCAGGATGAGCATCGCGGCGGTGTTGCGGACCGTCCAGAAGCACAACTGGTCGAGCACGAGCATGACGTAGTACAGGACCCACTGGCCGAGCAGCATGCTCACCACGAACACCCCGGCCACCGAGGCCGAGCGGGGCGGCTCGACCACCCCCGCGGCCAGGCAGATCAGGTAACCCGTCAGCGCCCACGCGAGTCCGTACAGCTGCTCGCCGGCGGCCCGCACGGCGTAGTAGCGCTGCGGCGGCAGTGGCCGCAGGTACCAGTAGACGATCGTGCCGAAGTGCATGTGCTGGAGGACCGTGTCCCGGCCCGCGTACTGGTCCAGCTCCCGCAGCCGGGACGCCAGGACGGCCAGCACGGCGTAGGTCACCGCCTGGTCGCGGCTCAGCCCGGCGGTGGTGCCGGTCTGCGCGTACAGGCCGCGCCACAGCGACCAGACCAGCACCACCTGAACGGCCAGCCGGAGCGCGACGGCGGTCATCCGGGGCGGGGCGCTCAGCTCGCCGAGCGGGGTGACCCGGGCGGCGCGCCAGGCGTGCAGCACGGCCATGTCAGACCTCCCCGGCATGCGCGTACGCGGCCCGCATGACGTCCTCCAGGTCCGCCTCGTCCAGGGCGATGTCCGTGACCTCGAACCGCTCGATCACGGCCTTCAACGCCTGCTGGACGGTGGGCGCGTCCGCCCCGTCGGGGCCGAAGACGACCTGCGCGCCACCCCGCCGCAGCAGCGTGATGCCGGGCGGCGGTACGACCTCGGCGTGCGGGTCGGCGAGCGTGGCCCGCACCTGCCAGGTCGAGCCGAACTTCCGGCGGATCTCGTCCAGCGTCCCGTCCAGGACCAGCCGGCCGTGGTTGACCAGCACCACCCGCTCGGCGAGCCGCTCGACCTCCGTCATGTCGTGCGTGGTCAGCAGCACCGTACGGCCGCGCTGCTCGACCTGGTGGCGCAGGAACTCCCGCACCTGCTCCTTGACCACCACGTCCATGCCGATGGTCGGCTCGTCCAGGAACACCACCGGCGGGTCGTGCAGCAGGGCGGCGGCCAGATCGCTGCGCACCCGCTGGCCCAGGGAGAGGTGGCGGACCCGGGTGTCCCAGAAGGACGACAGGTCCAGGATCTCGTCGAACTCCTTCAGCCGGGCGGCGTGTTCGGCCTTGGGCACCTCGTAGATGTCCCGCAGGATCGCGAACGACTCGCGCACCGGCAGGTCCCACCACAGCTGGGTGCGCTGCCCGAACACCGCGCCGACGTTGCGGGCATTGCGCTCGCGCTCCCGGTACGGCACCACGCCCGCGACCCGGGCCTCGCCGGACGTGGGCGTGAGGATGCCGGTCAGCATCTTGATGGTGGTGGACTTGCCGGCGCCGTTCGGGCCGAGCAGGGCGAGGAGTTCGCCCGGGGCCACGTCGAAGGTGATGTCGGTGACGGCGTGCTTGGCGACCCGCTCCGGGTTGACCAGGGATCTGACGGCGCCCAGGAAACCGGGGCGGCGGACGGTGGTGTGGAAGGTCCGGGTCAACCCGCGGACCTCGATGGCGACATTCAACCGACCCACCAACTTCCTTGTGGGGAAAGCAGTGCGGCCGGTCGGCTTCGAGGGCCGACCGGCCGCGGATGACGTCCCGACACTGTCGGAATGTCGATCAATTGGTCAATCGATTAATCGGGTTTCTTACCTGGTGGTCGAGAACACGAACGCGAACTGAGCCGGCTCGGCCTTCAGGAAGTACTGCGGCAGCGGACCCGGGCCGCACGACTGCGAGCCGATGCCGTGCTGTCCGTGGTCGAGGTTGACCCACACCGTGTCGCCGGGCGTGAGGTCGGTGCGGTGCCGCGCCGCGTCCAGCTGCTCGGTGGTCCAGCGCCGCGCGGTGAACCAGAACTCCGGGTCTCCCTCGATCCGCAGACCGCCGAGCTCCACCCAGCGGACGTCGGCGCGGGCGCCGTTCTCCTGCGGGCGGACGTACGGCGTCTGCAGCCCGTCCACCGTCGACTGCCAGCGGCCCACCATGGACGCCGCCCGGGTGTCCGGGTACGCCTCGCCCGGGCCGCCGCCGAACCACTCCACGGAGTCGGCCTCCGACAGCCCGAACCGGACGCCGAGCCGGGGCAGCGGCACCGTCCAGTCGCCTTCCGGCGTCACCGACACGGACAGCCGCAGCCGCTCGCCGTCGGACGTCCAGCGGTACACCGTGTCCAGGCCCACCTCGCGGGCGGCCGGCGCCACCCGGGTGCGGACCGTCAGCGCGTCGTCGCCCGCCTCGACCGAGACCAGGCGGTGCCGCATGCGGTGCAGGCCGAGCGTGCGCCACAGCGTTCCGTAGCGGGTGTCGGTCTGCCACTCCGCGCCGTCGTCGTTGTCGGTCGGCGCCCGCCACACGTCCAGCCGCGGGGCGCTCACCTCGACCCCGCCGATCGACAGCAGCGCACCGGTGCGGGCGTCGAACGCGGCCGGGCCGAGGGTGAACCGGTTCCCGTCGCGCACGGGCCGGTCGGTCGCGGGGAAGGACGGCAGCGGCCGTGCCCCCGCGGCGAACTGCCCCCAGGCCACGACGTGACCCTTCGCGGCCCAGGACGTGTCGTCCGCGAGCAGCGCCCGCACCGTCCACTGCCGTTCGCCGCCCCGGCCGTCCACGGGCGGCTCCGGCAGCTTCACCTCGGCGCTCTCACCCGGCGCGAGCGCCGGCACCGACAGCGAACCCGACTCGACCGTCTCCCCGTCCACCTGGCACGACCACTCGAAGGCCAGCGCGGACAGGTCGGCGAAGTCCTGCTTGTTGGTGATCCGCACGATGCCGTTCGCGCCGTCGCCCTCGATGTGGACCGGCTCGATCACCTTCTTGTACTCGACGAGGCCCGGCGACGGCGTCCGGTCCGGGAAGACCAGCCCGTCGCAGACGAAGTTCCCGTCGTGCAGCTCCTCGCCGAAGTCACCGCCGTAGGCGTAGCCCAGCTCGGCGTGCTTGACGCCGTGGTCGATCCACTCCCAGATGAACCCGCCCTGGAGCCGCTCGTACTTCTCGAACAGCTCCTGGTAGTCGGCGAGCCCGCCCGGGCCGTTGCCCATGGCGTGCCCGTACTCGCACTGGATGAACGGCAGTTCGCGGCGCCTGTGCGTACCGCCGTCGAGCCGCTGCCCGATCTTCTCGACCTCGTCGTGGAAGGCGTACATCCGCGAGTAGACGTCCGTGTCGCGGCAGTTCCAGTCGCCCTCGTAGTGCACCAGCCGCTCGGGGTCGCGGTCGTGGATCCACTCGGCCATGGCGGTGAGCCCGCGCCCGGTGCCGGCCTCGTTGCCCAGCGACCAGATCACGACGGACGGGTGGTTCTTGTCCCGCTCGACCATCCGCGCCGCACGGTCGAGCAGGGCCGGGGTCCAGCGGTCGTCGTCGACCGGGTTGTCCCGCCAGTCCTGCTCGGTGAAGCCGTGGGTCTCCAGGTCGCACTCGTCGATGACCCACAGGCCGTACTCGTCGCACAGGTCGAGGAAGGCCGGGTGCGGCGGGTAGTGCGAGGTGCGCACGGCGTTGAGGTTGTGCCGCTTCATCAGCAGCACGTCCTCGCGCATGGTCTCCAGGTCGAGCGCGCGGCCCTGCTCGGGGTGCCACTCGTGCCGGTTGACGCCCTTGAAGAGGACGGCCCTGCCGTTGACCTTGACGAGCCCGTCCTCCAGGACGACCGTGCGGAAGCCGATCCGCAGCGGCACCCGCTCGCCCTCGGTGGCCAGCACACCGTCGTAGAGCTTCGGCGTCTCGGCCGTCCACGGCTCGACGGCCACCGTCACCGTCTCGCCGGTGGCGACATCGATGTCCAGGGCGGGGACGGTCACCCGCCCGTCGACGTCGGAGTCGACGCGCAGGGTGCCCTCGCCGGTGGTGTGGTCGTACGACGCGTGCACGAAGAAGTCGCCCACGCCGCCCGCCGGGCGGTGCAGCAGGGTGACGTCACGGAAGATGCCCGGCAGCCACCACTGGTCCTGGTCCTCCAGGTACGACCCCGCCGACCACTGGTGCACGCGCACGGCCAGCACGTTGCCGCCCGGCTTCAGCAGGTGCCCGACCGCGAACTCGTGCGGCAGCCGGGAGCCCTTGAACTCGCCGAGCTCCGTGCCGTTCAGCCAGACGCGGGCGCAGGACTCGACCCCGTCGAACCGCAGCACCGCCCCGCCGTCCGACGGCCAGTCGGACGGCAGGTCGAAGACGCGCAGATGGTCACCGGTCGGGTTCTCGGTCGGGACGTGCGGCGGGTCCACCGGGAAGGGGTACAGGTGGTTGGTGTAGATCGGGGACCCGAACGCCCCGTCACCCTGGAGGACCCAGTGCCCGGGGACCGTGACCTCGGCCCAGTCCCCGGCCTCGTAGCCCTCCTCGGCGAACGAGTCGTCCTCGGCGTCGACGGTCGCCGACAGCCGGAAGCGCCAGCTGCCGTTCAGGGACAGGGACTGCGCGTCCGAGGCCGCGTACCAGGCGCGGGGCGGCAGGGCCCCGCTGCCCGGGGAGACGTCCTCGACGTAGTCGACGGATGGGGTCGTGCGGAAAGACATCGGTCTCCTAGCTCAGCCCTTGATGCCGGTCTGGGCGATCCCCTGCACCAGCCAGCGCTGGAGGAAGAGGAAGACGAAGATCAGGGGCAGGATCGAGATGGCGGTCGCCATGAAGATCAGGTGGTAGTTGACGGTCTGGTTCGTCATATATGACGACAGCGCCACCTGGACTGTCCAGGCGCTGGGATCCTGGCCGATGACCAGGGGCCACAGGAAGGAGTTCCAGCCGTTGATGAAGGTGATCGTGGCGATGGCCGCGAAGAAGTTCAGCGAGTTCGGCACGACGATCCGCCAGTAGGCGCCCCAGTAGCCGAGCCCGTCCACGCGCGCCGCCTCCTCCAGCTCCTTCGGGAACCCCAGGAAGTACTGCCGGAACAGGAAGCACGTGAAACCACTGAAGAGGCCCGGGATGATGAGACCCCGGTAACTGTCCACCCAGCCGAGCGACGAGACCAGCACGAAGCTCGGCACGAAGGTGACCGCCGTCGGAACCATCAGGGTCACCAGAACGGCGTAGAACACCTTGTTGGCGTGCTTGTACGGGATGCGGGCGAGGCCGTAGCCGGCCATCGAGCAGATCAGCAGGATTCCCGCCGTGTGGAGGACGGCGACGACCACGGAGTTCCACAGGGACTGCGCGAAGTCGACGGTGACGTCGTCGAACGGCTCGGTGACGTTGCCCCACTGGATGGAAGTGGGGAACCACTTCCAGCTCTCACCCGTGATCTCCGGGTCCGTCATCAGCGCGTTGCGGACGATCAGATAGAAGGGGATCAGGAAGAGGAGGGCGGCGACGCCCGTCGCGATGTACAGACCGGTGCTGCCCATGACGCCGCCGCCGCGCCTGACCTTGGCCGGCTTCGTCACCTTGCTGATGTCGGGTGCTGTGGTGGTCACTTGGACTCCTCACCCCTTCCGAAGCCCATGATCTTGCCCTGGAGCAGTGTGACGACGCAGATGAGCAGGGTCAGCACGACCGCGCCCGCGCTGCCCGCGCCGTAGTTCTGGTTCTGGCCGAGGGCCATCTTGTAGAGCTCGACCAGTGGGGGCTGGCCCCAGGTGGCCTTGCCGAGCAGGTTGAAGAACTCGTCGAAGGCCTGGTACGCGGCGACCAGCAGGAGCAGGATCACCGCGGTGGAGGTGGCCCTGAGCTGGGGCAGGGTGATGTGCCGGAAAGTCTGCCAGCCCGGCTTGGCGCCGTCGATGGCGGCCGCCTCGTACAGCTCCCGCGGGATGTTCTGCAGCGCCGCGATGAACAGGATCATGTAGAAGCCCGACTGGAGCCAGAGGCGGACGGTCACGATGACCAGCCAGTACCAGGGCGGGTCGGGGTTGGCCAGCCACGCGATGTTGTCGATGCCGAACCAGCCGAGGACCGTGTTGGCCAGACCGAAGCGGACGCCGTTGAAGATGGACATCTTCCAGATCAGCGCGGCGGCGACATAGCTGACCGCGGTCGGCAGGAAGAACACCGACCGGAAGAACGCCCGCATGAACCGCAGCCGGTTGACCAGCAGTGCCAGACCCAGCGAGAGGGCCCAGGTGGCGGGCACGATGAACGCGGCGAACACGGTGAACGTGACCAGCGAGTTCCGGAAGTTCGTGTCCGTCAGGATCTGCTTGTAGTTGTCGAAACCGACGAACTCGCTCGGCGTCACGGTGAAGCGCGCCTCGAAGAAGCTGAGCCAGATGCTCCAGCCGATCGGCACGAAGACGAATATCACCAGGCCGATCAGGAACGGCCCGGTGAATAGCCAGAAGTTGAAGGTGCTGTTCGCCCTCAGGCCCCGCCTCGGCCGGGTCTTGGAGACCTTGGCCGGGGCGGGCTGGGCGACCCCGCGTGTGGTGGTGGTCGACATGTCGAGATCCGTCCGGTGGTCTATCCGAAGAGCTTCTTGAGTTCGGCGTTGACCTTCTTCTCACACGCGTCGAGCTGGGCCTTCGGGTCGCCGTTCTTGCGGACGGTGTTGGCGATCACGTCCCAGAACGCGGCGATCATGGCCTGCGTCCAGCCGATGTTGTCGAAGTGGCCGAACTCGTTGAAGAGCTTGACCCCCTCGGCCGGCAGACCGGACTTCAGCTTGGTCGCGGACGCGGCGAGCGAGGCGCGCGGTGGGATGTGGAAGCCGTAGGAGGTGGCGAAGTCCTCCTGGTACTGCTTCTGGTCGATCCACAGCCACTTCACGTATTCCTTGGCCGCCTCGACGTTCTTGCTCTTGGCGTTGACGAACATCGACCAGCCGCCGTTGTAGACCGACTGCTTGCCGGCCGAGCCGACCTTCGGGAACGGGAAGATGCCGATGTCGTCGCCGAGTGCCTTCTGCATGGCCGGCATGGCCCACATGCCGCACCACTGGATCGCGGTGAGGCCCTGGATGAAGGCCGACGGGTCCCACGAGTCGGCGGGGGCGTCGAGGAGCAGGTTGCCGCTGGTGAAAAGACCGCGCAGCTGCTTGAGGCCCTCGGCGACGGCGTCGGTGTTGAAGGCGGGCTTGTTGTCCGCGGTGAGCGTGTCGGCGCCGGCCGACCAGATCAGCGGGCGGTCGATCGAGGTCAGGTCGTTGCCGAGGAAGATGCCCTTGACCTTGCTGGTGGTCAGCTTGTCGGCGGCTTCGATCAGCTCTTCCAGGGTGGTCGGCACCTCGACCCCGGCCTTCTTGAACAGTGAAGGCCGGTAGAAGAGGAACTGCGGGTCGTCGATCATCCGGACGCCGTATATCTTGCCGTCCACCGTGTGCGACTTGATGTCGGCCTGGTTGAAGTCGTCCTTGACCGGCTCGATGATGTCGGTCAGGTCGGCCACCTGACCACTCTTGATGAGCTGGATCTGCGGGTGGAACTCGAAGACGTCGGGCGCGTTCTTGGTGAGCAGTGCCGCGAAGAGTTTCTGCTCGTAGTTGTTGCCGGTGATCCACTGCGTGGTCACGTTGGCGTCCTTGTACGCCTTCGCGTACCGCTTGACGGCCTGCTCGACGCCGGCCTCGCCGTACGCGTGGAAGTACTGGACGAGGCCGTCGCCCGAACCTCCGCTGCTCCGGCCGGTGTTGCTGCCGCACGCGGCAAGCCCGCCGGCGGCGGCCAGGCCCATCGCGGCCCGCAGTACGTTTCGGCGGTCCCAGTTCATGTTGCTCGATGCCGACATGCTGACGTCCTTGTCTCGAGTGCGGCTGCGGCTCTGCGGCTCACTGCCTGATGGCTCACGGCCCGGGGGCTCGCGCCAGATGGCTCAAAGAGAGGTGCGGTGCGGGACGCTAGAGCTTCGGCTAAGGCTTCGGCAAGGGGTTGGACGAAGTCTGTTCGAAGCGTTGTGTCCGGTTCGCGATTTCGAACGAGCGGGGGTGGCGGAGGAGTTGCTTCCGCCGCTACGAGGGTGGAGCGGTGGTGCGGCTCCTCGCGCGGGTGGTGCGTGTGCCGTTTCTCTGCCCGACGGCCTGGAGCGCGCCTTCGAGCGCGAACGTGGCCGCGCCCAGGCACACCGGGTCGGTGGGGATCGGGGAGAGGACGATCTCGGTGGCGGCCAGCGGCCGCGGGAGCGCGTGCCGGGCGACGGCCTCGCGCACCTCGTGCAGCAGCGGTTCGCCCAGGGTGCGGGCGACCCAGCTGCTCAGCACGACGATCTCGGGGTTGAACAGGTTCACCAGGTCGGCGACGCCGGCGCCCAGATAGCGCGCGGTCTCCTGAACGGCCCGGCGGGCCACCGGGTCGTCCGCCGCGACCCCGCGGGCCAGGGCGTCGATGGTCGCCGTCTGGTCGTCCGGGTGCAGCAGCGCGCTGTCGGGGCCGATCTCGCGCAGGTTCAGCATGATGCCGCGCGCGCCGACGTACGTCTCCACGCAGCCGTGGTTGCCGCAGCGGCACAGGCGTCCGTCCAGCACCATCGTGGTGTGGCCCCACTCGCCGGCGCTGTTGCTCACGCCGCGGTGCAGTCCGCCGCCCAGGACGAGCCCGGCGCCGACGCCGGTCCCGAGGTTGACCACGACGGCGTTCCCCCGTCCGCGCGCGGCCCCGAACCACAACTCGGCCACCGCGCTGGCGCGCAGCGGGTTGTCCAGGTACAGGGGATAGGCGATGTGCTCGGTGAGCAGGTCGAGCAGTGGTACGTCGTGCCAGTCCCAGTTGGGCGCGTACTCCGAGGTGCCGGTGGCGCGGTCCACCTGCCCCGGCACGCTCACCCCGACCCCGAGCACCCGGGCGCCCTCGATGCCGGCCTGGGTGACCACCGAGCCGACCGCGGTGGCCACATGGCCCACGACCTGCTCCGGCAGGCTCTCGCTGGCGCGGACGTCCTCCTCGGCGCGGGCGAGGACGTTCAGCCCCAGGTCGAACAGCTCGACGTGGACGTACGTCTCGGCGATGTCGACGCCGATCAGCGCGCCGCCCGAGGAGTTGACCGCCACCAGGCCCCGGGGGCGGCCGCCGGCCGAGTCCTCGAAGCCGACCTCCGTGATCATGCGGAGGTCGAGCAGCTCGCCGACGAGTGTGGCGACCGTGGCGAGACTGAGGCCGGTGGCTGCCGCCAGCTCCTGCCGGGAAGTCGGTGACTCGGCGATGATCTGGCGGAGCACCTCGTAGCGGTTCGCGGTGCGGATGTCACGTGACGTGCGCTTCACCGGGGTGCCCATCCCTTCCCAGGCCGGCTCGGGCCGGGTCGACATCGGCACCGGCGCGGCGCAAGGCTATGGGCTGCCGGGACTTTCGACAAGGGGTTAGGAAAGGGGCTTTATAAAGTGCGCGGCTGGTGAGGGCACGGGGTGGCCGGTTGATGGCCCCGACCACCAGCGTGCTCAGGATGCCTCAGGCGAGGGCTGGGGGTATGTCCGGGGTGTGCGGGATGCGCGGGCGAGGCGTGAGGCTGGATGCGTGCGGACCCGGGTGTGCGGGCTGGCTCTCACCGGCCCCGGCCCCGCCGAGGACGCCCCCGGCGACCCGCTCGCCGGGCTGTTTGCGGAGGGTTCGAGTGAGCCGTCCGCCGGCCCGTGCCGGGGACGGCCGCCTGGCGCCGCCGCGCGTGCGGGCCTGTGTGCGTCGGCCGGGTGCGCGTGGGTCGGGTGCGTGCGCGGACCGAGTGTGCGCGGGCCGGCCCCTCGCAATCGGCCCCGGTCTCGCCGAGCGCCCCGTGGCGACCCGCTCACCGGGCTGTTTGCGGAGGGTTGGAGTGAGCCGTCCGCCGGCCCGTGCCGGGGACGGCCGCCTGGCGCCGCCGCGCGTGCGGGCCGGTGTGCGTCGGCCGGGGGTGCACCGGCCGGGTGCGCGTGGGTCGGGTGCGTGCGCGGACCGAGTGTGCGCGGGCCGGCCCCTCGCAATCGGCCCCGGTCTCGCCGAGCGCCCCGTGGCGACCCGCTCACCGGGCTGTTTGCGGAGGGTTGGAGTGAGCCGTCCGCCGGCCCGTGCCGGGGACGGCCGCCTGGCGCCGCCGCGCGTGCGGGCCGGTGTGCGTCGGCCGGGGGTGCACCGGCCGGGTGCGCGTGGGTCGGGTGCGTGCGCGGACCGAGTGTGCGCGGGCCGGCCCCTCGCAATCGGCCCCGGCGCCCCCGGGCGACCCGCTCGCCGAGCTGTTGTGCGGAGAGCTCCAGTAGCCCGCCGACCCAGGCCGGAGATGGGTGCCTGGCGCCGCCGCACGTGCGGGCCGAGTCTGCGCGGGTCGGGCCGGCCACCTCATTCGGCCCGGTCCCGCCGAGGACGGCCCCCGGCGACCCGCTCGCCGAGCTGTTTGGGGAGGGCCCGAGTGAGTCGCCCGCCGACCCGGGCCGGGTGCCTGCCAAACCGGGGGCGTGCGGGGCGGGTGCGCGCCGGTGTGTGCGTCAGTCGCTGTCCTCCGCCGCGGCTCCGGTCGCCGGGCACGCCGTCGCCTCGGTCCGGGGGCTCGTGCTCGCTACGGCCGCCGCGAGTTGCTGCTGCACCGGCTCGGGCAGCGTGCTGCCGTGGATCGTGCCCACCAGGTCCCGGGCCAGATGGTGCAGCTTGGTGTTGGTGTTCTGGGAGGTCCTGACCAGCACGCTCCAGGCCGCCTCGGGGCTCAGGCTGAAGGAGGCCATCAGGATGCCGCGGGCCAGGTCGATGGTCGGCCGGGTCTGCATCGCCCGCCGCAGCTGGGCGACTTCGGCGCGGAGGTCCTGGTCGTCGGCCGCCCCCGGGCCGGGCGCGGCGGCGGTGGGGCCTACGGCGTCCTCGTGCGGGCCCGGGACCGCGAACAGCGCCCGGGTGCCGGTCAGGTCGAGCAGGCGCTCGACCGCGCGGCCGCTGGAGCGGACGGCGACCGTCTTGCCCTGGTCGAGGGCGCGCATGCGCAGGTCCAGCAGCATGTTGAGCCCGGAGCAGTCGCAGAACCCGATCGCGTCCAGCCGCAGGTCGATGCCGCTGCCCGACAGCGTGAGGATGTCGTGCAGATCCGGCAGCAGCCGCCGGCTGCCCAGGTCGAGTTCACCCCACACGGTGACGGTCATCCGGTCGCCGTCCGGTACGACGTCCATGGTCGCCATGCACGGCGGGATCTCCGTCGGCGCGCTGTCGCCCGCCGCGGATACGGCGCCCTCCTGCGTATGAGACCGCGCAGGGTCCGGCATGGCCCTGTTCTCCCTTGTCCGTTCGCCGTGCCTCCGTCTTTCCAGCGTTGCCCCTCTACCCCACACCCGTCAACCAATACATGAAACGCAGTACGTGTTTTTGAATACGTGTACGCCTGGTCGGTAGAGTTGGGGCATGGATGGAGTACCCGAGCCACACACCGGATGGACGTTTCTCACCAACCATGCCCGGGTGCTGGCGGCCATCGCCGACAACCACAGCGCCCGTATCCGGGACATCGCGGCCCACTGCCGGCTCACCGAACGCGCCGTCCAGAAGATCATCGCCGACCTGGAGCAGGACGGTTATCTCTCCCACACCAGGGAGGGCCGCACCAACACCTACCGGATCGACCCCGCCAAGGTGCTGCGTCACCCCGCCGAGGCCGGTCTCACCGTGGCGTCGCTGCTCTCCCTGCTCGTCAAGGACGAGGCCGACCGCGCCACGACCCCCGGCGACCACAGCCGGCCGCACGCCACGACCTGACCTAGGGCGTGTCCCCCAGCACATCCCGCACGAAGGCGTTGGCGAAGGTCCCCTCCGGGTCCAACTCCCGCGCGAGCGCCCGGAAATCGCCGAGCCGCGGATACAGCCCGCGCAGGGCGGACGCCGGCAGGGTGAACACCTTCCCCCAGTGCGGACGCGCCCCGAACGGCTCCAGCGCCTCCTCGACCCGCCGCACCACCGGCAGCACCGCCGCCGTGTCCTCGACCCAGGTGAAGTGCGCCGCCACGGTGTCCCGGCCGTAGGAGGGGCTCAGCCACTGGTCGTCGCCGGCGACCGTGCGCACCTCGCAGGTCTGGAGGACGGGGGCGAGGGTCTCCCGGATCGCGTCGAGCGCGTGCAGCATCTCGACGGCGTGCCCGCGCGGCAGCAGGTACTCCGACTGCAACTCCGCCCCGCTGCTCGGGACGAACTCCGCCCGGAAGTGCGGCAGCCGCTCGTGCCACGGCCCCGGCACACCGAACTGCTCGGTGCAGTTGACCGCGGGCATACCCGGCACGGGGTGCATCTTCTCGGTGGCGGGAGCGGCCCACGGGAAGGCGGGCAGCGGCTGGTCGGAGCGCCGCTTGAGCCACACCTGCCGGAAGCCCGGCGCGCGCCAGTCCGTGAAAAGGCTGACGCTGTACGCCGTCGCCATCACCGTCTCGAACGTCCCTGAGTCCAGCCCCTGGAAGGGCAGCTCCGTGAACACGTGCTGCTCGACCTCGAAGGCCGGCTCCAGGTCGAGGGTGAGCGCGGTGACGACACCCAGCGCCCCGAGGGCGGTGACGGCCCCGCCGAACCGCTCCTCGTCCCGTCCTATGGTCACCGTCGAACCGTCCGCCGTGACCAGTTCCACCTCGCGCACGACCGCCGACAGCGGGCCGTTGAGCACGCCCGAGCCATGAGTGCCGGTCGCGACCGACCCGGCCACCGAGATGTGCGGCAGCGACGCCATGTTGGGCAGCGCCAGGCCCTCGCCGTGCACCCGGCGGGCCAGCTCCGCGTAGCGCACGCCGCCGCCGACCCGGACCGTGCGGGCCGCCGTGTCGACGTCCACCTCCGGGGGCAGCTCGGCGAGCGACAGCAGGACGCCCTCGGCGCCCGGCTCGGCGATCTCGTTGAACGAGTGTCCGCTGCCCAGCACCCGCACCCGGTCGCTGTCCGCGACGAGCGCGCGCAGCGCGGTGAGCGAGCCCGGCCGGTGCAGTTCCTTGGCCGCGTAGGTGATGTTCCCCGCCCAGTTGGTCACGGTCCCGTCCATCGCGTCTTCCTTCCCCGAGGCAGCGGGGGGCCGGGAAAGCCCCCCGCCGGAACCTACCCCGGCGCCGTCCGTTGCCGCTGCCGCCCGCCCCGGTCTACCGTGGAGAGGCGGTAGAGAGCGTTTTCTACCAGTGTTCCGACGAGTCGCCCCAGCCCTTCTCCGAGCCGGAAGGTCACCTCCTTGAGCCAGCGCCCCCAGGCACTGTTCGCCATGACCGCCGAGAACGTGCCGCAGGTCTTCCCGCCCGAGGTGCTGGCCCGGCTGCGGGAGTCCGTGGACATCGATCCGGCGCTCGTGGCGCGGGACTTCACCGACCCGGGGGTGCGCGACGTGCTGGCCCGGACCGAGATCCTGGTGACCGGCTGGGGCTGTCCCCGGCTCGACGAGGCGGTCCTCGACGCGGCTCCCCGGCTGCGCGCCGTGCTGCACTCGGCAGGCTCGGTCAAGTCCTTCGCCACCCCCGAGATCTGGCGCCGCGGCATCGCCGTCTCCTCGGCCGCCGCCGCCAACGCGCTGCCGGTCGCCGAGTACACGCTCGCCATGATCCTGCTCGCCGGGAAGGACGTCCTCGCCGCCCGCGACCGGATGCGCGCCACCCGCACCTCCTCCGGCTGGGGTGTCGTCCCCGGCATCGGCAACTACGGCCGCAGCGTCGGGATCATCGGCGCCTCCCGCATCGGCCGCCGCGTCCTCGAACTGCTCCGCCCCTTCGACCTGCGGCCCGCCCTCACCGACCCGTACGTCGACGAGCGGGAGGCCGCCGCGCTCGGCGTCCCCCTGCTGCCGCTGGACGACCTGCTGCGCACGTCCGACATCGTCACCGTGCACGCCCCGGAGACGCCCGAGACCCACCACATGATCGGCCGCCGCGAACTGGCCCTGATGCCCGACGGGGCGGTACTGATCAACACCGCACGCGGCGCCCTGGTCGACCACGACGCCCTCGTGGCGGAACTGCGCGCCGGGCGCCTGAGCGCGATCCTCGACGTCACGGACCCCGAGCCGCTGCCCGCCGACTCGCCCCTCTACGACCTGCCCGGAGCCTTCGTCACCCCGCACCTCGCGGGCTCCCAGGGCAACGAGCTGGCCCGCCTCGGCCGGACGGTCGCGGAGGAGGCGGAACGGCTGCTGACCGGGGGGAAACCGGCGTACGCGGTCGACCTCGCGGCGCTGGAGCGCGCGGCCTGACGGCCGTGAAACGGTCGGATAAACCGTCAGGAAAACCAGTAAACGCGGCATTCTTCCGGCTCAGGGGGACCCGGTACCGGCCTCGCACACCCATGGGCATACCGTGAGGAGTCGTACGTCCGAACCGGGAGGAGAGACGGGATGGGCAGCGGCAGCCGTACCGCGCTGGTCGAGGATCTGATGGAGCGATTCCCGCACGTCCCGCGGGAGGCCGTCTTCAAGGAGGACCTGCTCCGGGGCGGCGTGGCCTTCGACCCGTCGGCGCTCAGCGACAACGAGGGCGGCGAGGTCAAGCCGAAGTCGTACTTCATCTTCTCCTTCGACCACAGCACCCTGCCCGAGCTGGGCGAGGCCGCGCTGCGCCGGCCGCCCGAGGAGATCATCCTCACCGGCGGCCCGTACGACCTGCGCCGGACCGTCGTCTCGGTGCGGGTGAACCCGTCCTCGCCGTACCGCGTCGCCGCCGACGAGGACGGCGTGCTCGGCCTCTACCTCGACGGCAAGCGGATCTCCGACGTCGGCGTGCCGCCGATGCCCGAGTACTACCGGCACACCCTCGCGAACGGGAAGTCGGTCATGGAGGTGGCCCCGACCATCCAGTGGGGCTACCTGATCTACCTGACCGTCTTCCGGGTCTGCCAGTACTTCGGCGCCAAGGAGGAGTGCCAGTACTGCGACATCAACCACAACTGGCGCCAGCACAAGGCCGCCGGGCGCCCGTACACCGGTGTGAAGGACGTCGAGGAGGTCCTGGAGGCCCTGGAGATCATCGACCGTTACGACACGGCGAAGGCCTCCACCGCCTACACCCTCACCGGCGGCGCCATCACCAAGACGGTCTCCGGCCGTGACGAGGCCGACTTCTACGGCCACTACGCCAAGGCCATCGAGGAGCGCTTCCCCGGCCGCTGGATCGGCAAGGTCGTGGCCCAGGCGCTGCCGCGCGACGACGTCCAGCGCTTCAAGGACTACGGCGTGCAGATCTACCACCCCAACTACGAGGTGTGGGACGAGTACCTCTTCAAGATGTACTGCCCGGGCAAGGAGCGCTACGTCGGCCGCGACGAGTGGCACAAGCGCATCCTCGACTCGGCCGAGATCTTCGGCGCGCGCAACGTCATCCCCAACTTCGTGGCGGGCGTGGAGATGGCCGAGCCGTTCGGCTTCAAGACGGTCGACGAGGCCATCGACTCGACCACCGAGGGCCTGCGCTTCTTCATGTCGCACGGCATCACGCCCCGCTTCACCACCTGGTGCCCGGAGCCCACGACGCCGCTGGGCAAGGCCAACCCCCAGGGCGCGCCGCTGGAGTACCACATCCGCCTGCTCCAGGCCTACCGGCAGACCATGGAGGACTTCGGCCTCTCCTCGCCCCCCGGCTACGGTCCCCCCGGCGCCGGCAACGCGGTCTTCTCCGTCAGCTCCTTCATGGACAGCCTGCCGGCGGACGAACCCACCGCTGTTTGATAACGCTTCGATGACGTCGTCCCTCATTGCGGTACGACGTTGAGTCACAGGGCGGCCGTGCCCGTACGGCATGCAAAGGCCGGAGCCGAGGGGGCCCCGCCGCCCTGTTCTGACATCTGAACAGGGCGCTTGTCAGTTGTGTGGGTGGCGTGAAAAGCTCTCTCCCTGCCGCGAGGTTCCCCCCAACTCCATTGCCGATGTGGTGAGTTGGCCTCGCTCGTGGATGCAGGAGACCCATGCCCGACCTGCCGACCCCTCAGGACGCCGCCGAGGCCGCGCTGTTCTCCGAGTGCTGGGACGCGGTCCTCGCGTACGCCGATCTGTGCACGTCCGGCTCCACCGCCGCCGCACAGCTGGGCCGCGAGGCGTTCGCGCAGGGCACGCGCGAGGCCCGTGCGGCCGAAACCGGCCCGGTCAGAAGCGCCGGCCGCCGCGCGGCCCGGCTGCCCCGGATACCCCTGCTGCTGACCGCCGTACGCACCACGGCCGCAGCCTGGGAAGAGGAGGGGCAGGGCCACAAGCTCGACCCCGACCTGCGCCTGTGGCTCAATTCGGACAAGGCCGCCCGCTACACCGGCCCGCCCCTGAAGCGCCCGCTCGCGCTGCGCGGCCTGCGCGACCTCCAGCAGGCCGACGCCGAACTGCTGTGGCTGGCCGAGGTGGAGGCGCTGCCGCTGTCCGTGGTCGCCCGCCGCCTGGGCCTCGACCCGGCCACCGCCGCCGACGAACTCCAGCAGGTGCGCACCCTGTTCCGGGACCGCTGCCACCGCAACCACCTCGACACCCCGATGGACGCCCGGTGCCGCAGCTACGCCCGGCTGCTGGACGCCGTCACCCGCTCCTCGGCCGCCGACGCCCCGGGCGACCTCTCCCGGCACCTCGCCACCTGCGTCCAGTGCGCCGAGGCCGCCGCCTGTCTGCGGCTGCACGGCGGCGGACTGCCCGGGGCACTGGCCGGCGGGGTGATCGGCTGGGGCGGCCTCGCCTACCTGGAGCGCCGCCGCCGCGCCGCCGAGGTACGGCTCGGCGCCGGCCGGCCCGACGCGGCGGACGAGGCGACGGGAGAACCGGAGGACGGGGAGCAGAAGGCACGCGTCGCCCGCAACGGCCTGCTCGTCGCCGCCGTCCTGGTCTCCGTCCTCGCGCTCGGCGTCTCGATGATGCCCTTCGGCGGCTCCGGCGACGACCTCGGGGCACGCGGCGACGCCGGCCGCCAGCCGGTGGCCGACCCCAACCCCGACCCGCCCCTGCCGTCCGCCCCCGACCTGCCTCCCGCGACCTCCAAGCCGGCCGACAACGCCACCGAGAACACGGGCAAGTCGGAGAAGCCCGCCAAGCCGGAGGGCAGGAGCCGCCACACGGAACCACAGGGCACCTCCGCCCCCACGGGAGACGACGAGAGCGAGAAGCCCACCTGCCGGGTCGAGTACGACCTGGTCAACCAGTGGCCCGACGGCTTCCAGGCCACCGTCACCGTCACCAGCAGCGAGCCCCTCGACTCCTGGCGCGTGTCCTGGTCCTTCCGCGACGGCCAGCAGGTCGGCCAGATGTGGGACGCCTCCGTCTCCCAGGACGGCTCCCGCGTCACCGCCACCGCCGCCGACTACAACAAGTCGGTCCCCGCGGGCGGCGACCTGGCCTTCGGCTTCCTGTCCTCCTGGCACGGCAAGAACTCCCCGCCGTACGACTTCACACTGAACGGCCAGGACTGCGCGAAAAGCAGTTGACGCGACTGAGCCGTGACGGGATAGCGTGACGGCGGTTCCACGAAGACCCGAGTCTCACGAAGAGCCGAGGACCGAGGAGGTGTTGACCGATGGCTGTCATTGCGATGAGCGCTGCCCGCATCCAGTTCATCAAGTCCACCTCCGTGGCCGCCGGCTGATCCGACCGACTGTCGGGCCGGGGCCGACCTCGGAAAGGGTCACCCTTGACTTCCAGCTCTGCCGCATCCGTTTCCTCCGCGCTCGCTCCCTACGGCTGGGACGACGCGTGGGCGGACGAATTCGCCCCGTACGACACCGAAGGACTCCTGCCCGGACGCGTGATCCGGGTCGACCGGGGGCAGTGCGACGTCGTCACCGCCGACGGCGTACTGCGGGCCGACACCGCCTTCGTCACGCCGCACGACCCGATGCGGGTCGTCTGCACCGGCGACTGGGTCGCCGTCGAACCCGGCGGGAACCCGCGCTACGTCCGCGCGTACCTGCCGCGCCGCACGGCGTTCGTCCGCTCCACCTCCTCCAAGCGGTCCGAGGGACAGATCCTCGCGGCCAACGTCGACCACGCCATCGTCGCCGTGCCCCTCGCCGGCGAGCTCGACCTCGGCCGTATCGAGCGGTTCCTGGCGCTCGCCTGGGAGTCCGGGGCGCAGCCCGTCGTCGTCCTCACCAAGGCCGACCTCGTGCCGGACACCGGCACCGTCGCCCACCTCGTCCAGGACGTGGAGACCAGCGCGCCCGGCGTGCCCGTGGTGCCGGTCAGTGCCGTCGACGGGGACGGGCTGGACGTGGTCGCGGCCATCGTCGGCGGGGGGACGTCCGTGCTGCTCGGGCAGTCCGGCGCGGGCAAGTCGACCCTCGCCAACGCGCTGCTCGGCGAGGACGTCATGGCCGTCCAGGCCACCCGGGACGTCGACGGCAAGGGCCGGCACACCACGACCACCCGCAACCTGCTCGCGCTGCCCGGCGGGGGCGTCCTGATCGACACGCCCGGACTGCGGGGCGTGGGGCTCTGGGACGCCGAGACCGGCGTCGGGCAGGTGTTCTCCGAGATCGAGGAACTGGCCGAGCGGTGCCGCTTCCACGACTGCGCGCACGAGGCCGAGCCGGGCTGTGCCGTGCTGGCGGCCGTCGAGGACGGCGACCTGCCGGAGCGGCGGCTGCACAGCTACCGCAAGCTCCTGCGGGAGAACCAGCGCATCGTCGCCAAGACGGACGCCCGGCTCCGCGCCGAGATCCGCAAGGACTGGAAGCGCAAGGGCGCGATCGGAAGGGCCGCGATGGAGGCGAAGCGCGGACCGCACTGGCGTTCGTAGCCGGCGCGCGGCCGACCGGATATGATCAACGGCCGCCCGAGGGGCGGTCGCATGTTCGGATCAAGGGGGCGGCATGCGTTTCAAGGCTCTCGGTGTGGTCGCCGCCGCGCAGAACTGGCAGGCGGTGAGCGGCGGCGCGGTGAGCAGCAACTTCGGCAGCAACGTGGACTGCGCGAGGTCCACGCTCAACCCCGGCTTCACCCGCGGATGCCTCGCGCCGACCGTCCGTGTCGGCAACGAGTCCATCTGCGTGGTGGCCGGCCGGCTGCGGCTCAACGGAGTCGACGACTGGTACTACGACACCCAGTTCTACGTCCCGTAGCACCGGGAGCGGCCTCCGGAGCGTCGTGTCCGATTTCCGCCAGCGGCAGGCCCGCCGACGGCGGAGACTGGACACCGTGAGGGACGAGGACACGAGGGAAGACCCCAGGTACGAAGCCGTACGCAGTCGTGACGGGCGTTTCGACGGCGCCTTCTTCTTCGCCGTCGAGACGACCGGCATCTACTGCCGGCCGAGCTGCCCCGCGGTCACCCCGAAGCGGGCCAACGTACGGTTCTTCGCCACGGCCGCCGCCGCGCAGGGCGCGGGCTTCCGGGCCTGCCGGCGGTGCCGCCCGGACGCCGTGCCCGGCTCCGCCGAGTGGAACGTCCGCGCGGACGTGGTGGGCCGGGCCATGCGGCTGATCGCCGACGGCGTGGTCGACCGCGAGGGCGTCGCCGGGCTCGCCGGACGGCTCGGCTACAGCGCACGGCAGGTGCAGCGGCAGCTCACCGCGGAACTCGGCGCCGGGCCCGTCGCGCTCGCCCGGGCCCAGCGGGCCCACACCGCCCGCGTCCTGGTGCAGACCACCGACCTGCCGATCACCGAGATCGCGTTCGCCTCGGGCTTCGCCAGCGTGCGGCAGTTCAACGACACCGTCCGGGCCGTGTACGCGTCGACCCCGAGCGAGCTGCGCGCCGCCGCCGCACCGAAGAGCGGCCGGGCCCGACGCACGGCCACCCCGAACGCCGGCATCCCGCTCCGGCTCGCCCACCGCGGCCCCTACCAGGCCGGCCCCGTCTTCGACCTGCTGGAACGCGAGGCCGTGCCCGGAATCGAAGAGGTCGGCGGCCCGCCCGGCGCGCGCACCTACCGGCGTACGCTCCGCCTCCCGTACGGCACCGGCATCGTCGCCGTCGACGAACGCCCCCGCACCGCCAAGGCCAGGTCCGGAGCCCACCCGGGAGGCTGGCTCGACGCCCGGCTGCACCTCACCGACCCCCGCGACCTCACCACCGCCGTGCAGCGGCTGCGGCGGCAGTTCGACCTCGACGCCGACCCCTACGCCGTCGACGAGCGCCTCGGCGCCGACCCGGACCTCGCACCCCTGGTCGCCGCCCGGCCCGGCCTGCGCTCGCCGGGCACCGCCGACCCGGAGGAACTCGCGGTACGCGCACTGGTCGGCAGGGCCGAGGCGGAACGGCTCGTACGGCGGTACGGCAAGGCCCTCGACGCCCCCTGTGGCAGCCTCACCCACCTCTTCCCCGAGCCGGCCGTCCTCGCCGGCTCCGAACCCGGCGGCACCCTCGGCGCGCTCACCGCCGCCCTCGCCGACCACGCCGTACGCCTGGACCCGGGCGCCGACCGGGACGACGCGCAGGACGCCCTGCGGGCGGTGCCCGGCCTGGACGCCCGCACGATCGCCGAGATCCGCACCCGCGCCCTCGGCGACCCCGACGTGGCCCCACCCGGCGCCGACGTCCCCGACACTTGGCGCCCCTGGCGCTCGTACGCCCTGAACCACCTGCGCGCAGCAGGGAAGTGGGAGTTGTGATGACCTCGACGTACTGGACGAACGTGGCCTCCCCCCTCGGGTCGCTGCTCCTCACCGCCGCCCCGGACGGCGCGCTGACCTCGCTGTCCGTGCCCGGGCAGAAGGGCGGACGCGTGGTGCAGGACGACTGGCGGCAGGACCGGGGGTTGTTCCGCGAGGCCGAGGAGCAGCTCGCCGCCTACTTCGCCGGGGAACTGAAGGAATTCCGGCTGACCTGGCGCACCGACGGCTCCGTCTTCCGGGAGAAGGTCTGGGCCGCGCTGGACGACATCCCGTACGGCTCGACCGTGACCTACGGCGAGATCGCCGCGCGCATCGGAGCGCCCAGGGCGGCCGTACGGGCCGTCGGCGGGGCGATCGGCGCCAATCCGCTGCTGGTCGTCCGACCGTGCCACCGGGTGATCGGGGCCGACGGGACACTGACCGGCTATGCGGGCGGCCTGGAGCGCAAGGTACGGCTGCTGACGCACGAAGGGGTGCTGTGAGCGTGCGCTCTCACGCCCCGAAAACGGCCCCCACCCATGCCGCCGCGATCAGCTGGCAGGTGAACAGTTCCACCAGCACGCTGGAACCGCCCGAGCGCATCGCCGTGCGCACGGTCGCGACGGCCTCGGCGTGGCGGCCGAGGCGGAGGCGTTCGGCGAGGTAGATGCCGGCCAGGAAACCGGGGATCGCGCCGATGACGGGGAGCAGGACGAAGCCGAGGGTGGATCCCGCCCCGGCGTAGGCCAGCATGCGCTGGGTGGCGCCGCTCGCCCGCAGCCGCCGGGGAGGCAGGGCCCAGCGCACTCCCTGGGAGACCAGCATCAGGACCGTGGCTCCCACCAGGATCCACCAGGCGACGGGCTGCGGGTCCTTGAGCGCCCACCACATGACCGCGGCCCACACCAGCAACGAACCGGGCACCGCGGGCAGCAGCACTCCGCACAGACCGAACAGGATGACCAGCCCGACCAGCAGGAGGTCCCACACTCCCATCTCACCAGACTGCCGGAACACGGGAGAAGGTGCAGGTCACAAGCGTAGTCGTGGTCCAGACCCGCAGGTCAGCCGCTCGTGGCCGCCGGGACGTCGCCATATCGCATGACCGTTCTACGGCTCACTCGACGCGCCGTTCGTGGTGCCGTGAGAGGCCGGTTTTTTCCACAAGCCCCGTTTTCATCCGGCCCGTGCGGTGGACAATCAGGGGCATGAGCCAGCAGGGGGGAAGGCCCACCGGTCCCGAGGACGACTGGTGGGGGCACTTGTACGACGACTCCACCGGCGACACGGGCCCCACACCCGCACCCGATTCCCTCGACGACCGCTTCGCCTCGGCGGCGGGGGCGGTGGGCGACCGGGGCGTTCCCGTCTCCGAGCCGGTGGTTCCGGCGCCTCGGGCCGGTGCCGACGACCTCATGGACAGCCCACGTGCCTCCGGTCCGTCACCACGGCGCGCCCCCTGGGAACCACCGCCGGCACGGCCCACCGGACCGGTGACTTTCCCGACGGCTTTCCCGACCGCGGGGCCAGGGCAGGGACGAGAGCGGACGCCCACGGATGGTGCGGTCGCACCGGCCGGGCCCGGCAGCCCCTCGGACAGTCCGGGGGAGACTCCCGGGACGACGATCCCGGCCTCGGGGACGTCCTCCGACCCACCGACGGTCCCCCCGCCCCCCTCGGCCCCTCCCTTCCGGCCGAGCCCCGAGGCCCGCTCCAGCACGGCCGGCGCCCCGCCCAGGGGTCCCACCACGGGGCCGACAGCCGAGTCCTGCCCCGGCGGGACCGTGTCCCCCGCCCCGGCCGATCCGCCGCCCGCCGATCTCCCGCCCGAGCAACCCGAACCCAGGTTCGAGCGCCCCGCGTCCTCCCCCCGGCCCCGCGGCCACGTCGGCTCGCGGCCGCCCACCTACGACGCCGAACCGACGGCCCTGCCGCTCGCCGACCCCGACGACCTGGACGACCTCGTCGCGGACACCGTGCTCGACGGAGCCCGGTACGGGGCCTGCACGTTGCGGGCCGTGTCCGTACGGGGGGACTCCGCGCGGTACCGGGGGGAGCCGCGGCGGGACTCGTTGCTGACCGCGCGGTTCGGCACCGGCGAGCGTGCGTTGCTGCTGGTGGCGATGGCGACCGGGGCCCGGGCCACGCCGGGGGCGCACCGGGCCGCCGCAGAGGCCTGTCACTGGATCGGGCGGGCCGTCGGGCGCAGTCACGCTCGGCTCGTGGAGGACATAAGGGCGGGGCGGCGCGGCGACCTCAAGTCCGGGCTGCACCGCCTCACCGACCGCAGCCTCGGCAAGCTCCGCGCCAGCGCCGCCGAACAGGGCGTCGCCCCGGAGGAGTACGCGGCCGGCCTGCGCTGTCTGCTGCTGTCCGCCGACCCCGAGTGCCGTACGCGTGTCTTCTTCGGCGTCGGGCCCGGCGGGCTGTTCCGGTTGCGGGACGGCGAGTGGCAGGACATCGAACCGCAGGTCCCCGAGGTCAAGGGCGAACCCGTCGTGGGGTTCGGATCGCCGCCCGCCGAGACCCCCGAGGGCGACCGGCTCACCATGGACCTCGGCATCCCGACCCCGCCCAGCCCCTACGAACCGGCCCCGGAACCACCCCGCGAACCCTTCCGTTTCCGTACCTCCGTCGCCCGCCCGGGTGACACGCTCCTCGTGTGCAGCGGCGGCCTCGCCGACCCGCTGCGCGGCGAACCCGAACTGGGCGACTACCTCGCCGAGCGGTGGTCCCGCCCCGAGCCGCCCGGACTCGCCGCGTTCCTCGCGGACTCCCAAGTACGGGTCAAGGGTTACGCGGACGACCGTACGGCCGCGGCCGTTTGGGAGGCGTGACGGCTTCCCGTGTGACTTGATGGAACCCGGAGGGATCCCCGGAGACCGAAGGGGCAGACGAGAGACATGGCCAAACAGAACGTCGCGGAACAGTTCGTCGACATCCTGACCCGCGCCGGAGTCAAACGCCTCTACGGAGTCGTCGGCGACAGCCTCAACCCGGTCGTCGACGCCGTACGCCGCAACTCCGCCATCGACTGGATCCACGTCCGGCACGAGGAGACCGCCGCCTTCGCCGCCGGGGCGGAAGCCCAGATCACCGGCAAGCTCGCCGCCTGCGCCGGCTCCTGCGGGCCCGGCAACCTCCATCTCATCAACGGCCTCTACGACGCCCACCGCTCCATGGCCCCGGTCCTCGCCCTCGCCTCCCACATCCCGTCCAGCGAGATCGGCCTCGGCTACTTCCAGGAGACCCACCCCGACCAGCTGTTCCGTGAGTGCAGCCACTACAGCGAGCTGATCTCCAGCCCGAAGCAGATGCCCCGGCTGCTCCAGACCGCCATCCAGAACGCCGTCGGCCGCTCCGGCGTCAGCGTCGTCTCCCTGCCCGGCGACATCGCCGCCGAACCCGCCCCGGAGAAGGCCGCCGAGACCGCCCTCGTCACCTCCCGGCCGACGGTCCGCCCCGGCGACGCCGAGATCGACCGGCTCGTCGAAATGATCGACGAAGCCGACAGGATCACCCTGTTCTGCGGCAGCGGCACGGCCGGTGCGCACGCCGAGGTCATGGAGTTCGCCGGGAAGGTCAAGTCCCCGGTGGGGCACGCGCTGCGCGGCAAGGAGTGGATCCAGTACGACAATCCGTTCGACGTCGGCATGAGCGGGCTGCTCGGGTACGGCGCCGCCTACGAGGCCACCCACGAGTGCGACCTGCTGATCCTGCTCGGCACCGACTTCCCGTACAACGCCTTCCTCCCCGACGACGTGAAGATCGCCCAGGTCGACGTCCGGCCCGAACACCTCGGCCGCCGCTCGAAACTGGACCTCGCGGTGTGGGGCGACGTACGGGAGACGCTGCGCTGCCTGACCCCGCGCGTGAAGGAGAAGAAGAACCGCCGCTTCCTCGAACGGATGCTGAAGAAGCACGCCGACGCGCTGGAGGGGGTGGTGAAGGCGTACACCCGCAAGGTCGACAAGCACGTGCCGATCCACCCCGAGTACGTGGCGTCCGTACTCGACGAAGTCGCCTCCGACGACGCTGTCTTCACCGTCGACACCGGCATGTGCAACGTCTGGGCCGCCCGCTACATCTCACCCAACGGCCGCCGCCGCGTCATCGGCTCCTTCTCCCACGGCTCGATGGCCAACGCGCTGCCCATGGCGATCGGCGCACAGTTCACCGACCGGAGGCGGCAGGTCGTGTCGATGTCCGGCGACGGGGGCTTCTCCATGCTGATGGGCGACTTCCTGACGCTGGTGCAGTACGACCTCCCCGTCAAGGTCGTCCTCTTCAACAACTCCTCCCTCGGCATGGTCGAGTTGGAGATGCTGGTCGCCGGACTCCCGTCCTACGGCACCACCAACAAGAACCCCGACTTCGCCGCCGTCGCCCGCGCCTGCGGTGCCCACGGGGTACGCGTCGAGAAGCCCAAGGACCTCGCCGGGGCGTTGAAGGACGCCTTCAAGCACAAGGGACCGGCCCTCGTCGACGTCGTCACCGACCCCAACGCCCTGTCCATCCCGCCGAAGATCAAGGCGGAGATGGTGACCGGGTTCGCCCTGTCCGCCTCCAAGATGGTGCTGGACGGCGGCGTCGGCCGGATGGTCCAGATGGCCCGCTCCAACCTGCGCAACGTGCCCCGGCTCTAGGGGTGGCCGGTCCCTGGAGCGCTAGCGGTAGGGCGTCCACCGGCGTGCCGAGGTGTCGTACATGTACCGGGGCAGTTCCTTGATGCCGCTGGTGCGGAACGGGCGGCCGGCGTCGTCGATGCGGACGGTGCCCCTGCGGCCCTGGGAGGACCACTCCAGCTCCAGGAACCAGCGGCAGTCGCACGTCCCGGTCCGGGCGGTCACCAGCAGCACCTCGGGGTCCCGCGCGGAGACGCGGTACGGCATGCGCACCGCCGGGATCGGTGTGCCGGCATCGTTCCCGGCGACCGCGCGGGCGATGGGGCGGTCCATGTCCAGGTTCACGTCGAAGTGGCGCGGGGTGATCGAACCGCCGCAGCCCTGGTCCATGGCGTAGGCGTTGCCCTGCGCGGGCGCCGTACGCCCCACGACGCGCACGCGCAGCGCCTCCAGGACGACGGCCGTGTCCGTTCGCCCCTGTACGGACAGTTCGACGAGCGTCTCGCCGCCGTGCACCGCGGCCTGCGTGGCCGCCCAGGTGCCCGCGTCCTGCGGTGCCGGGGGTGGGGGCACCTGCTCCGGTGGCTTGGCTATGACGTAGTCGTGCCCGCAGCCGAGCTTCCAGGCCTGGGAGTTGGCGGACCAGGTGAGGGGTGTGCCGGGGGTCGCTCCGCCGGCGCCGGTGGGCGGGCCGGCACCCGGGGTGGAGGGTGCGGGGGACGGTTTCTTCTTCGGGGTGGCGGAGGGGGAAGGCCGCTCGCCGGTGGGGGAACTGCTCGGAGGGGTGGGTGAGGGGCTGTCCCGGTTCGGTGCCCCGGCTTCCGTCGTGCCGGTCGGGGCGGGCCCGGCCGTACGGACACGGTCGTCGGACGACCGCCGCCCGTCCGGGAGCGCGGACAGGCTCCCGAGCGTCGCGAGCAACGCGCAGGCAGCGGCCAGACCGACCGCGACGCGTCTGCGGCGGTACCAGGGGCGGGTCGTCGGCCCGGCCTCCCGGTCGCTGTCCGGGCCCGGTACGGCGACCGGGTCACCCGCCGCGGTCTCCGTACGCGGCCGCCTGCGTGCCGCCACCGCCAGGAGCCAGCGGCGGTGGAGTTCCAGGCGTTCCTCCGCAGTCGCCCCGCAGAGGGCCGCGAAACGCTCCACGGGGGCGAAGTCGAGGGGGACCGCCTCGCCCGCGCAGTAGCGGTGCAGGGTCGAGGTGTTCATGTTCAGGCGGCGGGCCAGTGAGCCGTAACTGCGGTCCGTGCGCTCCTTCAGCGCCCGCAGCAGCGCCGCGAACTCCCCGACGTCGTCGACGTCCTCCTGTACCGACACCGTTCCCCCGTCCTCGTGCGGTCCGACCCGGCCCGGAGGGCATCCCAGGCACCCCACGTACCTGCACGTCAAACGGGCTGGGATGGTTCCACCGCGCCGGATCGGGCGCGGGCTGTTGCGCCCGCCTGCTGTGACCGCTGATGCTCTTGGTGCCGCACCGACCAGGGCCGGGCCGACCAACCGGCGTCGCGGCGGCATCCGACATCCACGCATTCACCCACGGGGGGACACCCATGCCCATGCGCACCCGAGCAGGAGCGCTCACCGCCCTCACCGTCGCCGCCCTCGCGGCCGGCACGGTCCTCACGGCACCGCCGGCCGGCGCCGCACCGAAGGCCTCGCCCAGGTTCCTGTCGGCCTCCGAACTGCCGCCGCACCCGACCTCGGGCTGGACCGCCGGACCGGTCACCGACGGGTTCCCGGAGGAGCTCGGCTCCTGCCTGGCGGAGCTGCCCGGATACGACTACCGGCACCGGGCGTTCCGCACCGAGCTGGAGACCAGCGCCGTACAGGTCACCGTCGTGACCGGCTCCGCCGCCAAGGCCAAGGCCCTCGCCAAGCGCTTCGACGACGCGGTCCGCACCTGCGCCGACCGTATCGAGGAGTCCTCACCGGACGTCCGGGCCGAGGGCCGGGACTACGGCTCGCTGCCGGTCGAGGAGGGCGCCCGCGTCCGCGGACTGCACACCGAGACGTCCTGGGGGGCCACGGACATCGCGCTGCTGTCCGTCGGACGGGACGGCAGGACCGTCACCGTCGTGGAGTGGGGACAGATGGGCGACTTCGACGACGCGCCCGTGGCCGCCTTCAAGAAGACGACGACCACCGCCGTCGACAAGTTGTACTGACCGGGCGGCCACCAAGGAAAGGACCGGGGCCGTCCTCCCGTCACGGGGGTGGGGAGGGCGGCCCCGTACCGGCCGGGAACCCCGGGAGGACCGTCGTACTTCGGCCAACTTCACCAGGCCGGCGGGCACCGGGACCAGCAGCCCCACGCCTTCGCCGCGTACGGAAGGATCGGCAGCCGGCCATCGGCAGTTCGTCCGATCTCCGGCGGTCAGGATCCGCGGCGGGGCGCCCACCGGCTACCCTCTTGTCCCCTTCCTCCGCGCCGCCGTACGGCTCAGGGCCCCGCCGCCCGGCCCGCCGGTCCCGGCCGGATGGCCGAACACCCGGTCGTTGACGAACCGACATGACTGCCACGTGCCCGACGGGGCATGGATCCCCGTGAACGTGTTCGAGCAGGAGGGGAACCGACATCGGCGCGCGGGCGGGGGTCATGGAGAGGCAGGCACGAGGAGGCGGTCCCATAACGATCGGGGCCTTCTCGGCGAAGACGGTGGAGGACAAGTCCGAAGACGTCACGGAGCAGGCGGCGGCGCCTCAGTTGAGGCGCAGGCTCGGGCGGGCGGACCTACGGGCCGTGCCGGAGGCGCGCCGGGCCCTGCGAGAGCTGCTCGGGCAGTGGGGGAGGACCGCACGATCGGACGTCGCGGAACTGCTCACCAGCGAACTCGTCACCAACGCGATCGTCCACACCGACCACGACGCGGTCCTGACGGCCACCGTCGGACCCCGTGGACTACGGGTGGAGGTACGGGACTTCGTGGCCCGCAGACCCCGGCTGCGCGTACCGGTCGCCGACGACGGTACGAACGGCAGAGGCCTGTTCCTGGTGCAGTCCCTCGCGGACGCCTGGGGCGTCAGGGCGCACGGAGTGGGCAAGGCCGTCTGGTTCGAGCTGGAGACCGAGGCGGCGTGAACGGAGCAGCGCGGAGAGAGGGGAACGGCGAAAGGGGCGCGGCCCGCAGGCCACGCCCCTTCCCGGCGCTTTCTCTGCGCGGCTCGGTCAGCCGAACTGCTGCTCCAGGTCCTTGAGTTTGCGCTCCAGGGAGTCGAGACGCGGCAGAGCCTGCGTGTCGTCCTCCGCGGTGAGATCGACGGTCACCGGGTCAGCTCCGTGACGAACGGGCTGAAGGGAGGGACGCGAGCGGACGGGCAGTTGTTCCGGCGCGGATATGGCAGGCTCCGCGGAGACCTGCGAGGAGCCGCGCTCCACCTGCACCTCCAGCTGCCGGCCGCCACCACGGCCGAAGTGGCCGCGGTGACCGCGGCTGATCGCCTTCAACTGGGCGCGCTCCACGCGCTGCTGGTCGCGCCGCCGCTGCCGGGCCTCGTCCTTCTTGCGCTTGTCGTCGCGCACCTCGTCGACGGCCTCGTCCAGGCTGCGCACACCCTCCAGAAGCATCAGCGACCAGGCCTTGTACGTCTCCCGGGGGGCCCGCAGCCAGCGCACGATGCGGATCTGCGGCAGCGGGCGCGGCACCAGGCCCTGCTCGCGCAGGGCGGCCCGGCGGGTCTGCTTCAGCGCACGGTCGAAGAGGACCGCCGCCGAGAGGGACATGCCGGCGAAGAAGTGGGGGGCGCCGTCGTGGCCGACGCCCCTGGGCGCGTGCACCCAGTTGAACCAGGCCGCGGCGAGCGCGAACGTCCATACCAGTATCCGCGAACCGAGCGCCGCGTCACCGTGGCTGGCCTCGCGCACCGCGAGCACGGAGCAGAACATCGCCGCGCCGTCCAGGCCGAACGGGACGAGGTACTGCCAGCCGTCGGAGAGGCCGAGGTTCTGCTCGCCGAAGCCGACCAGGCCGTGGAAGGAGAGCGCGGCGGCGACGGCCGCGCAGCAGAACAGAAGGACGTAGGAGACGGTGCCGTAGAGGGCCTCCTTGCGTCTGCGACGCTCCTCGCTGCGCTCCCAGGAATCGTCCGCGCTCGTGTCCTTGACCGAGGAGCGCTTGCCGCGCGCGAGCACCGCCACCGCCGCCAGCATGCCCAGGAGAAGCACGGCGCCCGGAAGCAGCCAGTTCAGCGATATGTCGGTCAGTCTCATCTGGGTGGTCCCTTGCATTGGGATAGGGCGTAACGCCCGCCATAGTGGCCCAATCCCACCGGCCCTCAGGGGGTTTCGGGGCAAGAGGCCGCCAAGGAAGTGCAAGGGATTGCCCAGGGCGACATTCTGCTCGAACTGCCGCTTGAGGGGCGAGAGTTGAGTTCGAAGAAGACTACCCGCACGGGTGGTTCCCCGGAAAGTTCCCGTGACACGTGAGGAAGTTGTGAATCGGCTGCGGGCATGTGGGTGGCCGGTTCGGTGATGATCTTACCGGGGAGGCGGGGGTGCTCCGTCCGTGTCTGCCCGGGGTTGCTCAACCGGCCGTGGCCAGCAGCTTGGTGACCCGGTCGGCGTCACACGTGCGCGGGCAGGTGGCGCAGGTGTCCTCGGGGCGCAGGGTGTAGAACATGCAGCAGCTCGCGCGGTCCCGGGTGCGCAGCGGCTCGCCGCCGGGGCCGGTCAGCTCGCGGAAGGCCGCCGTGCCCACGTACGGCTTGGTCGCGCCCGGCAGGAGCAGCTCCAGCTCGCGCATCGCGCGCCGCTCCTCGATCTCGCCGAGCAGCTGGGCGACGTACCAGAGCCCCTCGACGATCTCGTCCGTCGCCATACCCCACAGGGCCCGGCCGCGGCGCCGCATCCGGGGTCCGAAACCGGCCAGGACCGGCTCCAGGTGCTCCGCGACCGCCGACCGCACCTCGGCCCGCAGCGCCTCCTCGTCCGGGACGACCCGGGCGCCGGGCAGCGCGGCTGCCTCGTCGCCGGGCAGGCAGGCGAAGCCGGCCGGGCGGACGGCCAGGTGGCCGACGGGGTGGGCGGGGGCGGTGCGGTCGTACGAGACGTGCGTCACCGGGTAGCGGGGTACGCGGCGGTGCAGGAACCAGGGGACGGTGATCAGGAGGCAGGCGGGCCAGGCGTACCGGTGCAGGCCGAAGCTGGCGATCACGTCGGGCCGTGCCTGGCGGTCGTAGTCCCGGCGGATCTGGGCGTCGTCCCAGGACAGGAAGGCGTCGAGGCCGGGGCCGGCTTCCGCGAGCGCGGCGGCGGTGGTCCAGTTGCCGCCCTGGGGGGTCTCGTCCGCGGCGGTCAGTTCGGTGATGGCCAGCCCCGGGATGACCTCGGCCAGACGGGCGTACGCGCCGGAGAGGGCCGAAGGGGGCAGGGGCATGTGATCACCGGTCCACGTGGGTCGTTTGAAGGTAAGGCTTACCTTACCGAAGATCGCTGGGATTTGAACTGGCGGCCGGTGCGCTTATGGTGCTTGACGGACGAGTAACAACCCGCCGTAATGACCCCAAGTACCGATACGTCCGGAGGAGGAGCCGTGAAGCAGGGCGCGCAGGGCTCCGCCGGGGCGGGGGTGCCGAGGGGGGAGGTGCCGGAGGGCCAGGTCCGGGTGCCGCGGCAGCCCGGGGTGGCGGACGCGGGTCGGGTGAGGCCCGGAGCCGGTGCCGAGGTGGTGCGAGGTGAGCACACGCACAGTGAGCCGGTCCCGCCGGCTGCTTTGCGGGGGCGGGCCGTCGTTCAGCGGTCCTCGGTGCGCGGGCAGATCGTGGATGCGCTGCGGGCCGCGCTGGTGGCCGGGGAGCTGAGGCCCGGGGAGGTGTACTCGGCGCCGGTGCTGGGCGAGCGGTTCGGGGTCTCGGCGACGCCGGTGCGGGAGGCCATGCAGCAGCTGGCCCTGGAGGGTGCCGTCGAGGTCGTGCCGAACCGTGGGTTCCGGGTGGTCGAGCGGGGAGCGCGGGAACTGGCGGAGCTGGCCGAGGTGCGGGCGCTGATCGAGGTGCCGGTGATGCTGCGGCTGGCCCGGACGGTGTCGGCGGAGCGCTGGGCCGAGCTGCGTCCCCTCGCCGAGGCGACGGTCCGCGCGGCGTCCTCCGGCTGCCGCGCGACCTACGCGGAGTCCGACCGGGGGTTCCACCGGGCGGTGCTGTCCCTGTCCGGGAACGAGCAGCTGGTCCAGATCGCGGAGGACCTGCACCGGCGGGCGCAGTGGCCCCTGGTGGGGAGCGGGCCGGGGATGCGGGGCCGGGCCGATCTGGTGGCGGACGCGCATGAACACACGGCGTTGCTGGACGCGTTGATCGCCCAGGACCTCGAGGTCGTGCGGGCGCTGGTGGGGGAGCACTTCGCGGGTGCCGGCTGAGCGCGCGTCTGCGCCTGCGGCCGGCTTGTGCGTGGGGGCCGCGCCGGAGGGTGTCCGACCGCTGCGCCCCAGCTGCGGGCAGTCGTGCTGCCAAGGGCGGCACGGGTGGGCGCAGCGGCACCCCG
>NZ_WWIQ01000079.1:0-15936 GCF_009862985.1 Streptomyces sp. SID5464 | reverse complement strand
CCGGGCTGCGGACCCACCCGGCCCCGGCAACGACGCCGGGTTGCCCATCGGCACCTCAAGCCGTCGCGGCCCCCGCAGCCGGTGGCACCGGGGCCAACTGCCGTGCCAACCACGTCGGCACACCCCCGAGCAACCGGAACAGCCGCCGGGCCTCCTCCCGCAGCCGGGCCGCCTCCGGCTCGGTCTCCGTGTCGGCGAGCGACACCAGCGCCGGCGCCGTACCGACGAGATAGCCCAGCTCCTCACGGATCCGCAGCGACTCGGCGAACCCGTGCCGCGCCTCCGCCAACTCCCCGTCGCGCAAGGCGAGTCCGGCCAGATGCCGCCACGTGAAGGACAGCAGCAACGGATCGGACTGCGCCGTCGCCCCCGCGTGCGCACGGCGATACGCGGCCCGCGCCGCCTGCGGTGACCGCGTCAGGTTCTCCGCGAGCAGCCCGCGACGGAAGTCCAGCAGGGCCCGCTGCGGAGCCCCCGGAGGGATCAGCGCCGCGGCCCGCCCCAGCGCCGCCCGCGCCTCGTCGGCCCGGTCGCGCACCGCGAGCAGCGTCGCGGCGTAGGCCAAGTACCCGCGTTCACAAGCGGCCGCGCCCCGCTCGTCGTCGCTGTGGGCCAGCGCCTCCGCGGTGCGCAGGGCGTCCTCGGCCTCCTCCCAGCCCTGCTCCGTGTACAGACACCGTTCCACCAGCAGCGACGCGCGTTGGAGCGCCGCCGCGGGGGTGTCCGGTAGCAGCAGGGCGGCCGCGTCGGCCCAGCACGCGCGTGAGCGCAGCCGCCATACCGCGGTCTGGAGGGGATCGTCACCGGCGGTCGTTCCGTTACCAGACATGGCGGAATGCGCCACGTTGCCCTCCCCGAGCACGCCATCGAGCTGTTGAGTGGTGGCGGCATCTCAGCACGAATCGCGGGGCCGGGCCAAGAGGGTGGGTGAAGGATTTCACAAAGTCGTGGGACTCCGGGGCGTCCCGCGTTCGGGCCGGGGCGCCCCGTGTCTCAGCTCATCCGCAGCGCCAGGAAGAAGTCCAGCTTGTCCTCCAGGCGTGACAGGTCACGGCTCGTCAACTGCTCGATGCGCCCCACCCGGTACCGCAGTGTGTTGACGTGGAGGTGGAGACGGGTGGCGCAGCGGGTCCAGGAGCCGTCGCAGTCGAGGAACGCCTCCAGCGTGGGGATCAGTTCGGCGCGGTGGCGGCGGTCGTAGTCGCGCAGCGGGTCCAGCAGGCGGGCCGTGAAGGCGCGGCGGACGTCGTCCGGGACGAAGGGCAGGAGGAGGACGTGGGAGGCCAGTTCCTGGTGGCCCGCCGCGCAGACCCGGCCCGGGCGGGCGGCCGCCACCCGGCGGGCGTGGCGGGCCTCCTCCAGTGCGCCGCGCAGGCCCTCCGCCGAGTGCACGGCCGCGCTGACGCCGAGTGTGAGGCGGCCGTCGTCGCTCAGGCCGGCCGTCAGGGGATCCCGTACGGACTCCAGGAGCGCGTCCGCGAGGACGCCGGTCTCGGAGCCGTCGTGCTCCGTCGAGACGGCGGGGAGCGGGACGAGGGCGACGGCCTCGTCGCCCGTGTGGGCCACCGCGATGCGGTCGGAGTGCTCCGGGCCCGCCGACAGGGGGTCGACGAGGATCTCCTCCAGCAGGGCCTGGGCGACCGGGCCCTCCTCGATACCGGCGCCGTCCCAGTCGACGCGGGCCACGACCACCTGCCAGTGCGGCGCGGTGCCGAGGCCGGGCAGCAGGACCGGGGCGGCCACCCGGAGGCGGGCGGCGATCTCCGCGGGGGCCGCGCCCGTCTGGACCAGTTCCAGGACCTCCTGGGCGAGGCGGCGGCGGACCGTGCGGGCGGCGTCGCGGCGGTCGCGCTCGACCGCGATCAGCTGGGTGACGCCGTACAGCAGGTCGAGGCGCTCCTCCGCCCAGTCCCCGGCGTCCGCCTCGACGGCCAGCAGCCAGTCGGACAGGACCGTCTCCCGGGCGTCCCGGGCGGTCTGCGGGGCGCGGCCCGTCGAGCGGATGGGGAAGAGGGAGTAGGTCGCGCCGCCCACGAGGACGCGGTGCGGGGCGCGGCGGCCCGTGCGGGTGGCGGCCAGGTGTTCCGCCGCCAGTCGGCCGCAGGCCTCGGCGGTGAGGGCGGGGCCCGACGTCTTCGGGCCCGCGATCAGGCGGCCGGTGGGGGAGAGGACCCAGGCGCGCAGGTCCAGGTCCGAGCCCAGGAGGTCCAGGACCACGTCCGGGCCGCCGCCCGCCGGGCCCGACGTCATCATCCGGCGGTGGCGGTCGACCACGGCCGCGAGGTCGCCGGCTCGCTCACCGGAGACCTGCCGTACGACGTGTTCGGTGATCGTCGCGAACGCCACCGACTCGTGCACCGCGAAGAGCGGGAGGCGGTGGCGGGCGCAGGCCTCGACCAGGTCGTCCGGTACGTCCCCGAGCTCGGCCTCGCCCGCAGCGAGGGCCGTGACCCCCTCCTGCACCAGGATCCGCACGAACGGTTCCGAGTCCGCGGCGTCCCGGCGCCAGGCCAGGCCCGTGAGCACCAGCTCGCCGCCCGAGAGGTAGCGGCTGGGATCGCGCAGGTCGGTGGTCATCACACCGCGCACGGTGCGGTCCAGCTCGTCCTCGCCGCCGAGCAGCTTGAGGCCCAGCGCGTCGGTGTCCAGCAGTGCGCGCAGCCGCATTCTCGTCGCCGCCGTTCTTTGTCTCGAAATCTATGGTGAATCTTGGTGGGGCAGAGGGATGAACGGTTGTTCGGTGGGCTGGTGGGCGATGGCCCTCGCCCTCCGAACCGGTCCTGGCCGTGTCCCAGGTCACGCGGCTGTGTCGCGCGTTTCCACAGGAAAACGAGGAGGTTTCTGATGGCCTCCGTTCATACGAATCTACAAGATGCCCGTCCTGGCCAGCCAACTCCTTCATGGTTTCCGTGACTGACCCGCCGGAGCACCGGCCTGTGTACTGAGTCCACTACGCGTCAACAGCACATGAACGAGCCGGGACCGCCGCACACGGATTGGCTCAATCTGCACGCCCCACGAGAAGACGAAGAAGAGAGCCGGTCATGGACTTCCTTCGCCCCGCCAGCTGGGAGGAGGCGCTCGCCGCGAAAGCCGAGCATCCCACCGCTGTGCCGATTGCGGGTGGCACCGACGTGATGGTCGAGATCAACTTCGACCACCGCCGGCCCGAGTACCTCATGGACCTGAACCGCATCGGCGACCTCTCCGAGTGGGAGGTCGGCGAGGAGAGCGTGCGGCTGGGTGCCTCCGTGCCCTACACGAGGATCATGGAGAACCTCCGCGCCGAGCTGCCGGGGCTCGCCCTCGCCTCGCACACGGTCGCCTCCCCGCAGATCCGCAACCGCGGCGGCGTCGGCGGCAACCTCGGCACCGCCTCCCCGGCCGGCGACGCCCACCCCGCCCTGCTCGCCGCGGGTGCCGAGGTGGAGGTGGAGTCGGTGCGCGGTGCGCGTCGCATCCCGATCGACGAGTTCTACAAGGGGGTGAAGCGCAACGCCCTGGCCCCGGACGAGCTGATCCGGGCCGTGCACGTGCGGAAGGCCGACGGGCCGCAGCAGTTCTCCAAGGTGGGGACCCGGAACGCGATGGTCATCGCCGTGTGCGCCTTCGGGCTCGCGCTGCACCCGCGGACGCGGACCGTGCGGACCGGCATCGGTTCGGCCGCTCCGACACCCGTTCGGGCCAAGACCGCCGAGGAGTTCCTGAACGCGGCCCTGGAGGAGGGCGGCTTCTGGGACAACGGGAAGATCATCACCCCCTCCGTCGCCAAGCAGTTCGCGGACCTGTGCTCCGCCGCCTGCAACCCGATCGACGACGTCCGGGGCACCGCGAGCTACCGCCGCCACGCGGTCGGCGTCATGGCCCGCCGCACGCTGACCTGGACCTGGGAGTCCTATCGCGGCGCGCGCCGCATCACCGAGGGAGCTGCGTAATGCGCGTCAACTTCACGGTCAACGGCCGTCCGCAGGAAGCCGACGACGTGTGGGAGGGCGAGTCCCTGCTGTACGTGCTGAGGGAGCGGCTCGGCCTGCCGGGGTCGAAGAACGCCTGCGAGCAGGGCGAGTGCGGCTCGTGCACGGTCCGCCTGGACGGTGTGCCGGTGTGTTCGTGCCTGGTCGCGGCCGGTCAGGTGGAGGGCCGCGAGGTCGTCACCGTCGAGGGGCTCGCCGACTACGCCAGGCAGCGCGCCGAGGGCGGCTGCGCGAGCGGCGCCTGCGGTACGTCGCTGCAGAACGCCCAGCAGTGGGAGGCCAGGGGCACCGACTCGCAGACCGGCGAGGGCACCGAGCTCTCCCCGATCCAGCAGGCGTTCATCGACGCCGGCGCCGTCCAGTGCGGCTTCTGCACGCCGGGTCTGCTGGTCGCCGCCGACGAGATGCTGGAGCGCAACCCCACCCCGACCGACGCGGACATCCGCGAGGCCCTGTCGGGCAACCTGTGCCGCTGCACCGGCTACGAGAAGATCATGGACGCGGTCCGCCTGGCGGCCGCCCGGCAGGGAGAGGCGGTCTGATCATGTCTTCCCCCAACGGAACCCCCACCAAGATCACCCAGGGCTCGCAGACCAAGGGCGGCATCGGCGAGTCCACGCTCCGCCCGGACGGCGTCCTCAAGGTCACCGGTGAGTTCGCGTACTCGTCCGACATGTGGCACGAGGACATGCTGTGGGGCCAGATCCTCCGCTCGACCGTGGCACACGCCGAGATCGTCTCCATCGACACGAGCGAGGCCCTGGCCCTGCCGGGCGTCCACGCCGTGCTGACGTACGACGACCTGCCGACCGACGTGAAGAACTACGGGCTGGAGATCCAGGACACCCCGGTCCTCGCCCACGGCAAGGTCCGCCACCACGGCGAGCCGGTCGCGATCGTCGCCGCCGACCACCCGGAGACCGCGCGCCGCGCCGCCGCGAAGATCAAGGTGGACTACCGGGAGCTGCCCGTCATCACCGACGAGGCCTCCGCGACCGCGCCGGACGCGATCCTCGTCCACGAGAACCGCGACGACCACCACGCCGGTCATGTCCCGCACCCGAACATCGTCCACCGCCAGCCGATCGTCCGCGGGGACGTGGCCCGGGCCCGCGAGCGGGCCGACGTGATCGTCGAGGGCGAGTACACCTTCGGCATGCAGGACCAGGCCTTCCTCGGCCCCGAGTCCGGCCTCGCCGTGCCGGAGGAGGACGGCGGCGTCCACCTCTACATCGCCACCCAGTGGCTGCACAGCGACCTGCGCCAGATCGCGCCCGTGCTCGGCCTGCCCGAGGACAAGGTGCGGATGACGCTGTCCGGCGTCGGCGGCGCGTTCGGCGGCCGCGAGGACCTGTCGATGCAGATCCACGCCTGCCTGCTGGCGCTGCGCACGGGCAAGCCCGTCAAGATCGTCTACAACCGGTTCGAGTCCTTCTTCGGGCACGTCCACCGCCACCCCGCCAAGCTCCACTACGAGCACGGGGCCACCAAGGACGGCAAGCTCACGCACATGAAGTGCCGGATCGTCCTGGACGGCGGCGCCTACGCCTCCGCCTCCCCGGCCGTCGTCGGCAACGCCTCCTCCCTGTCGGTCGGCCCGTACGTGATCGACGACGTGGACATCGAGGCCATCGCCCTCTACACCAACAACCCGCCCTGCGGCGCCATGCGCGGCTTCGGCGCGGTCCAGGCCTGCTTCGCCTACGAGGCGCAGATGGACAAGCTGGCGAAGGAACTCGGCATGGATCCGGTGGAGTTCCGGCAGCTCAACGCCATGGAGCAGGGCACGATCATGCCGACGGGGCAGCCGGTCGACTCGCCGGCCCCGGTCGCCGAACTCCTGCGCCGCGTCAAGGCGATGCCGATGCCACCGGAGCGCCAGTGGGAGTCCAGTGAGGGCGCCGACGTACGGCAGCTGCCGGGCGGTCTGTCCAACACCACGCACGGCGAAGGCGTCGTACGCGGTGTCGGCTACGCGGTGGGCATCAAGAACGTGGGCTTCTCCGAGGGGTTCGACGACTACTCGACCGCGAAGGTCCGGATGGAGGTCGTCGGCGGCGAGCCCGTCGTCACCGTCCACACGGCCATGGCCGAGGTCGGCCAGGGCGGTGTCACGGTCCACGCGCAGATCGCCCGCACCGAACTGGGCGTCACGCAGGTGACCATCAACCCGGCCGACACGCGGGTGGGCAGCGCCGGTTCGACGTCGGCCTCCCGGCAGACGTACGTCACCGGTGGCGCCGTGAAGAACGCCTGTGAGCTGGTCCGCGAGAAGGTGCTGGAGATCGGCCGCCGCAAGTTCGGCTCCTACCACCCGGCCTGGGCGACGGCCGAACTGCTGCTGGAGGGCGGCAAGGTCGTCACCGACGGCGGCGAGGTCCTCGGCGACCTGGCCGACGTCCTGGAGGACGAGGTCGTCGAGGTCGAGGAGGAGTGGCGGCACCGGCCGACCGAGCCCTTCGACCTGCGCACCGGCCAGGGCAACGGACACGTCCAGTACTCCTTCGCCGCGCACCGCGCCGTCGTCGAGGTCGACACCGAGCTCGGCCTGGTGAAGGTCATCGAGCTGGCCTGCGCCCAGGACGTCGGCAAGGCGCTCAACCCGCTGTCCGTGCTCGGCCAGATCCAGGGCGGCACGACACAGGGTCTGGGCGTGGCGGTCATGGAGGAGATCATCGTCGACCCCAAGACGGCGAAGGTGAAGAACCCCTCCTTCACGGACTACCTGATCCCGACCATCCTCGACACGCCGACCATCCCGGTCGACGTCCTCGAACTCGCCGACGAGCACGCCCCGTACGGGCTGCGCGGCATCGGCGAGGCACCCACCCTGTCGTCGACGCCGGCGGTCCTCGCGGCCATCCGGAACGCGACCGGGCTCGAGCTGAACCGGACTCCGGTACGGCCCGAGCACCTGACGGGTACGTCACTCTCCGAGGCCTGAACAGGAGAGTTCCGTCCGGGGGACCGCGTCCCCCGGGCCCCCTCGTTCGTCTCGGGCCGTCCCCCGGGTCGTGCATCCCAACCCCCTATGAAACTTGGGAGTAGGCCCACATGACCCAGCAGTCACTGGAGCCGAGGACCACAGCCGAGGACGCGGGCGAAGGCACCCGCGTCCCGGCCGGACGGTCCTGGCTCGACCGGTACTTCCACATATCCCACAGAGGGTCCACGGTCGCGCGCGAAGTGCGCGGCGGCGTCACCACCTTCATGGCGATGGCGTACATCCTCCTGCTCAACCCCCTGATCCTGTCCGGCAAGGACGCGGCGGGGAACACCCTCGCGCAGCAGGGCCTGATCACCGCGACCGCGTTCGCGGCGGCCCTCACCACGCTGCTGATGGGTTTCGTCGGCAAGGTGCCGCTCGCCCTCGCCGCCGGTCTCTCCGTCTCCGGAGTCCTCGCCTCCCAGGTCGCGCCCGAGATGACCTGGCCGCAGGCGATGGGCATGTGCGTGATGTACGGCGTGGTCATCATGCTGCTGGTCGTCACCGGTCTGCGCGAGATGATCATGAACGCGATCCCGCTCGCGCTCAAGCACGGCATCACCATGGGCATCGGTCTGTTCATCGCCCTCATCGGCTTCTACAAGTCCGGCTTCGTGCACCAGGGGAAGGCCACCCCCGTCACGCTCGGCCCGGCGGGCGAACTGGCCGGCTGGCCGGTGCTGCTGTTCGCCGGCACCCTCCTGCTGATCTTCATGCTCCAGGCCCGGAACATCCCGGGCGCCATCCTCATCGGCATCGTCAGCGGCACGGTCGTCGCGGCGATCCTGAACGCCGCCGGCGTCATCGACCCCAGGCAATGGGCGGGCGGTGCCCCCGAGCTGCACGGCAGCGCGGTGTCCATGCCCGACTTCTCGCTCTTCGGGGACGTGGAGTTCGGCGGCTGGGGCGAGGTCGGCGCGATGACCGTCGGCATGATCGTGTTCACGCTGGTGCTGGCCGGGTTCTTCGACGCGATGGCGACCATCATCGGCGTCGGCACCGAGGCCGAGCTCGCCGACGACAAGGGCCGGATGCCGGGCCTGTCCAAGGCGCTGTTCATCGACGGTGCCGGCGGTGCGATCGGCGGTGTCTCGGGCGGCTCCGGCCAGACCGTGTTCATCGAGTCGGCGACCGGTGTCGGCGAGGGCGCCCGCACGGGTCTCGCGTCCGTGGTCACCGGCCTGTTCTTCGCGGCCTGCCTGTTCTTCACGCCGCTCACCGCGATCGTGCCGCAGGAGGTCGCCTCCGCCGCCCTCGTCGTCATCGGCGCGATGATGCTGATGAACGCCCGGCACGTGGACTGGGCCGACCGGGCCACCGCCGTCCCGGTGTTCCTCACGGTCGTGCTGATGCCCTTCACGTACACCATCACCACCGGTGTCGCCGCGGGCGTCATCTCCTACGTGGCCATCAAGACCGCCCAGGGCAAGGTGCGCGAGATCGGCGCCTTCATGTGGATCCTGACGGCGGTGTTCCTCGTCTACTTCGCCCTCAACCCGATCGAGAGCTGGCTGGGCGTCCACTGACGCCCGCCGCAGCCTTAAGGAGACCGAGACAGATGCTGGACATCGCCGAGGAGCTGAACCGGTGGGTCGAGCAGGGCCGTGACTTCGCCGTGGCCACCGTGGTGGCCGTCGGCGGCAGCGCGCCCCGGCAGCCGGGAGCCGCGCTCGCGGTGGACGCCGAGGGCACGGCGATCGGCTCGGTCTCCGGGGGCTGCGTGGAGGGCGCGGTCTACGAGCTGTGCGAACAGGCGCTGCGGGACGGCGACACCGTCCTGGAGCGCTTCGGATACAGCGACGACGACGCCTTCGCCGTGGGTCTGACCTGCGGCGGCGTCATCGACATCCTGGTCACCCCGGTGCGGGCCGGCGATCCGGCCCGGCCGGTGGTCGCGTCCGCGCTCACCGCCGCCGCCCGAGGGGAGGCGGCGGCGGTGGCGCGGATCGTTTCGGGTCCGCGCGAACTGACGGGCCGGGCCCTGCTGGTCCGCCCCGACGGCACGCTCGAGGGGGGCTTCGGCGCCCATCCGGAACTGGACCGTACGGTCGCCGCGGAGGCGGGCGCCTTCCTGGACGCCGGCCGCACGGGCACCCTGGAGATCGGAGAGCAGGGCTCTCGCTGCGGAGCGCCGCTCACCGTCCTGGTCGAGTCCTCCGTCCCGCCGCCCCGCATGATCGTGTTCGGCGCGATCGACTTCGCCTCCGCCCTGGTCCGCATCGGCAAGTTCCTCGGCTACCGCGTCACGGTGTGCGACGCGCGCCCCGTCTTCGCGACCCGGGCGCGCTTCCCGGAGGCCGACGAGATCGTCGTCGAGTGGCCCCACCGCTACCTGGAGGGCACGGACGTCGACGCCCGCACGGTCCTGTGCGTGCTGACCCACGACGCCAAGTTCGACGTGCCCCTGCTGAAACTGGCGCTGCGCCTGCCGGTGGCGTACGTCGGTGCCATGGGCTCCCGGCGCACCCACCTGGACCGCAACGCGCGCCTGCGCGACGTCGGTGTCACCGAGCTGGAATTGAGCCGGCTGCGCTCGCCGATCGGCCTGGACCTCGGGGCCCGTACGCCCGAGGAGACGGCCCTGTCGATCGCGTCGGAGATCGTCGCCGGGCGGCGCGGCGGCAGCGGGGTCTCGCTGACCGGGGCCCACACGCCGATCCACCACGAGCCGGAGTCGCAGGCGGTCGGGCGGATCGGGTCGGTGGCCTGAGGCCGGCTCAGCGGGCCACGGCCTCCAGCAGGGAGAACGGCTCGGCCTCCGGGAGCGGGCCGACGGAGCCGAGGGACAGGCCGGCGGCATCGCACAGGTCCGCGAAGTCCTGGCGGGTGCGCTCCCTGCCGCCCACGTTCACCAGCATGTTGAGGTCGCTGAGGTACGTGCTCCCGTCTCCGCCGGTCGTGACGGCCTCGGGCAGCACCGGTTCCAGGATCAGGACCCGCCCGCCCGGAGGCAGTACGGCGCGGCAGTGGCGCAGGATCGTGACCGCCCGGTCGTCCGGCCAGTCGTGCAGGATGCTCTTCATCAGGTAGAGGTCCGAGCCCCCGGGCACCGACCGGAAGAAGTCCCCGGCGACCAGGGAGCAGCGGTCGGTGAGCCCGTGCCGCCGCAGGGTCTCGGGCGCCTGGGCGAGGCCGTCGGCAGTGTCGAGGACGACGCCCTTGAGATCCGGGAACGCCGTGAGGATACGCCACGCCCACCGTCGCCTACGCCGTGGAGCTCGGCTACGACGTCGCGCCGCTCGAGGCGTACGTGCGGTACGAGAACGGCCGCTACCTGGACGGCTGGTACAACCGGCTCCGCGACGCCTACCTCACCACGATGGCCGACCTCGGCGTGCACGCCGACCTGTCGCCGGCCGACTTCCTGGCGGCCATGGACGGCTACGAGGAGCGTGACCCGCAGCTGGCGATCGTCGTCTTGGCGATCAAGGCGAAGGTCAAGGGCGGCCTGGGCAAGCTGCGCGAGCGCCCGCGCGGTGAGGGCTGGCGGCAGGGCAAGCCCTGGCGGGCCTTGTCCCGGCCGACGTGGCGGCCGGACATCCGCGCGGCGGTCATCTCCCGCACGCGCATCAACCTGCACCGGAAGATCGTCAGGCATGCGGCGTTCACCGGGCAGTACCCGGTGGCGATCCTGTCCGACTGCGTCGTGTACGCGGCCGACGGCGAGAGCCCTCTGGACTTCCTGCCCTGCCGGGACGGCAAGCCGCTGCCCGGCGGCTTCAAGCTCGGCATCAACCCGGGCCTGGTCAAGCACGAGGGCACACAGACCGTGCTGTGGGGCGAGGAGGTCCGCGAGCGGTTCAACGCCCCGGAGCTCAACCTCGCCCGGTATATCAAGGACGGCACCGTCACCGACGTCGACAACAGAGAGGAGGAGAGGGCGACGATGAGCCTGTTCGGGGACGGCCTGGACGCCGCGGTGCAGAAGGCGTTCACCCGCCCGGCGCCCAAGAGCGCGGGCGCGCAGATGCGGTACCTGGTCAAGCAGATGAAGGGCACCAAGCCGGTCGCCCAGATGTTGCGGGTCTCCCAGCGCACCGTCGAGCGGTACGTGAAGGACCGGATCAAGAAGCCGCGCCCGGACCTCGCCGCGCGCCTGGAGCGCGAGGTGAAGGCCCGGTTGCAGCCGCAGATCCGGGCCAAGGCCCGGCAGCAGGCGGCGACGACCGGCGGCATCGTCATCGACACGCGCGCCCGGATCGGCTACACCGCGCCGGTCGGATCCACCGACGAGGACCGCCTGCGTCACCTCACGGTGGCGCTGCCAGGAGCAGGGCGCCACCGAGCAGCGCCTCAAGGAGATCGCCGCTGAGGCGCTCAAGGAGGTGTACTTCCGGGACGGCGGCCGCCGCGCCGGCCAGTTGGAGGAGGTCCACTTCACGGACATCCAGCACCTCGAGTTCGACCTGTAGCAGCCGCACCCCGAACAGCCTGCGAGCGGACCGCTTGGTACGGGCTCGCTCGCGTATCCGCGAGGGGTGTGAAGCGGCGTGATGGCCTTCGGTTCCGTCATCGGGCAGCGGGTGCTACTGGGTGCCTACACCGAATCGACGGTGGGCTTGGGGCCGGATTGCCTGTGGCACGTGTGAGGGGACATTGCTGACGATGCTGGACTGTCAGCCGGCGGGTCTCAGCAGGTCTCTTCGAACTTCACAGCGTTGAGCGTCACTGGTTGACCTTCGAGCTTGGTGCCAGCAGCGGGTTCCTGGGAACACACCTTCCAGTTGGACTCGATGACGATGACGCGGCCTTCGCCGGAGGCGTCGTTGACGACGATGCTGGCGTTGGAAGGGAGTGCCTCGCGAGCGACCTTGACGGACTTGCCTTTGAAGTCGGGCATCGACGCTCCGGCAGTCTCGGTCTGGGTGCCTTGGTCGGTGGCCGGGCAGGTCTCTTCGAGCTTGACGGTGGCGAAGTCGACCTTGGAGTTGGTCGGGTGCTGACCGGGGTCTGGGGCCTGGAAGCAGACCTTCCAATTGCGGTCGTCGAACTGCTCTCGGCCGCGACCGAGGGCATCGTGTGAGGTCAGATTGTAGAAGCCTGCATCTTGGGCCTGGTCCTGCGCGGACTGCAGGCCTTTGCCGATCATGTCTGGCAGAGAGGCGGACTCTGGCGTTGGCGTGGGCTTGTCGGCGGGTGCGCTGGTCGTGGTGTCCGGCGTTCGCGTCGGCTCGTCGTCAGTGGGGGTGCCGTTGCCGCCACAGGCGCTGAGGCTGGCCAGCGTGGTGAGGCAGGCCGCAGCGAGGGTGGTGCGTACTTGGGTGTGCATGATCCCCCCAAGGGTCGTGCGTGGGCGAGGGGTCGGCAAGCGCGACCTGCGGGATTCCCGAGGCAGGCGTGTCGCTTTATGGTAGTATGCTCGATTTTTACAATAGCCCGCCCGATGCCGGGCGGGCGCTGAGGGCTTCACCCCTGATGAGGGGTCTCCTGGCGGCGGGCGGAGGTGGCCTTTAGCACTCAGGAAGGCGCCGTGGTGCCCGACGCGGCACGCGCGGCCGGCACCGCGGCGTCCGGCTGCGCGGCGACGGGAGCCTGGTCGACGAAGTCCCGTACGAGCGCCACGGTCTCGGGCACCGTGACGTCCTTCGTCAATTTCTGGCTGTGCCACCAGCAATCCAGCTCAAAGCGGTGCGCGCCGTGGGCGAGTGCCACGTGCCTGACCTACATCTGGCGTCGGCATCGGCGGCCGCGGTGGCGCTCGGTCGCCTCCAGATGCTTCTGGACGATGGCGACGTGGTACCGGCCGGGCAGGGACCGCCGCTCCAGGCAGCCGCGGCACTCCAGCAAGTGCAGCACGGACCCTCCTAGTGCTCCAGGCGCCCGGGGAGCTCTTGCCCTCGAACGTGTTGCAGCTGCCGCACAACGCACAGGCGGCACAGGTGGTCGACGGCGCGGGTGCCTCGCACGCGGGGCGAGTCGCACAGCACGCCGCGCAGGTCACCGGTGTACCGCTGGAAGGCGGCTCCCGAGCACGGCGGGCACAGGGTGACGTAGCCGAGCGGGCTCGGCGACGCCATCCGCCCCAGCGCGGGACGGGCCCTCCGTCGTCTTCGACCACCCGCCGTTCGAGATCGTCGCGGTCTTGTACGAGGCGGACCTCTTGGCCGGAGGTGTGCCGTGTCAGCCATGTTGTGGCGCACTGGTCTCGCGTCGCCTGACGCGACGTGCCGCTGTGCTGGCGAGCGGGTAGCTCTCAGGGATGTCTGTGGCGGCCCGGGTGAACGGCTCCCGCCCGGCGGCCGCAGTCTGGTTGACGACACCCAGTCCGGCTCAGCAGTTCAGCCACGCGCCCGAGGCCCACCAGGCCGCTCTGCTTGTCCCTTTCCACCGGCGCTCCGCGCGCACCCACCGGGCGATGTCTCCGTCGTTCGGGCGCTGCCCGGTGAGGCAGCCGGCCCGCACCAGCCACACCAGGCACAGCAGCACCTCGATCATGATCACCATCCGCAGAGCGACCCGCAGCGCCCGTAACCTTCCCCCGTCGCCCATCGCCTGCGTCGGTCTGGCCACGGGAAAGGTACTGACCCTGCTCCGTCGCCGCCAGGACGTCCTCACCCAGAGGAGTGGGCCACCTTTTGTTGACGGGCTACCGGCCAAGGAAGGCGAGGATGCCAAGACACAGGGTCAGGGCTGCAGCAAAGGTGACACCGCTGCGTGAAAGGGCCGCCGGAATGGCGGCTCCCTCCCAACGGGCAAGGCCGAAGGCGATCACTGCGGCAACCGTGGCGAACAAGACGGCCACCGCCAGGACGAGAAGCAGGAACGCCGTGGAGCCGTAGTTCACGAGTGCACCGCCTTGATGAGGTTTCACCGGGAAGGGATTGGGACGATCCTGAGTAAAACCCGCTGGTGAGCCGGTTGAATGTTCTCCGGCGACAACAGGGGGTTGTCCGGTGAACAACTGAGCGGGAGGGCCCGTGGGGGGCAAGGGGAGACGACCGGGCCGGCCGTGGGCACCGCCCAGAGGGTCGTGTGCTGAGATCAATCAGTTGGTTGAGCAGGTGCGGTCCTGGCTGGACGATGCCTCAATGTCGGTGAGGCAGCTCCACCAGCGTCTTACGCCGGACCACTTCACGGCCGGGGCGGTGCCCGAAGTGCGCCGACTGCGTGATCTGTTGTCCGGTGAGGCACTGACGTGGGACCTGGTCGAAGCGGTGGCTGACGTCTGTTTCCCCGACGAACCGGTCGACCGTGCCGGGCAGCGCCTGCAGATGGCACGAGACTTATGGGAAAGGGCCCGGGCCAGTCCGACGCCGCTTGCGGAGGGCACGAAAGAGCTGGCACTCGCTCATGACCTGCTGGCGGCTAAGGACCGAACCATTGAGGTGTATCAGGAACTGCAGGTCGTCCGGCAGGCCTACGAGGCCAGCGAGCGCAGCCGGGCGCAGGCGCTTCAGATCGCCACGCTTCTGTTCGCCATGCTCGGCCAGGCTCAGGCAAAGGCGGTGGAACTGAAACGCCGGGTTGACGCCCTACAGGTGCTACCGCCAACGGACCCGGAGGGGCACACAGCGCTCGAGCTACGCCTGTCCCGCGCGCAGCGGCAGCAGATCGATCTGCGTCAGCAGCTGGCTCGTGCAGAGCAGGAGAGAGACACGGCCCAGCAGGTGGCCGACCATGCTGCGCGCCGCATTCAGCTTCTGGAAGCCGAACTCGCTGAGCTGCGCAAGTGGGCAGGATATGAGGATCGCGACTTCGCGCAGGAGCTGACCCCCCAGGCTCCTCAGCCCGGCTTGCAAGCGATCTCTGACGATGACGCGGCTCTCGACGATGTCGATCTTGCCTTGGAGAAGGCGCGGGCCGTGCTTGATGAGGAGCACGATGCCGTTCAGCAAGCTGCCCAGGACATGGGGTATCGCGCATCTCCGCGCTCGGATTCTGCCAGCGGCACCATCAAGTTGGTGCCGGCCCAAGCTCAGCACTTAGTCACCCAACAGTCCCTGCCTCGGGCAGATGAAGAGCCCTCTACGTTGTCCCGAACAACCCGGGACAACCAGCTGACCAGCACCGACGCCACTTTTCCTGTCGATGCATCGCGCCTGTCGGCTGATCGTTTGCGCTACATAGGTGCCGCGACCCGGCGCATCGCCCGGGGCCTAGACCTGGACGAAATTGTGATGGGGCTGTGCCGGGCCACCGTGCCTACCTTCTCCGACGCGATCCTGGTCTACCTACGCGACCCGTTGCCCGTCGGCGATGAGCGGCCCACCGGCCCGCTGGTGCTCCGGCTGAGCCGCACCGACCATAGGCCGGGGGAGGGCGAAGCCGACGGGGGGTTCATGCCGCTGGTACAGCTGGAGCCCACCGAGCTGGACGTGGTCGGCACGCAGCTGTGCGAGGTTCGGCCCGGTAGCGCGCTCGCCGAGGTGCTGCGCGGCGTGCGCCCAATCTTCACCAACACGCCCGCAGCCCGGGCGGCCCTGCCCGAGCTGCTCGGAAAGAACGCTGAGTGCTGCGTCCCACCCGGAAAGCGCGCGATCCTCGCGCCACTGCGCGGCCGGCGCCGGGTGATCGGCACCGCGCTGTTCCTGTGCAACCCCGAGCGGCGCGCATTCCAGGAGGACGACCTGCTGGTGGCGGCGCAGCTCGCCACGCACAGTGCACTGAGCATCGATAGGACAGCGTTGAACGGGCGCGAGGCGTTTATCGCTGACGAGCTGCAGCGCAGAATGCTCCCGGAGACCCTGCCCCGCTGCACCGGTGTGCGGTTGGCCTCCCGTTATCTGCCTGCGGCGGAGACGGTCCGGGTGGGCGGCGACTGGTACGACGCGATCCCGTTGCCCGGCAGCCGGGTTGCCCTGGTCGTCGGTGACGTCATGGGCCACGACATGACGTCGGCAGCCCTTATGGGCCAACTCCGCACCACTGCACAGACGCTCGCGGGCCTGGACCTGCCGCCGCACGAGGTGCTGCACGCCCTCGATGAGCAAGCCCAGCGACTGGGCACTGACTACATCGCGACCTGCCTGTACGCCG
>NZ_WWIQ01000078.1:0-93299 GCF_009862985.1 Streptomyces sp. SID5464 | reverse complement strand
ACGATCAGTTACTGGTCGGCTGTCGTCTCGGAGTTAGGGACGTGCTCGTGTTTTGCCGCGGCAAAGCACCGGCAGGCGGTGCCGCCGGTGTTGACGATGCGGCCGCCGCGCATGGCCTCCTTGAGCGAGTCGAGCGTGGCGACGGCGTCCGGGGTGTCGATTATTTCGTCCGGTATGGGCCTTCTCCTCTGCCTCTGTGCTGGCTTCACACAGTGCTCGCTGAGGATGCCTGTCCCAACTATGGGTTGTCACCGCAAAAGCCCGGTGGGACTCTGGCTTCGGGCGGAGAGCGACGCGCCAGCCATCGTAGAAGAGCAGGGTCTCTGCGACGCGGACCCCGGCCTGCCCCGATCCGGTCATGGGCAGACGCTTCAGGAGGCTGCCAGGCAGGTTCCAGTTCCGTCTGGGTGTTGGTTAATCCAGGACAGGCCGCCGAGGTCGAGGCGGCAGCGGGTACGGGTGACAGCCACATAGGCCAGGCGGGCTTCACTGTCGTCGATGGTGCGGGGCGCAGTATGGTCTGGTGGACTCGTGTCCCGGGGTGGGGTGAAATCGTCGGCAATCTTCACGCACGCCCATTCGCGACCTTTGGCCTTGTGCGCGGTGGAGACGCTGACTTGGGCCTGTGATTCGGGGACGAGCCGGGCCACGGCGGCGAGGATGGCGTCCGGACCGTGGGTATCGACGAGATCGACGAACGGCTGCAGGTCTCGTCCCGCTGGGTCGTGGGCAGCGTAGTCCTGCAGTTCACCCCAGGTGGGGAAGAGGACGAGTTCGGGGTGGAGGGTGCGGCGGCCTTCTTTCAGGTCACGGGCGGCTTGGGCGAGGACGCGCAGGCTGTCTCCTCCTCCGACCAAGCCGACGTGGCATCCGGCGTCCATCAGGGCCATGACTTGGGTCATGGCGCCGACGTTGGTGCGGCACAGGACCGCGTCCGGGTGGGCGACGAAGCCGAGTTTGGTGGGTACGGTCTCGGCTCCGGTCAGGCGGATGGGGGCGTTGGCTAGGTCGAGCCAGCGGTTGGCTTCCGCGGCGAGCTGGGGCCCGAAGCGGAACGACTGCGAGAGGGTGAGCTGGGTTCCGTCGAAGCCGGTCATGACGTCTTTGGCTCCGCGCCAGTGGTAGATGGCTTGGGCGGAGTCGCCGACCATGACCAGTTGGGCGTGGCTGCGCTGGTTGAGGAAAATGTGCTCGACGACGGGGTTGGTGTCCTGCGCCTCGTCCAGGAGCAGGAAGTCGGTGTCGATTTGGGGCTGGGTGAGGGCCCAGATTTTCAGGTAATGGTCGTGGTCGAAGCGGACGGCGCCGTCATCGGGGTTTTGCAGGTCCTTCCAGGCTTTGTGGGCGAAGGGCAGGAGGTGAGCGGCGAGTTCACGGTGCAAATCTGTGTCTTCCAGGCCGCGGAGTTTGGGCACGTGGTGGCGCGTGATCTTGTCGTCGGCGGTATGGCAGAAGCGGGTGACGGTACGCAGGACTGCGTTGGACAGGGCCCGTTGGGAAAGGTCGCGGTCTCCGATACGGATGGCTTTAGTGACGCCGAGGGCTTGTCCGGTCTGCCAGGCCGGGCGGCGGGGTGCGTTCAGGCGGTGGGCGTAGCGGTGGCCGACAGACGCGTAGGCGAGAGCGTGTGCTGTCTTGCACTGGACGGTGGCGGGGAAGCGGGCGCGTGCGTCCTGGGCCATGGCGCGGTTGTAGGCGAGATAGCGGCCGCAGCGTGGGGTGGTGCGGGCTAGCAGGGTGAGGGTGGTGGTCTTGCCGGTGCCGGCTCCGGCTTGCAGGGCGAGGTGGTCTCCGGTGTGGAAGGCGTCGGCTGCTGCTGTCTGTTCGTCGGTCGGGTTCATCGTGTGGGTCCTTGCTGGGGGCGGGTGAGGGCGTGCCCGACGGCGGCCAGCAGATGCGCGGGTGTCGTGTCGGCGAGCAGGTGGTGTACGGCGCGGTCGAGGCGTTCGGCGCCTTGGTCTGCGTGCTCGGCCAGGGCTCGGTGGAGGGCCTCTCGTACGAAGCGTTCGGGGGTGAGGCCCGCATTTTGGGCGTCGCGTTCGAGGGCAGTGTGGATGGCGGGCGGGAAGGCGAGGTTGAGCAGGACGTGTCCGTGCGTGTCCGGGTAGTGGGTGGTGATCACGTCGATGGGCAGCCGGTCGGTGAGACGTCGGCGCAGGCGGTGGGCGGCGCGTTCGGGGGTTGTGGCGCCCGCGAGGGCCATGAGGCGGGTGGCGTCGTGGTTGGCGGCGAGCGGCCAAGCTTGGGTGGCGTGGCGGTGTTCGGCCGCCGTCAGGGGGCGGGTGAGGGCGATCTCCAAGGCGTGGTGGGGCATCGTCACCGGCCTTTGAGGTGGCGGCCCGGAGGGTGGGGCATGCGGGTGCGGATGTGTGCGGCGTGCAGGAGTGGGTCGAAGGGCTGCCAGCCGGCCAAGGCTAGGTCGGCGGCCCCGGGGGCGGCGGCGTGCTGGGGGCAGCGCTGGGCGCGCCAGCGTAGCTGCTCGCTGTAGGGCAGGTGGTTCAGGTCGTAGACGGCCATCAGGACGTTGGGGAGGGCCAGTTGACCGCGGTGGGATCCGGTGGGCATCAGTCTCCAGACACCGGCGGGTGCGGTGGGGGCGAGGACGGGGTGGGTGCAGCGGCGGCGGTGGCGCGTCTGGGCCACGCAGCGGATGTGTTCGATCGTGTTCTCGGCGAGGTAGCGGCACAGCAGCATCTGCACGACGGGGCGGGCCGGGTTGTCGGCGTCGGAGTCGGCGGCCTGTGTGGTGGCGGGGGCCGGTTCGGGGGCGAAGGCGCCGGTGTCGGTCAGGCGGCGGGTGTGGACGGCGAGCTGGCGGCGGAGCGCATCGAGGTGGGGGCCGGTTCGGCAGAGGGGGGTGCGGCGGGGGCAGAGTACGGCGTGCGGGATGCGGCACCACGGGCTGCCGTCACCGTGCGGGTAGGCGATGCCGCTGCTGAGGTGCCAGCGGCAGGATTCGGGGACGTGTGGGGTGGCCAGTTCGGTGGGGTGCAGTGCGATGGGCCGCTGGTCGGCGCGCTGGTAGAGGTCGATGCGGTTGCCGCACTGACGGCATCGGCCGCTTTGGCCGGTGCGCAGCAGGCGGCTGGGGCTGGTGCCGGCTACCTGCAAGGGGCGGGGGCGTCGGGTGGGGCGGCGGCTGCCGTCCCAGTGTCGGCCGGTGGGGGTGGGCGTGGTGCGCATGACCGGGACCGTGCCAGGCGACACGCATTGATCCGCAACACTGCGGTGCGTGTGTCCCCCGGCCGGCTCAAGGGATCCGAACAGACGATCTAGCAGGCGACCTTATGTTCGGCGCCTGCTCGCCGGATCGGGTGATTTGCAGTGTGGCTCGAGGCGGGGGGGCGCAGGGCGTCAGGAGCCGTGTTCGCCAGGCGGGGTGTGGTCGTGGCAGAGGGTGCCGAGGAGGTGCTCGATGGGCACGTCAAAGGTGTGGGCGAGGGCATGCCAGGTGGTGACGCTGCCGGTGGTGCGCCCGTGCTCGAGGTCGATGAGGGTGCGCCGGGCCAGGCCGCTGCGGCCGGCGAGTTCGTCGAAGGTCCAGCCGCGTTCTCCCCGCAGGCGCGCGAGGTTGACGCGCAGCGCGGTGAGGTCCGGATCCGGCGGCAAGATCGTCACCCCACCATCCGACGGTGCAGACCCCTGCCCTGTCAGTGCAGACTTCTGCACTATTTGCCAAGGTGGGATCACCGATCACGGTGCAGAGATCTGCACTACCGTGCGTCTTCCGGTCCTCTGGCACAGGGGGCACCGGCCATTTCGGGGCGGACACAGACGGGAGGACGACGAGCCCATGAGGCTTGCCGGCGCGCATGCTGCAGTGCGGCGCATCTGGACAGTGGAACTGCGGCCGCGAGCGGGCGGCCACACTCTCATCTGCCCCACCTGCACCGCGCACACGTCGCCACTCACAGGGCCTTCCGCGCGGTCGGCCGTCATGGCTCATCTCGCCCGTCACGCCCGCGCCGACGCGCTGCCCGCATATCTGCGCAGCTGCCAGTGCCGGATGCGGGGTTGCGTGTGGCATCCGCGTCACCGCGGGTGTGCCGGGCCGGTGCTGCTCGCTCTCACTCGCGACCGCAGCGGCCGGACCTGGCGGCTGGCTGACAGCTGCGCGGCCTGCGCAGCGGCGACCAGCCACACCGCAGTCGTGCCCGACACCCTCCCGGGCGGCCCACGACCGCTCCCGCCCGCCTGTCCCTCCCCGTCTGGGCGTCAGCCCTGCCCTGGACTGCCCGAGCGGGTGCGGGTGCGGGAGATGCTCACTTACCTTGGCACCGCGCTGCCTCGGTTCACCTCCCCCGCGGCCCGGCTGCTGGCCCTGCAGTGCGCGCTGCGCGCGGATGCCCTTGGTCGGGTCCGGCTGCCAGCAGGCCTGCTGCGAGGCATGCGTCTGCGCGCCAACGGCGAGTTGTGGCTGGAGCTGGCCCATGCCGGCTGGCTGGAGCTGCCGGACTTTCGCGCGCTGCCCTTGCAGTTGCGACTGCTCGATGCCGCGGTCCTGGACCAAGCTCCCGGCCGTCGGGCTCGCTGCCGTGCCGCCCACTGGGCCCTGCGCCCCGCGCCGTTGGCCCTGCCGGCCGCAGCGCCCGCCCTGCGGCTGGCCGCTCTCGTGCTGGCCACCCACTCCCCCACCGAGGCCGAGCACAGCCCCGACATGGACGTCCTCGCCCGCCTGTGCGGGCACTCCCCGCAGCAGACCAGAGAACTACTCGACCGGCTGGTGACCACAGGCACCCTGAGCGCATGGCAGCACAACCGAGTCACCGACGAGGTGTTCTGGCAGTTGCCTCAGTCGCAGACATGAACTCATGCCTGCAAGCCGCCTCGTTGGGCACCGGGTGCCGCAGCTTTTGAGGCCAGCGCCGGGCCAGCGAAAAGACCGGGAGGGAACAACTGGCTCCGTATGTCCGTACCATCTCTACACCAGAGCATCGTGCGGCACATGCGGGCTCCCGGCCGGGGCACCGAGACCTCGCCGAAGTCAGGCATCCCCGCATCGCGGTCACACGCCGAGGAAAGGTCAGCATCATGCCCGAGACAACAACTCCCGCCACGGAACTGGCATCGCAGTACATCGCCCGAGTGACCGGCGACCTGGAGACCAATCTCAAGGAGCAGGAACGTATCAGTGCGGAGATCGCCTCCCTACAGGAGCAGCTTGCCTCCCTGCAGCATGACCACACCGTGCTGGTGAACATGCGCCAGGCGCTCGGCGTCTCAACGGCCCCTGTCGAGCCTGCGGTCGAGACCCAGAGCGCCAAGGTTCCCTCTCCACGGCGGAAGAAGGCCGGCGCTGCGCCCGGCGGAAAGCAGAAGGCGCGTAAGTCCTCTTCCCCGCCGGCCAAGAAGGCGGCAAAGCCTGCGGCCAAGGCGGCGAGTTCAGCGAAGGCGCCCCAGCCCACCCTGGTCGAGCTCATTCGCCGCCACCTCTCCGAGCAGAAGGAACCGCGCTCCGCGGCGGAGGTCGCCACCGCGCTCGGCCAGGCTCACCCTGATCGCGACTTCGCAGCCAAGATCGTGCGCCTCACGCTCGAGGGGCTCGTGGCCAAGAGCCAGGCGGAGCGCTCCAAGCAGGGCAGGTCCGTCTTCTACACCGCCCCCGCCCCGGAGTCGGCGGCTACGCCCGAAGCCGAGGCTCAGCGCGAACCCACTGATAGCTGACGGTGCAGGAGGCAATGCCGAGGCGCCCTACCAGCAGGCCACAGCTCACTCATATACGACGGAGCTCCGCCAGAGTGGTCAAGGCGGAGCTCCGAGGTGCCACAGGAATCAGATGGTTAGGCCTTCGAGGTCGCGCTCACAGCTCGATAGGCCTGTAAGCAAGAGCTGCATCCACTACTTGCTCCGCCGTGGCCTCTTCTGTCAACCCCTCCGACTCAGGATAGTAAATCAAGTCAAGCACCCTGGGGTGCGGCACGCTCTTCTCGAGCAACTCGACCATCTCTTCCTCGTCCTCTTCGCTGATTTCCGCAGCCATAAATTTGCGAACGATCTCAACAAGCTGTTCGCGGGAGGTGCTCATATTTTCTCCCGGCCCCTGCGGCCGCAGAACCGGCTCCACGGCACGGCGCCGCAGCAGCCCGGGCCGCCGACGAGGCGCCCGCTCACCTGCTCGCCTTCGACCTGCTGCACCTCGCGGGGACGGAAACGATCGCAGCAGCCACGGACGACCAAACGGCATGCCAGAGTTGCACGTGCAGTAAGCGGCCGCACGGACCGACCGTTCGGCCAAGCCGGGCGACCAGGCGTGCGGCTGCACGGCTACCTGACGTACACCTATCGCACTGCTTGAAGCGCTGCGCGCCAGCTGCCAGCTTCAGCGGTATGAGCACGGCATGTGGACGTCGAGCAGAGGATGATCGAGCAAGGTGAGTCTCCATGCTCACGTGCCCCACCATTCTGAGGGCGGCCAGTCATCGTCGGCCACCCTCAGGCCATTACGTCAGTCGATAATACGGAGTGCTGGACACTCCCTTACTCGTAGACCCGTGCAGCCGCCACTAGTTTTGCCACAGTGGCCCAGGTTTCGCCTGAGGGGAGTGGCTTTCCAGACCTCCGAAAAACCTCATCGCAGTCCGAAATCCAAGCGGACATCGCCTCCAGAAGTGCTGGAATATCCACATTCTCCCACCCTTCCGGATTGTCTGTGAAATCCTGGGCGGCAGACAAGAGGAAGTTGGACAAGGCTTCTCGATCGTTAACCGAGTTTGCTTCTTGCCAGAAATCCACAACTACCTCACTCTGATCGATGTTCCGTCGTTCTTAGTGGTAAATTTCCAGGCTTCTTGCTCGACTTGGCGCGGGGTGGCCTTGACAAATTGCACAGGGACACCTGCCTCCTTAAACGCATACAAGCGCCTGTTATCGAGAGAATAAATGTTTCCGTCTCGCTCGAATACACGAATCGGAGCAATATCCTCTGCTCTCTTTTCCCCGCTTCTCAACTGAGCCACAGTCTCATCGAGAGAACGGCCATCCTTGTAACTTCCCTTGATACTGTCCTGGGTATACCGAATTTTCTCGGGGTTCATTTTACCGGCAACCGGCAGCCCACGCGGCGGTCCCGGCTTGGGGCGACCAGCACCGCCAGGCCCTACCGGGACAGTGTTGTATTTCGCATCCTCACACGGGTACCCAGGGTTACATACAGGCCCTTCGATAAGCCTCCGGAGGAGTTCCCCTATGCCCAGCTCCGGCTGGGGGCCATAGAGGTCGAATGAGCCGTACGGGTTGTTATTGCCCTTGTTTTCCTTCTTATCCCCCGGCCCGGTAACCACCTTGCACATTCCGGTCGGGCTCATACCGGTACATGAGTAGCGAGGACCGCTGTTGATGCTCCCGGAGCTATCGGTGCTCGCCGTTCCACCACCGAGGCCAACGCTTTCGCGTGTCCCGTCGTAGGGGCCGTCATAGGGCGGCGGGCCATAACGTTTATCCGGCTTCTGGTGCCCCAGCTTGCCGCCGTCATCGGGCATGCAGTGACCGTTGCCAGGGTCTATGCACAAACCTGTCGGATCGCTGAATGTGACAGGCGTGTTGTTCGCGTAGGCATAGCCGTTGAGGGACTGGTGCTGATCGACGGCGAGTATCGGATCGACGCTGATGAACTGGCCGATCGACGGGTCGTACTGGCGGGCGCCGACGTGAGTGAGACCCGTGGATGCGTCCGACGGCTTGCCGAGGAAGGCCTTGTCGTCGGGCCATGTGGTCGCCTTCGGGCCCCGTACATCACCGAAGGGTGTGCTGAAACGCTTAGTGATCGCGTACGTGCTCGCCTCGAGGGCAATGCTTGATGTGCCGTGGTGGTCTGCGGCCAGGAAGTTGAGCTTCGTGCCCGAGGTGCCCGACGCCGCCGTGCGCACCGCGATGGTTTGGCCATTGGCGGTGTAGTAGCGCGTGCCGGAGAGGGTCTTCGTCGTGCCCTTGACTGTCAGGCGGATCTCGTTGCCGCCGGGCAGGTAGAGGACGGTGTCGCCATCACCCTTTGCTCTGCGCAGTAGCAGTTCGCCGGCTGCGTCGTGGAGGTAGGTGGTCTCCTTCGTGCTCTCGGTGAGTTTGGTCAGTTCACCTTCGTTGTTCCAGGCCAGTGTCTGCTGGGCTGTCGGACCGGGGCGGGAGGTGGTGTTGCCGCTGCTGTCGTAGGAGTAGCTGCCGGTCCGGGCGCCGGTGGTCTTGTCCAGCGTGTGCGGCTTGGTGTCCTTCGTCGTGTCGTCGTAGGTGTAGGTGGTGGTCTGGTCACCTGAGGAGGTGTGCTTGGTTTCGGTCTTGCGCTGTCCAGCCGGGTTGTAGGTGTAGGAGGTCCAGTAGGGGGCTGAGCCGTCGATGTTGGCCATCACCCGCCCGGAGGCTGTGCAGTCCGCGACCTTGGGGGTCCAGGCCTCGGTCAGACGGCGGTAACCGTCGTAGGCGAAGCACTGGTAGTCCGCTTTGGCCGTTCCGCCCTGGGTGGTGCCGTCGAAGATGGACGTGACGTTGCCGGCGTCGTCCTGGGTGAACTTCAGCTCCTGGGGCATGTAGCCGTGCACGTCATCGGTGACGTAGGAGCGGGTGAGACGGCGGGTGCCCGGCTCGTGGTCCCAGTTGAGATATGCCTTTTTCGACGAGGTCGCGGGATCCATCCCGAGGGCGAGTTGGCGCAGATCGCCCTGAGGGGAAAACGTGGCGCTCTGGAGATAGCCGGTGGTGCCGCTGGAGGTGATCTGGTGGCCGGTCGAGTCGTACTTGTAGGAGACCGTCTCGGAGGGCAGCCCTCCAATGGCCGGCGCGGCGTACTGGCTGGTCGTCCCGTCCAGGTTGAAGCCGGTGCTGAACGACAGGCTCTTCGGCACGCCGGCGGTCACCAGAGGCTCGGTGTCGGGCAGCAGCAGCTGGCTGCCGGTGACCTGGTAGAGGTTGTCGTAGGCGGTGACCTTCTGGGTGTATGCCTTGCCGGTGAGGCCGCCGTCGTAGCGGACCGCGGTGTCTTGCTGCCCCTTGGCGAGGGTGTCGAATGTCCAGGCTGCGAGCTTGTTGGTGTCCGTCTTGGCGACCTGCCACATGCCTGTCTTGCGGCCGAGGTCGTCGTACTCGTAGAGCAGTTTCTTGTTGGTGTCGGCGTTCGGCGTGGTGCTGACGGCCTGGTCGAGGGTGTTGTATTCGGTGGTGCTCTTGCCCTTGGCCGGGTCTGTTGCCGTGACCTGTCGGCCGAACAGGTCGTAGGTGTAGGACCACTTGGCCTGGTCAGGGCCTGTGATGGTTTCCTGCTGGCCTGCTGGCGTGTAGCTGAGAGTGGTTTTGGTGAAGTCGGTTCCAGTCGGTTGCGGGCCGCCGTACTCACGGCGTTCGGTTGTTTGGCCCAGGGCGTTGGTCACTTCTGCGGTGGCCTGGCCGCCGTTGGGGGCGCTGGTGCTGACCGTGTCACCGGTATAGGAGGTGGTGGTCGTCCAGCGGGTGGTGCCGTGTGTCTTGGTGACCGCCTTGATCGGGCGGCCGGCGCCGTCGTAGGTGGTGTCCGTCTGAATCGGTGCCTGACCGGCGGAGGTTTGCACCGGGGTGGATGTGGGGGCTGAGGTGCTGTCCCAGATGTCCGACTGCTGGCTGGCCGCCAGGCCTCTGGTGTCGTAGAGGTTCAGCGAGACGAGCCGACCGCCTTGCGGGGTCGGTGACTGGGTCTGGCGGGTGCGCAGCAGTGAGTCGTAGAAGGTGTAGCTGGTGTTGTAGCCGGAGCCGTCGCCTTTCAAGGTCCCTGTGGACACCCAGGACATGGCTGAACTGGTGACGTTGTAGGCGTAGACGTAGTTGGGTGTTTTATTCAGTGCCTTGAGGCGGTTGGGCAGCCACACCTTGGTCAGGCGACCGAGACTGTCGTACTCGGTTTCTGTGACCTTGTTGTTGGGGTCGGTCACCTTCCGTGGCGCGCCGGTGACGTAGTCGACGTTGGTCGTCGTCTTGTACAGCTTGGCGTCTTCGACAGTGGTCTCGGTCAGAGGGCCGGCTGCGGTCGGGGTGTAGGTGGTCTTGGAGACCTGGAGGCCGTTGGTGTTCTTGACGATGAGCGGGCGGCCGAGCGTGTCGAAGGTGGCAGTGGCCACCTTCTGCCAGGCGGGCGCATCGTCACTGCCGTAGCCCTTGGCCCGTCCGGTCCAGGTCGCGTCTCCCTTGGTGGGTGTCTGGGCGGCTGACCAGGCGGTGGCCGTCGCGTCGTCGTAGACGGTGGCGGTGTCGGCGATGACGTCACCGGGACGGCTGGAGTCGGCCGGCAGGTCGAGTGCCGAGTCGGCGGTGGAGCAGGGCTTGGCCACTGTCCGGGTGCGCGATGCCAGGGAGTTGATGCCCTTGGCGTTGTTGCGGGCGTACCAGGTGCGGGTGCACTTCTCGTCGCCGGTAACCGCGGTGTCGCCCTGGTCCTCGACGGTGGCGGCCATGCCGTAGTCGTCGAAGGTGGTCTTTACCGTGCGCACCCGGTCGTAGGGGGCGAGCTTGCTGGTGATGTTGGTGCGGGAATGGGTGGCACCGGTGCGGACGTAGTACGCCTCAATGTCCGCGTAGGACTTGTGCTGGGTTGCGGTGCGCTTTGACCAGGGATCGTTGATCGTGCCGGCGACTTCGGTGGTGCCGTTGTAGGTGACCGTCTCGCGGGTGAATCCCGCGTACTGGTCGGAGTCGGTGATCTTGCTGGCCTTGATGCCGGGAACTTCCGCCGTTTTGCGGGCGTCTGGATCGGGGGTCTTGCCGTCCGGCCCCAGGACGCGGTCGCCGTGCATGCCGCGCAGGTACACGGTGACCGTTTTGCTCTGGGTTCCGGTCGAGATGCCGGCGAGGTGGGTGACCTTCTCAAAGCCGCGCCAGATGGACCAGGTGCGCTCCTTGGCTGGGGTGAGCGGGTCCTCGTTGTAGTGCCAGGCGCCACCATTGGAAGAGTACTGGTAGGTGTGCTGCACCGCCTCCGAGCCGCCGCGCGGATCGGTGGTCTGCACCGCACTGACCGGGTACTTCTGGAACCAGTCGAGGATGGGATCCTGTTCGCCGTTGGGGGACCAGTACACCGGGTAGCAGCGCGTGGTGTTCTGGTCGACCTTGGGCATGGTCTGGCCGGCGGTGCAGTCGGCGTCCAGGTAGGTGACGATGGTCTGCGCGCCGGTCTCGGAGGTGACGGTCTTCAGGCGTGGCTTGTGCAGGGGCAGGATGTCGTCGGTTCCGTCGACCCGGTTGGCTCGCATCTCGTGTGTGAACTTGACGGGGTCCAGCGACAGGTCGGTGCCGCGCTTGCCGGTGTGCTTGATCTCGTCCAGCCACAGCGACTGATCGGAGGAGTCACCTGTGTCGCCCGGGTCCAGGTAGTTCTGTTTCAGGGACCAGACGTCCACAGGGTCGAAGGCCGGGGTGGTGGCCGCCGCGTTCCACGCGTAGGTGGTGACGGTGGTGAGCCGTTTGCGGGTGAAGAAGGTCGGGCCGGTGTTGCCGGTGCACTTGGCATCGTCCTTGCAGACGGCGTCGAACGGCACGTCCGGCCAGTTGTCCCGCTTGTCCTCGGTCAGCGAGTCGCAACCGGTGCCGGATGCGAGGCAGCGCTCCGCGTAGTCGAGGACCACCTTGTTCGAGGCGTCGGGAGAGCCGGAGAACAGGGCGCTGGCGCGCTGGCCGTAGCGGATCTCCTTGAGGTAGCCGCCGCGGACGTAGTCGGTGCCGGTGGTGTCGTCGCCGAGCTTGTCGTAGTTGTTGTGCTCGGCCGTGTACCAGTAGGACATGGCATTGTCGTGGGTGTCTTCGACGTAGTCGAGGTTCCACCGCCAGGCCTGAGTCTTGGAACGGCCGGAGAACGAGGTTCCGTCGGCGTAGCCGGGCTCGCCTTCGTCGTCGCCGAACACGGGTACGGTCCACACCGACCGGGTGCGGTCGTCGGTTCCGGCGCCCTCCAGCTTGTTCAGGCCGAAGACGTACTTGGTGCCGTCGCCTGTGATGACCGTCCAGTACTCGCCGTTGTCGTCACCGTTGTCGGCGTCGGTGGAGCGGGTGACGGTGGAGGCGTCGTCGTTCTTCAGCCGCCATTTGCCGGTGGTGTCGTCCTTGACCAGCTCGGTGGCCTGGCCGTTGAGGACGAGAGAGGCGTTGTCGTACTTCCAGCACAGGTCGAACTTGTCGTCATGGCCGTCGTCGTCACAGGAGCCGTACTTGCGCTCGATGTAGGACGAGGTCAGGTCGAAGCCCTCGCCGATCTGGCTGCCCTGGTTGTTGGTGCTCGCGGTGCGCCCGTCGACGGCACCTGAGTCGTACGAGAGGGACAGCGTGGGCTGGGGCCCGGCTGCGGCCGGCGGCACCCGCAGAGGGTAGGACCAGGTGAACGTGCCCGAAGAACCGCCTGCTTCCCAGGTCGAGGAGGCCGACAGCGGGGTTGCCTTGTAGTCACCGGCCCCGGACTGCGTCCCAGCGGCCAGTGCCAGCATCATGGGCGTGCCGGAGGATGGCAGGTTGATGGGCGCCGATACCTGCTTCTTCGAGCGATCGTTGGTTGAATCGAGTGGGAGGCGTTTGCGGCATTTCGCTGTGGTCGGATCCGTCAGCGAGCAGCCGGGCAGGCGCGTGAGCTGCAGGCGACCGGCCCAGTCGCCTCCGTAGGCGGAGGCAAAGGCCGAGTAGTCCAGGCCCAGCCGCCTCTTGCCGCCGTTCTTGGGGCCCGTGAGTTTCAGGGCGACGCCTTTGATGCCGAGCTTCGCCGCCGCCTTCTGATCGAGGACTTCAACCGTGATGGGCTCAGCTGCCTGGCTCTTGGCCGGGGCAGTCAGGGTGATAGGCAGGGTCCCAGGGTTGGCTTTGGCGGTGCCCTTGGCCGGCAGGCTCACGTGCGCTTTGCCTGCCTTGGGCCAGGTGGTCTGCTGCGAGCGGTCACGGCGTGCGCGGGCAATTGCCGCCTGGTCCGCTTCCGCGGACTTCTTCACCGTGGCGGCGGCCTTCTTGTTCACCTTCGCGGTGAACGGGCTGACCTTGGCCGAGCGGGCCTCCTTCAGACGGGGAGCGCCCAGGGGGTCGGAGTCAGCGGCGAAGGCTACGGGGGTGAGCAGGCCGGGGAGCATGGCCAGTCCAGTGGCTGCGGCCAGGCGGCGGGACCAGCGTCTGGTGATCTCGCTCCTGCGGCCCGGGCCGGAGCCGGGTATGCCGAGGGGGTTCATGTCGTGTCTTCCTGTACGGCGCCGGGGCGGCGCGCCGGACGCGGGCCGTCGAGACGGAGAAAAAAGAGGAGGGGGAAAGGGGGCCCGATCTGCCGACGCTGGGTGGCCGGGCACGCTCGCGCGGCCGTCCAGCACCGACAGATCTGGCTCAGGGCATGTCTCAGGTGGTGTTGGGCGTGTCCAGCACCTGGGAGCGAACCTGGTCGGCGGTCATGGCTCCGGTCCAGAGCCTGAGGTCCTGCAGGCCGCCGGGCAGATAGTTGCCAGTCTTACCTGAGGCGGTTCCGCGGCCTACGCTCAGCTCACCACTGCCCTGCTGCGGCGTGGAGAAGCCGGGCGTCTCCTCCGATGGCTGGTCGAATTCGCCTACGTAGAGGTGGAGTTGTCCGTAGCGGGATTCCGTTGTGCCGTCGGTGGGACTGGTCCACTCCCAGGCCTCTTGTGCGTCAAAGGTGCCCGTGATCTGGACCCACGTGTCGGTGGCGGCTACGTCCGCTGCCCGCACCTGCGCGCTCTGGGTGACCTTGCCGTCCGGCCCCACTGCGGTGCGGGTGAACTTCCACTGGTAGATGCCGTCGCCGGGCTTCATTACCCACAGCGCCCACGAGGACTCTCCGCTCAGGCGCTGGGCGGCTACCTGTGCCTGGTATCCGACCGGCTTGGCGTTGAGGGCCGCTGAATCGAGGCGGACGCTCGCCGACACCGTGAAGGAGCCGGTCTCGTCGACCACGGGTCCGGTGGCTGCGGCGTACCCGGCGGTGCCGTTCAGGAACAGCGCGTTGTCCTCCTCGTTCAGCGTGGCGCCGGATCCGGACAGTGTCATCGACGACAGCGGATAGGCCGTGGTCTCCGCGACCTGGGTGCCCTTGGCGGTGGTGGCGTCCCAGTGCGCGACCAGTTCGTTGGCCGGCACTCCGCCCTGCAGCACCCTGGCTTCGTTGGCGACCTCAGCTGGCTGCAGGGCGCGCTGCCAGACAACGGCTTCGTCGAGCAGCCCGAAGTGGTGGTCGACGTACTTGCCAGCCGCCTTGGAGCGGCCGAACTGCAGTCCCCCGCTTGCAGTCCACGGGGTGTACGTGGGGGCGGCCTTGGACAGGACGACCGGCTGGCCTTGGGGCTGGCCGTTGATGAACAGCTGGATGGTGTCGTTGGCCGGATCGGTGTCCGGGAGGTTGTCATCACCCTCGGTCTTGAAGACGCCCGCCACATGCGTCCACACGTTGAGCGGCGGGTTTTCCTGGTCGGACAGCGAGCGGATGTACACCGGGCTCGCCGAGTCCTTGTCTGCGCGGTTGAAGACCCACTTCTTGTACGCGGCGGAGTAGTAAAGCGTGAAGGAGCTGCCGTTCGTTCCCGGCGCGGACAGCACGGCCCGGTTGGCGGAGGCGTTGGACAGCTGCACCCAGGCGGAGACGGCGAAGGAGTCTCGGGTGTTGACCGCAGGGGCGGACGTGGCTGCGTAGCCGGTCTGCTGAGCCGGGTCGCTGGTGTCGTCGTTCAGACGCAGCGCGTAGTCCGCCTCGCCGCGTCGCGCCCTGGTCGACCAGCCGGTCCCTTCCTCGCCGACCAGCGTTGCGTCATGCCGAGTACCGACGGTGGCGGTGTCCTTGGCGGTCGTGGTGCCCGAACCGGGAACTCCGTCGAAATGCCAGCGACCCACCGCTTCCTGAGCCGTGGCTACCTTGAAGGTGAACTCCTGATAGGCGCCCCACCGGTTGTAGACGTCCTTCGCGCGTACCGATAGCACCTGGGTGCCTGACAGCGGCGGGGTCACGTTCGGGACGGTGACCTTGAGGGTGCCGGCGACCGGTTTGGCAGGTGTGGACAGCAGCTTCCACTCATAGCCAGTGATATCGGTTTTGCCGCTGGTGTTGATGTCGGCGGTGTTCGGCTGGAAAGTGAAGGAGCCGGGCACGCCCGGGCCCCCCTTTCCTTCGCAGACGTTCGCTGCGCATGCGGTATACGGGGAGCCGGCAGTGATGCGGGGCGGCTTCGGCGCCGTCGAGTCGATCTTGAAGTAGCACCAGGAGCTGTAACCGGAGAACAGGTCGCCGGACTTTCCGCTGTAGGACCAGTGGGACTGGGTGCGGGCCTTGTAGCGGTACAGGCCGCCGTCGGCCCGGTTGCTCATGCGGAGCTTTTCCAGCGTGCCGTCCGGGTGCCAGCCGGTATCGGGCGCATGGCCGGTCCACACCTGGTGCCAGGCCGCGTCGTCGCCGCGTTCCACAACGTACTCGGCCTGCAGGGATCCTTCCTGGTCGCCCTTGTTGGACTCGACCTTCGTCTGGACGCGGGCCTGCACGATGGGGTCCTTGCGGGTGACGATCAACGGGTCGCTCGAGGACTTCTTGCAGTACGCGGTGGTGCCTTCACCAGGGATGAGGCCGACGTCGGTGGGCGTGCCCGGCTTGTAGGCGAAGATGACCTGCAGTTCGGCGTTGTCGTCGAACCGCTTCCAGGCGCGTGGCTCGCCTTCGTCCTTGGCCCGCAGCATCAGTGTCAGGCGGCTGATCTTGCCGTCCGCGAAGGAGCGGACGGTGTTCTTGAGGTTCTCGTCCGCCTCGTCGGGATTGTCGTTGAACTCGATCCAGGCGTCGGGCTGGTCGGGCGTGCACAGGTCACCGCGCCCGGCGGAGACATACCGGTCGCCCATCTGGTCCAGTTGCTTGGGGCCCGGCCACCGGGTGCCTTCGGAGATGTTGTCGGTGCGCTCGAGGTCCACCCAGTAGGGATTGCAGTTGTACGACCAGGTCTCGCGGGCCCGGAAGGTGGCGTCCAGTACGTACTTGCCGGCGAGTTTCGTCGGGGCGAACTCGAAGTACATGCGGTCGACGTAGCCGGTTCCGCACGAATAGCCGTCGGCAGTCCCGCACTTGCCGACGCCTTTGCCGCCGTCGAACATCCAGAACTTGTCGCCGTCGGAGGAGATTTTCGTGCGCTCCTGGGCACCCAGGCCGACGGAGGGGTCGATGTACACCGGGTAGACGGTGTCCTTGCCACGAAGCAGGTCCAGGTCGGGGTGCACGGCCACGGTGTCGTTGTCCACCTTGACCGGCAGTACCGCGCTGGCATCTCCTTCGCCCGGTTGTGAAGGATCGTCTTCCCCGGGCTCGTTCACGACCGCCTCAGCCTTGGCTGCCAGGAGTTGGGGCTGCGGACCGGACTGGGTGTCATCACCGGCCGAGTCCCACATCTGCCCGGCCGGCCCTCTAAAGAGGGCATTGCCGTCCTCATCGACGGCCCGCAGACCGCCACCGGCACCAGGAACCACGGTCAGCCCGTCGCCGGATGCGGTGAGCTTGACCTGCTCTAGCTCGGGATTGGCGGCGGCGGCAGGCGTCGTCACGACGAGTACCTCGCGGTACCCCTCGGCAGTCGCCGTCAGTTGCAGATCCACCCCGTCCAACACATCGGCATAGGTGGCTGTTGCACCCTTCAAGGTCGGCTCGGGCAACGGGTCGCCCCAGCCGAGGGTGACGGACCGGCCGTCTTTGCCCATGCGGAGCATGTCGGAGCCGGAACCACCGCCGGAGAAGGACAGGTCGACCGCGGTTCCCTTGGGGACGATCCGCCCATCAGGCCGACGCTCCAGCGTGGGATCAACGGGCCGCCAACTGCCGTCCTCCCGCTTGACGCGCTGAGGCGTGGAGGACTGAGTGAGCAGGAAGGTGCCGTCCGGGTTGGCGTGCGTGGTGGAGTACTCGGTGCGGTCAGCTATCACCTCCACGGGCTCGCCGGAAGCCTTCGCCTGCTCCAGTGCGGTCGACTCGTCCACAACAGTGGCCGCTGCAGGCGTGGTTGCCGCTGCCGCCGCCGCAGCCGGCAGCATCGGCAGTGCGGACAGCACCAACGATGCGGCCACACCCCCCAGCAGCATCCCGCGCGTTCTTCGCGCACGCAGAACGAACACAGCCCCCACCCCCCGCTTCACGGAGCCCACCCTCCGTCACAAAATTCACACAGGAAGCACAGAGTTAATGCAGAGTTACCGACCGAGTCAATCAAGCGCGATCCGCATCACGCACACTTGTCCGAATCTAGCCTGAGCTGCCTCAATACACCTCCCCCGCCCCCATAGAACCTGAGGAACAGGCGCGGCACTCGGGAGCGGTCGAAGACGCGCATGCCGATGATCTTGCAGCTGCTCGCCGCGCGGCTGTCGCGCCAGGGTGTACCGACCAGAGGCCAGTTCAGCAAGCTCTGAACGCTCGTCAGGCACATACAGGAGGGCGAGCTCTGAGAATGCCATCGCTCTGCAGACCTGACTCCACCGTTGAGGTGCGAGTGAACGGAGGACAAGCCCCGACGCGGCGCGACATACAGGCGTCGACTCACAGTGGTTGCGAATTTGCGCAAAACATTGGTGATCCTCGACCTCGGCGGCCTGTCATGGATCGACACCCACCCCGCCCCACCTCCGGCCGCCTGAGCAGTGCGCGACCGAAGGCCCACGGAGAGCTTGGCGGTGATGGCCGCGCAGCTTCACAGGTTTCCGGCTACCTCTTCCGGCAGTCCCACAGTCCAGGCAACTGGAGGGTCGTGGAGGAGTCGCTCCTCGGGGGCGTCTGCAAACAACGTCCAAAGATCGGGGGTCTGTTTCAGGTGAAGGGTGACGTAGCAGTGCCCGGGTCACTCCGGCTGATGATCGGGGCCGCCGAAGTCTGGGCTGGTGTAGTCCGGACTGGTGAAACTCGGGCGCGGGGCGGGGCTCCGCCATCGGGACGCGAAAAACCGGGGCGGTCGTAGCCGAGGTGCGGCACACGACTGGTCGACGCTGGCGGTGCGGAGAATGGGGCTGCGGCACTGTGGGGGTCGGCCAGTGCCTCCCGCAGGAAGGGCAGGATGCCGCGCTCCAGCAGGGCCTCGCGCCACGCTTCTTTGGCCCGCGCCACCTTTTCGCCCATCTCGCCGTACGGCTCGTCATCAAGAGAAGGCGGCCGGCGACGGGCGATGGCCAACAGGACGACGAGTGTGCCCGCAGCCACGGCCCCCGACACCCATCCAGCAGTGATCATGGACCGGGCGACCTCCGGCTGTGCACTGAACAACGTGAGGACGAGGCCAGCAAGGAGGAAGATCGCAGTGACGGCTCCGGACAGGACGGCGACAGGCACGGCGAAGAAGGACAACGCGCCGGATCCGCCAGCCTCGGTCGAGGCCCGGTCCGTTCTGCGAGACTCCACCGTGCCGTCGGCTGGTCCCTCTGGGCGTACGTGCAGACCGAGCACCGCTGCCAGGAGGCGACGACCGTAGGACATCCTGGCCCACCGCTGGACTGGACACCCCCACTGATTCGGCGGCGGCCCCGGCATGGCCGGGCCGCCGGATCAGCGGGACCGCTCCCAGCACCGGACCAGCCACCCCTGAGTGATGGCGCTGACGCCTGGCTGGGAACTCTTGGACACGGGTTCAGCGTATGGCTGCGTCGCGCAGCCGCCCCGCCCGCCCTTGGCCGCTCGAGTTACCCGAAAGCACGAGGCGGAGCGCCCCGCTTCTTGAGGCCCGATTGCCGCAGGCCGACCACGGGCAGCAGGGATATCCCGGGTGCTTCGTTAGCCAGGGAGGGGAGCCAAGAGGCGTGAGCCATTGGCGGTTCGAACGCAAGGCGGCATTGCCTGGACGTACTCGGATTCGCACCCGACGGGGATGCCTGTCGCGCTTGCCGTGGGGTGCGCGAGTGGAATTTTGCCCCCTGTTCAGGGCACCTTGTCACGACCTACCGTCATTACATGGCCAATGGGGTGTACCACACCGGGTACGACATAGAGATCAATTTGTCCCGTGAGGACCTCGGCAACCCAGAGTATGACGGGCTGCTGGGGGAGATCACCCGGTCAGTAGGCGAGCGTCCCCGGCATCTGCTGCAATGCCTGAAGGACCGCAGGGGCGGGCAGTGCCACTGCGCTCTCGACGGTAAATCACCGTGGATGTTCGTCCGGCGTCAGCGCCGCGGTGACAAGGTCGTCTGGGTAGCGGCGCATCTGCCTCTCACCCACGTCGCTGCCCCTCAGGAAAGCGACAAGCACAAGGCGATGAAGGAACGCATCGCCCGTACCGCCGCCCGCCACGGACTGAACGTGCAGACCGAGGCACGATCGGACGACGGACGAGTGATCACTGATGTGCTCGTCACCGGGGCCGGCGGGCGTATCGGGTGGGAGGCCCAGTACTCCCCCATCACCGCCAACACCGTGCGGCGTCGTTCTCAGCGAGCACGCGAGCGCAACATCGCCCCCCTGTGGGTCACCGCTGACGTCACCTCGGATCTCACCGTGCACCCTGGGCCCGCGTCGACGACGTGCCCTGGCAGCGCATCGTCTCTCCGCTTGCCATGATCATCCGTGGTGGTGTCCGTCATCTGCAGATCTGGAAGTGCACCTCCGCCAGTGAGCGCCCCTGCCCCGAAGCCGCCGGTGCCTGCGACAGGTGGCACAGCGGCTGGTTCCTGCCGGCTCTGTGCATCCCCCAGGAGCGCGCCACCGCGCTAGACGAGCTCATCGTCACGAGCGCCGATGGTGAGCACCTACCCGTGCACACACGCAACCGGCGCGACGCCCGACGTACCTCCTACGTGTGGGCCCTGGCCCGCGATGTGCAGCGCTGGCGTGAGATCACCGGAGAGAGCGGCCTTGCACCCGACTCCTCTCCAGCCGAGAACGAAGCGGTCACCTACACCGAGCAAGTGCTGGACAGTTCGTGCCGCTACGGCGAAGAGGGCCCCCACAGCAGCGGTCCGCGCCCGCAGCGAGAGCTGACCTCCGGCACCGGACTGCACACCTTCGACAATGCACCCGACCACACCCTGCTCCAGCCCACTCGGCCTATCGCGTTGCGCCTGTCCCCGCGCGAGCGCCTGGCCGTCGCTGCGGAGCTGAGGTGCCCGCCCTGGGAGATCGGCCCCTGCATGCTGTGCGCCACTGCGATCCACCGCTACGGCCCCCGCAGCCCGAAAGTCTGCTCTGGCTGCCGTGCCAGCGCCACCATCCAGTAGGCATCACGAAGGTGCAGTGACACCCAGCGCCGTGAAAACCTCTTTCGGGCCGTTGATGGCGAAGACATCAGTGACGCAGGCGTCGAATCGAGATGCGAGCGCACAACAGCAACGCTGGCCGCGCCTTGGAGCACCAGACGATCAACGACCGGCGACGGACCGGTGTCGGCTCCCCTTTTATGGCGCGGATGCGGGACGCCGTCCACATATGCTCTCGACCAGTCGAGTTCGCCGGCCACGTTCAGCTCGGCGAGCAACACGCGGTGCAGTTGGTCGAAGGCACCGGCCTGCTGCCACCGTTCCAAGCACCGCCAGTAGGTCTCCCCGAGCCGAATCTCGGCTCCAGCGGCAGCAGTTGCCAGGCTATGTCGTTGTGGAGGACGTACAGGACGCCCGGCAGGCCTAGCCGGTCCGTCACCGCCTGCGGCCCGGGTGATCAGCGTCCACAAGTCGTCGTTGTACCGGCGGCAGTGGGAGCATCAACGCGATCTACAAGCCCAGCGGGGCTTCGAAGAGGCGAGGGTGTGGAAGCCGTCATGGATTCCGTTCTGCTCATGGTCGGTGACCGACACCAGTTACGGCCTGTTCCTCGACACTGAGACGGGCAGGATCGGGCACTGGGACGACACGAGTGTGAGCACGGTCGGAGACCAGACGTTGAGCATGCTGCTGGAGGAGATGGCCGACAAGCTGGAGCATCCGCAGCTGGCCACCGGCTACCTGCCGGGGCTGATCGGCGGCCGGCTGATGTGGGGGCCGCCGCTCGCCGCGGATGAGGCCGCTGCGTGGGAGTAGTTCACCGGCTGACACACGGGAGCGTGGAAGGGGGGGCGGTCGGATAAGGAACCCAGCCGCCCCCCTTCCTATTCTGTGTCCGAGGCCTGGGCGGTGCTAGACCTTTCGCCAGGTGCAGGTCGTCGTCGTTCCCGAGCAGTGGTTGAAGCCGGGGGTGTCGACGAAGAACCCGTCCTTGTCCAGCAGTCGCCACACGCTGGGCTGGAACTTGCTGAAGGCGCCCTGGTTCTGCGCGGAGTCGATGGCTGCCTGTCCGCATCGTTCACTGCCGGTGGGGCCGTTTGTCGCGGTGCGGGTGTCAGCGAACAGGCCGAACGACGTCGACCCGTCACCGACACCGTTGAACGCCCAGTCCGTGTACAGCTTGGCGCACTTGCTGCCGTCGGTGACCTGGTTGATACCGCCGGGGAACCCGCCGCTCTCGTGAGTGGAGGCGGGGGCGTACTCGTCGCAGTCGGTGCTGCCCACGATCGGGTCGGCGGGGTGCTTGGACCACGTGGACGGGCATACCACCTTGCGGCTGTCGTCCGAGGACCAGGCCGCGCCGGTGGACGGGTTTTTCACCGTGGTGTCCGGACCGAGGTAGTGCAGGAGGCTGTCCCACTTCTTCGATCCGGCATGGTCGGGCATGCGTTCCTGCATGACCCAGTAGTAGGCGCCGGCGGCCGGGTAGAGGTTGGTGTCGACAGTGAAGGTCGGCTTGAAGAAGGGGAATACGCGTCCCGGTGTGACCGCGCCTCGGGTGATGTCGTCGCAGCGGGGAGCCAGTTCGCGCACCGCGTCGATGCCGCTGCTCGGCGGTGGCATCGACGGAGTTGCTGGCGTCGACGCTGGCGGTGATGGACCAGTCCAGGTCGATCTGCTCCTTGCCCGTGCCCGTCCACCGGGTTACGACGGTGCCCAACGGCCGGAGTAGTCGCTGGTCGGGACGTACGTCCAGTGGGCATCCGCGGTCGGGTTGGCGCCGTCGTCGGTCCACTGGATCGGCGCGACATCACAGGACGAGCAGGATGAGGCGACGTTCCACTTCATCGTGACGCTTTGAAGGGCGGGGTCGATGTAGGTGGGGATGATGACCAACTGCTGGTCGAACTCGGCGAAGTCGCTGCCGCTCTCCGACTTGTTGCGGTAGGTCTTCATGCGCTGCTCGAACAGGAACGTGCCACGCCCGATGCCCGGCTTCTGCGGGTCTGAGTCGAAGAAGTACAGCTCGCCTTCGCCCAGATCCTTCAGGCAGGCTTCGGTGCGGTTCATGTAGTCCAGGCCGTCAGCGGCGTTGGTGCACCAATCGACCAGGTCCACCGCGTCGTTGCCGCCCGGGGTCGGGGATCCCTCCGCAGCCTCGGCAGAGGCATCAGTGAAGGTCTGCTTGGTCTCCCTGGTCTTGCCGGGCCTGGGCGCTTTGGACCGCTTCGCCTTGTCCTTGTTGCTCTGGTCAAGGGTGAAGCACACTCGGCGGTCCTGCTTGTCAGGCTTGGAACAGTCGTCCTTGGCGAAGTCCGACAGGGTCGGCTCCGACGTCGCGGACGGCGGGGTGATGGTGGCGGACCCGTCCGGATCTGTGCGGGTGAACTCCACGGTGGTCTGCACCACTGGGTCGATCCCCGCGTGTCAGCGTTCGGGGTGCCCATCTATCCGTGCGGGTCTGGGCTGCCAGTGCTGACGGTGGATTCCTCGACTTCGGCAACCAAGCCGTAGGCGCACTCAACTCACCATTGAGCGAACGCCTGTGGCGCATCAGGCCGTCGGCCACTGCGGCCGCACCTCGCTCACGACTGGCGTGCAGGCTGCCGGTGGACGCGAGACCCCTCCTCACACCCCCCACGAGTCAGATATCAACGACACTCGTTAGCAGTGTCAGTCCTCTTACAGAGGCTGAGAAAAGCACTGGCCGGGTGGTGCGGCAACGGTTGAATGCCGCCATGGAGAACACCTGGACACCGGCCCATCAAGCGGTCGAGAGCGAGGACGCACAGACCTTGGCTCAGCTGTTGGCCAAGGGAAGCGACCCCGATGAGGTATGCGACAACATTACGCTCCTGACACACGCCATCGACATGGAAGGCGATGGCGCCCTGCAAAGCGGCAGCCCGCTGACCGTGCATACAACCGCAGTGCTCCTGGCCTTCGGTGCCGACCCGCAACTCCCAGACCCGGGCGGACAAACACCCATGGACCTCGCCCTTCACTACGGCCATGACCTGGCCGTCAAGCTGTTGCAGCGGCACATCAGCTCGTGAGGCGACGCAGGCAGATGAGGGTGCAGGCGATACTTGTGAAGGCGAGGAAGTGTTCGGGCTTGCGTTCGTAGCGCCGGTGCAGGCGGCGGCAGCCGGCCAGCCACGAGATGGTCCGTTCTACGACCCAACGATGGCGGCCCAGCCGCTGGGAACTGTCCATTCCCTTGCGGGCGATCCAGTGTCGAATGCCACGTGCCGATAACCATCGCCGCAGGTGGGCGTAATCGTAGCCCTTGTCGGCGTGGAGTTCTGCCGGTCTGCGTCGCCGAGGCCCGCGGTGGGAGCGGACGGGTGGGATGCCCTGAACGAGCGGGACCAGGGCCTGGCTGTCGTGGACGTTGGCTCCGGAGATACCGACAGACAGGGGCATACCGTTCCGGTCGGTGATCAGGTGGATCTTCGCTCCGTATTTGCCCCGGTCGACAGGATTCGGACCTGTCAGATCCCCCTTTTCAGGGCCCACATATTCACCGAATCGATCGCGCAGCGGGACCAGTCGACATCGCCGCGTGAGCCGAGCTCGTCGAGGACTAAGCGGTGCAGCTTGGCCCACACCCTGGCATGGGTCCACTCGGTGAAACGGCGGTGAGCCGTCGCACCCGACGGCCCGAAGGAAGCGGTGGGGAGCTGCTGCCATGTACAGCCCGACGTCGACACGAACACGATCGCGGCCAGCACCTCACGGTCACCGTGGCGACGCCGACCACCACCTTGAGGCCGAGTTGGCGCCTCGGGCACCACCCGCTGGAACAGTTCCCACAACTCGTCCGGCACCAGCCGTTCAACGATCCCCACCACGACCGACAGCGTACTCAGCCAAATGAGATGAACTTTTAGACCGTGTCCTACGTAGTGAGGGCTCGTTGAGCCATGTATGGGGCGGGGTACGTGGAGTTGGATTGTTCCGGACGGGCTGTGGGAGATCGCGAGGCCGCTGATCCCGCCATCTCGAGTGCGGCCGCAGGGCGGCGGAACGCAGGACACGCCTGATGAGACGCTGTTCGCGGCCATCGTCTACGTCCTGGTCAGCGGCTGCGCCTGGCGTCAACTGCCGCCGTGCTTCGGCATATCGAAGTCGACGGCTCACCGCCGCTTCTTGATCTGGTCGAGAGCCGGTGTCTGGGGGCGGCTGCACGAGGCCGTGCTGCACCTGCTCGACGACGCCGGCCTCATCGATGTCACCCGCGTCGTCCTCGACACCGCCCACGTCCGCGCTAAAAGAGGGGCGAACACACAGGTCCGAGCCCCGTGGACCGCGGCAAGCCGGGTTCCAAGATGCACGTCCTGTCGGACGCGAACGGACTGCCCCTCCTCGTCGGCGTCTCGGCCGGCAACACCCACGACAGCGAAGGGCTGAAGCCCATGATCGAGGGTCACCAAACGAGACACGACCCCGATCGCGGCCGCCACTTCAAGCCCTAGCGCCTCCACGCGGACAAAGCCTACGACCGCGCCGACCTGCGGAAATGGTTACACGGCAAACGCATCGGAGTACGGATCGCGCGCAAAGGCATCGAGTCCAGCGAACGATTGGGCCGCCGCCGCTGGGTCATCGAGCGGACGATGTCCTGGCTGTCCGGCTACCGACGTCTGAGCCCTCGCTACGAGCGCGATCCCCGCAACTACCTGGCATTTCTCGGCCCCGCCGCCGCCCTCTGCTGCTACAAACGACTCGTCCGCCTCACCACGTAGGACACGGTCTTAAGGTCCTCTCACGACAGCAGGGTATGTAGATAGTCCTGGGCTTTTGTGCCCGGTCCTTGTACTTCGTCGATGAGCAGGATGCGTGGCTCGGCTTCGAGTGCGCCGTAGATCTGCTGGTCGCTACGGGCGCCGGTGTGACGTGGAGTGCCAGGTGCTTCGGATCCGCTCTAGCTCGGCGAGCAGGCTTTCGCTGTGGAGGATGGAGCGGAGCCAGCTGATGTCTGTGGGGCGGAGCCTGAGGAGTCCGTCGGGCGGGATTGCTTTCAGCAGCGGCTCTGCGTGTTCAGCAAGCCAATCATCGGCGTCGAGGTCTCGTGCGAGGCGCAGAAGGTCGATGACGGTGTGTGCTGGCCTGTTTGCCGCCGGAACTTGCTGGAGCAGTTCTAGGGCGGTGGTGAGTACGGTGGTGGCGGCCGGGCGTTCGACAGCGCTCCAGGTGGCTGTCGTGCCGGCTTCGATGAGCAGGCATTGAAGCCGCTGTAGGGGGCCGGCCCCGTCGAGGGCCGAGGCTCGGGGGCCGAAGCGGGCGGTGACAGCCTTGAGCTGGCTATGTGGGGCCTCTGGGTGTCCGATGAGGGCTTGGGCGCACTGGGCGAGTGTCAGCCAGGTGCTGGCCTGCAGGCCGTGGGAGCCGGTCGCGCGCAAGGATGTGAGCTGGTCTAGGACGTCTGCGGTGGTGCGAGCGGGCTGGTGTGGGAGGGCGTGGAGGAGGAGGCGGGCGAGGATGTCCGCTGCTGTCGTGCGCTCCTGTGCGGGCAGGGCGTTGAGGAGGTCGACTAGTGCTTGTGGGGCGGCGAAGGCGGTAGGGGTGAGTGGGTGGAGCAGGGTGAGGAGGGCGTGTGCGGCAGAGTGGGTGCGTTTCTTGTCGGTGACGTGGTAGGTCTCGAGCGCGGTCGGCAGGTGCTGGGCCAGCGGGGTCACGGCGTGCAGGACGTGCAGTGTGCCGATGTCGTGTGTGAGGGCCGCGGCCCTGTAAAGATCCAGGAGATTCGTTGGCGTGTGGTGCCGGTAAGGGTTGACGTGCGGGAGTGAAGGTTGGGGGTACGCGGGCCAGTCAAGGCAATCTGTGCGGTTGGCGGGTATGAGCCGTACCCGCACGTCGGGGTCGCGAGTATGCGGGTCTGTGCACGGCTCAGTGGTGAGGGTGCCGGTCAGGACGGCCCAGGAGGTGTCGCTGAGCTGGGATCGCCACAGCATGCTCTGGCGTCGCCAGGTGTCGAGAGGGTCGTGCGCGTCGAAGAGGCGGGAGATGCACACGGGGCCGCCCGCGAGCACGGTCAGCAGGAGCAGGTTGACGCTGTAGATGGCCTCTCGTTCGCTGCGGCGGGCGGGGAAGGGCTCGTAGGTCCGCCGGTTGGCTCGGGGAATGTCGTCGAGGGCTGCTTTGAGCAGGTGGATCAGCAGGGCGGTGAGCTGGTCGCGCTGCGGTTGGCTGAGAGAGTTGATCAGGTCTGTGAGGTTGCGTATGACTTCGGCCCGGTCGATGAGCGGCACATGGGATAGCAGAGCATGCAGGCGGTCGTCATTGGTGACAGCGGTGGAGTGAGGGGGGTCGGCGTGCAGGAGTTTCTTGAGTTCGTCGGTGATGAGACGGGCCGTGAGGTATTCGCCGAAGGTGGCGTGCAGGAATTCGTAGGAGTGTCTGTGCTGGCCAGTGACGACGGCTTGGGCTTCGTGGATGAAGAAGAAGCGGCCGAAGAGCAGTGGTGAGGGGGCGATGCCGGCATTGAGAAGAGCGGTCTGGTCGGCGTGAGCTTCGGACGCTGTGATGCCCTGGCGCCGCCGGTTGAACATGCCGATAGCGATCACGGCGAGGCGTTGCAGTTCGTGTTCCACAGCAGCGGCTTGTGCTGCGAACGACTGGGCGCCGTGGTGTTTGGCGACTTGGCGGCGGGTGAATTCGGTCAGCAGCCTCTCGTACAGGCCGATCCGTCCGATGTCTTCGCCCGTGAGCTGGTGCAGTGCGTTCGAGGAAGCGTCGTAGAGGGCGAGCATCAGCAGGAGAAGAGGCTGGCTGATGAGGTCGCCGTGTGGCTGCAATACGTCGGGGTCCAGGGGTTGCAGGCCGTGCGCGGTGAAGTGGCGGCGGTTGGTGGTGTTCCAGGCCTGTACCCAGTGTTTGATGCGGTCGTCGTCGAAAGGCTCCAGGCGGATGACGGTGCTCAGGCGGGGGGTGGGGGCCTGGTCTGCGACGACGGTGCGGCTGGTGACGACCGCGATGGTGGGGCGGCCCATTTCGTACTCGCGTTGTTGGAAGTCGGCGAGGTTGTGCAGGTAATTGGAGTAGCGGGTGTGGTCGGCCGCAGCGGCTTGGAGGAGTTCGTCGAAGCCGTCCAGGACCACGACCCGGGCCGTTCCTGGGTCGGTGGCCTTAGGCCAGGGGGTGTCCTGGCCGGTGGAGCGTTTGAGGGATTCTTCGAGCTGTTCCTGGACGTCTGAATCCGCGGAGATGTGACGTAACTCGACGCGCTGGCAGAAGAACTCTGCCTCAGGCAGTCGTGCGGCGAGAAGCTTGGTCAGCAGCGATTTCCCTGAGCCTGGGTGGCCGAGGATGACCAGGGGGGCGCTGATGGCGTGGGTGGTGAGGAGGTGGGCTGCGAGGAACTCGCCGAGGTCTTCGCGCACGGGCTGCGTGAGCCACCAGTCGTCGCTGGCCAGATGCCGGCCGCTGGAATGCTCGTGTGCCAGGCGGAAAGCCGGGTCGACGTAGCCGCTCTGCAGGGTGGGCATCACCAGGCCGGCTTCGTCGGTGTCAGCGATGGGATCGCGTAACAGTCGCCTGTAGCGGTGGGCGGGGGCGGGGTCGGCGGCGAACTGGTCGAGCCAGTGCGACAGTGGCCGCAGTCCATACCTGGGTCCGGGCTGCTGATACCCCTGCTCGGCAATCTCGGGCGGGTCTTCGGTGGCGGAGGTCAGGCGAAGCTCGGCGCAATCCCATGTAGCCGCGGCCATGAGCGCTTCGTAGCGCTGCCAGGCCTGATCGGCCAGGTCTTCGGGGTGCTGGTCCTGAGGGCTGCCTTCGCCGTGCACGATGCCGGCAGCGTAGGTGTAGGCGGCGGTGATCTCTTGGCGTAGTTCGCCGGCGTCCCTGAACCGGTTTGTGCCGAGGATTACCTGCTCGAGTTCGGCGACGATCTGTGTGGTGATGTCTCCCTGCATGTAGCCGAGTTCGGGCCCGTAGTGGATTCCGGAGCCGGCCACGGCGTCACAGAATGCGGTGATCAGGACGGCCCGGTCGGCTGCGGCCAGGAGAGCGGTACGCGCGATGCCGTGACTGGAGCGGACTCGGTCGCCGAATCCCTCCAGCACCGCAGGCAGGCCATCGGTGGCCGCGCCGCTCAGGGTGAGGGGTTCCAGCAGTTCGGCCGCGAGTCCCTTGAAGTCCTCCCGGCCGGCGACCAGTACGTCGATAGCGCTGGCGAAGTCGTCCGGAACCTCGTCCGGTTCTCGTGGCGGGGACGGTAATCGGTCGAGGCGAGGGCGCTGCTCCCTGCGCGGCTCCTCGGCGCTGATCTCCATCTCGTGATGGCGAAGCCGCCACCACGAGAGGTCGAGACTGATTCCTGCAGGGACACTCGTCCTACGGCTTGCGCAGTACTCCACAATGCGCGCCACGTCGTCCCAGGCCGGCGGGGTGGCACGCTGCCCATTAAGGAGAGCCGAGACAGCGCCGTTGCTGCGGTGAAGCGCTCGGGCCACATCGCTCTGGGCGATGCCGCATTCGCGCACCAGACGCCGCAGCTGTCGGCAGAAACTCACTACCGCCTGGGGCGGCTCCCCCGCTGCCATCACTCACCCAATCCTTCAGCCCGATTCACCCCGACTCTTCCCAGCGTAGGGTCTGACCTGCACCAATCACTCTGGGATTTAGGACTATTCAGCGTCGGACCAGTCAGGCCGTAGGCACCGTCACTGTCGGAGGCGCACAGACCACCGTCTACGTGAGGAGTTACGGTGTTGTGGATCTCCGGCAGCCTTCCCGTCCTGATGCTCGCTGTCTTTGTCTGCCTGTTCGTCGGCGTTGTGCTGCCAGCCGTATGGTCAGCGCAGCCTGCACGCCGCCGAGCGGCCGCGGCCGTTCTTGCCCAGATTTTGGCCGTGGTGCCAGGCAGCCGTCGACCGCCCGGCACCGGCGGGCCCGGAGAGAGTGAAGGCCCAGACCCGGCCGCGCCGCGGTCAGCCGTGGGCGGCCGGTAGCACTCCAGGAAATGGTCGTCCGCCTCGCACACTGGGCGCTGACGGTCGAAGAGGCCACTCAGCATATCCACGGCGACCAGCAGCGCTTCCTCGGCGCCACGGGACTTCCTCAGTGATCGCAGCCTCAGGACCTTCACAGCACCTGTTTCTCGCGGCCGGCTGGAGGCTGAGCGGCCGCAGTTTGGAAAGTCGGAAGGAACTGTGGGCACAGGAGGCCACTGGTGGGGGCCTCCGGGGGCCACGCAGTAAAAGGGTGTCGTCATGCCTCTCATGCAGCCTTTCGCTTCCGACTGGGACCGCCCGTCCTCGCAGGGCTCCGAACAGTGGAACTGGCTAGCGGTCGAAATAGCCGAGATCCGGCGGTGCGCCGAGGCAGGCGACCAAGCACACGACCGCCTAGCCCTCATCCTCTTCGACCATCTGGTCGAGGTGATCATCAGCCGTGAGGTCAACGCCCAACTAGCCTTCCAGCTCCCCGACAGCATCATCGAGGAGATGCGGGAGTTTCGTGACAGCGGAGGGCAGCTCGACGAACAACTGCGCCAATTGATCGACCAGCATGTAGGCCCGGACCGGCGGGCGAAGATGGACAACCATCTGGACCAGAAGACCAGGTTCCTGAAGCAGAGGGGTGTGCTGACAGATCACGAACGCGACGTACTCGACCGGCTGCACGAATACCGCAACGCGGCCTACCACCGCGACACCCTGGAACCGGACCTGATCTCAGACCTCGTGCTGGCCTACCGGGTGCTAGCGGACGACCTCCTCAGCCGGCACAAACCGATCGCCTGGACCATGGCGTCCTCAGACGCCGCCCCCATCGTGACGCCACAACAGCTTCGGGGCCTCCTGACCGAAGGTGTCGACATCGATCTCACATCGATGGCCCATCGGTTCCACGACCACGCCGCGAAGCGAGTCCAGGCCATCTCTGAGGCCGTCGCTATCGCCCAGCAACTCCTTAGCTTCAAGGATTCCGATGAAACGAACGCGGCACCCCCAGATGACGACATGGCCCGTATGCTACCGGCCTCAGTGACACAGCCAAACGCCTGGCGCCTTGGACGAGGCAGGCAGAGAGCCTAAAGTCCAAGAGCTCGTCACTCACCGGCCTGATGGTCCCCTTCCTCAACCTGGACCGAGCCCTTAGCCGTATCGAACCGTCTGTCAAACGCCTCGACATGATTCTGGACTGGTGGGAACAGCGTCGGATCGATGACCTCCGAGGCAAGTAGCGCCATGCCCTGAAGCACACACGGCCCGGCTGCGGTGGCCCCGCCGCGGAGGGCACTACCGATACACCGCCGCCCCCGCACCTCCAGTGCCAGCGCGCAGGAATCGGGCGCCCGATGCTGCCGACCGACACACCCGTTTAGACCGCAGCAAGCAGACCGCCGAGAGTCGTCTAAGCCCCGGACAGCAGCAATTCCTGACCCACCTCAGAATCGCCCCGGATCCGCGGATGTCGGCCGCCAGGAACGCGGAACCGGCGACTACCTCTCCCCCAGCACGACGGCTTCTCCTCGGGCTGCCGACTCGCACACATAAGACTTCTCGGTTCCGCATCATTGAGGATATTGGCGATACATCCCCTTGTGTCACTGAACTGGCAGAACATCACCTCTTCGCTGATCTGCCGCTGTCTCTCATACACGCTGACAGCAGGCTCCGATGGTCGGGCGGGGCGGACTCCCGCGCGCCAGGCTCCTGGTTCGTCGTGTGGGCCCGTGCGCACGCGGTTGGTCGCCCCAGATGAGGACCGCTGCGGTCATCTGTGTTGCGGGGTGTGGCGGGTGGTGGGGTCGATGCGGCTGAGTACCCAGCGGATGAGGTCCTTGCTGAGAGTCAGGTCGGGGTTCTCCTCGAGGACGTCGTGGAGGAGGAGGGTGATCCTTGCCCAGTTTCTGAACGATCCGTGGCCCGCCATGTCGTCGGTGTAGAGGATCAGTTCGGGCTGCGCTTCGGCCCAGATCTGCTGGTAGGCGGGGATGATGGACTGGACTTCGGTGGGGGTGAGGGGGCTGAACTGGTACCAGTCGAGGATGCGGGAGTGCAGGGCGGGGTTGTTGAGGATCTTCTGCCGGGCGTTGCCGCTGCCGACGAGGATGATGGGGGCGCGGCGTGCGTCGTCGCCCCACAGGGTGCGGAAGTACTCCAGGGCTTTGGTTCCGAGACCTTGCACTTCGTCGATGAGCAGGATGCGTGGCTCGGCTTCGAGTGCGTCGTGGATCTGCTGGTCGCAGGGGCCGACGGATTGCGGGGGCTGTCCCGGCAGGTCGAGGCGGCGCCAGAGTTGGGTGCGGACTTCGTTCATGTTGGCGCCGTTGTTGTAGCGCAGCCGTACGGTGGTTTCGGGGGCGTGGCGGCGTAGGACGGTGTGGACGGCGAAGGTTTTGCCGAGGCCGACGTGTCCGTGGATGCAGACCAGGGCGTTGTGCTTGATGGCTTTGAGGATGCGGGTTTCGGTTTCGGCTATGGCTTTGGTGGCCATGGCGTTGGCTCCGGTGAGGCCCAGGTAGTGGTCCTGGCTGGGTGGTGGGAGCTGGCTGGGGCGGGGCGTGGTGGTGGGGGTGGAGTTCACGGCTGGTCCTTGGGGTGTGTGGTCGGGTGGGGGGCGGGGTTGAGGGGGCGGGTGAGTGCGGCGTCGGGTTCGGGCAGCTGGATGAGGTCGGGCAGTGCTTGTTCGGCCGGGGTGAAGCCGTCGAGGGTGCGCAGGTGCTCGAGGGCCTCTTCCTCGGGCATGACGTCTAGGGGGATGGGTGGGGTGGGGCGGGTTGCGGCCGCGTAGCGTTGGTTGCGGTTCTTCTCGGCCCTTTTGAGCTGGGCGCGCAGGCGGTCGGCTTCGCGGCGACGGGCTTGTTTGAGGCTGAGGGTTTGTTCCCGTGTGGCTTGTTGGGTCATGACGGCGGCGCCGAGGTGGCGGCCGGTGTGCGGGTCGTAGAGCTCGACGCGGTGGTTGTGGTGCGGGAGGTAGCGCAGGTGCACTTGCTCGCCGACGCGGCCGTGCATCCAGTCGGCGATGTAGTTGCGCTTGCGCCAGCGGACGCCGTGGTTGTTGATGGTCAGGGGTCTGCCGTGGCGTTCGAGGGTGTAGGTGTGGAGGTCTTCGGCTGTGACGGTGTCGATGAGTGCGGGGTCGGCGTCCCAGGCCTGGCGGGGGGTGCGGCCTTCCAGGCCCTTGAGGGTGTTCTCGTGGTTCCAGTGGTGGACCCAGGTGAGGACCTGTTCGACGAACGCTTCGAAGTGAAGCAGGGGCTGGTCGGGGTCGACGGGCTTGTTGCCGCGCAGGGTGGGGGCGTGGGTGTAGCCGGGCATGCCGGCGCACAGAGTCTTATTGATGGCCCCGTTGACTGCTTCGACGTTGCCTTTGCCTTCGGGAGTGAAGGGAGGCAGGGCGATGATTTCGGTTCCCAGCACGCCGAGTGCTTCTGTGACGGTGGCGCACAGGAATTCTTTGCCGCCGTCGACGCGCAGGTAGGTGGGGATGCCGCCGAACGGGCCGTGGTGTTCGTCGATGAGGATGGCGTCGCGGATGGCGACGAGGACGCCTTCGCGGCTGGGGCGTTGTGGGCTGATGGCGAGGCCGCAGATGGCTGAGGTGGCGCAGTCGACGAAGAAGGTGATCCATGGTTTGCGGATGTGGCCTTCGATGCGGACTTTGACGCTGGCTTCGACGTGGTCGGTCTCCCATGCGTAGTTGCGGTGGTGGCGTTGGCGTTCGCCGGCTACGTCGAAGCGCCGGCGGGCCTTCTCGCCGGCGCGGAGGCCGGCCCGCATCCCGGGGGTGAGGGCTTTGTTCGTGGCACGGTGGAACGTGGCCAGGGAGGGAACGGGGTGGCCTTCGGCGCGTAGTTCCCTCCAGGCGGCGGTGGCGTTGCCGCGCCAGCGGGCCACGGCGTCAAGCATGGGTGGGGTCAGGACGAAGCCGGTACGGCCTGAGGGTTGGTAGGTGCCGTGGTTGGCGCGTGCGTTGGCGAGCCAGCGGTCGACGGTGCGGGGGTCGACGCCGAAGGCGTCGGCGACGCCGATGATCCGGGTGCGCGTGAGCCGCTCTGACTGTTGAAGGGTGTAAAGCCGGTGGACCGCGGCTGCGCGTAGGGCGTTGAGGTCGGGCGGGTGTGGCATCCGGGGGTGTGCTTCCTGGTCGGGTCAGGCGGGGGCGAGGGAGAGAAGTCCGGCTCCGTAGCTTTTCGCCCGGCCGATGCCGTTCTTCAGGGCGTGGGTGAGGTGGGTGGTGTCGGTGATGCGGGCGAGGCCGTCGAACTGGGTCAGCGTGAAGTAGGGGGCCGAGCGTGTGATGCGGGTGCGGGGAAAGGGGCGTGGGCTACAGGAGACGGTGACGGGTTCGAGTCCGGCGGCGGTGGCGCGGCGTTGCCACCAGGCGATGGCGTCGTCGCCGGTTAGGTGGGTGATCTTGCCGCGTCGTTTGCCGGTGACGGGGTGGGGGGTGGGGTTGCCTGCGGAGCGGGCGACGGTGGGGGCGGCGGTGATGCGGTAGCGCATGGTGCGCCCCGGGGTGAGGGCGTTCAGCAGGGGGGTGAGGTCGAGGGTGCGGGCGGTGCCGTAGCGGGTGGGCAGGGCGGTCAGGTCAGGGGTGTGCGCCGTCTGCACGAGCAGGACGGGGTCGGTTCCGGGTTCGGCGCGGAACAGTAAGCCGGCGGTGGCCCGAGGGGTGGGGCCGATGTGGTCGGGGACCAAGCGCATGAGGGTTTTGTGGAGGCTGTCGACGTCGGCGAGGTCGGCTTTGGCCGCAGGGTGGCGGGGGTCGAGGACGAGGCGGGTGAGGCTGGTCATGCGATTTCTCCGTGCATGTACGCGGCGAGGGCGTCAATCGGTCGGGGGCCTGCATAGAGGTGGGCGGGTAGGGGTTCGGTGGTCATCCACAGCGGGCGTGGTAGGTGGCGGCGGGCGTGGCGGGTGAGGTTGACGGGTTCGCTGGTGCTTTCCCGGTCGGGTGGGGTGGTGGGGTCGGCGCCGGGGGGTGGGTGTTCCCAGACGAAGGTGGTGGGCAGGTGTGTGTCGCCGGGGTTGGGGGGCGGGGTGCGGGTGAGGGGGGTGCGGGTGAGGAGTTCTTGGACGGGGTCGGGGCTGTCGGGGTTGAGGAGGAGGGGTTCGTCGGGTAGGCAGGCGCGGCGGCCGAGGAACAGTCCGAAGCGGGGCCGTTCGAGGGTTTCGGCGATGTGGGCGGTGAGCAGGGCGGGTCCGGTGACGGCGACGGTGAAGACGGCGCCGGTGAGGGAGTCGCGGTGGGAGACGAGGGTGGAGGCGGCAGGTTTTCGCCGGGTGCCGTCGCCGGTGCGCAGGCGCTGCTCGCGGGGGCGGCCGCCGCCGACGGTGTGGAAGTCGCGGTAGGGGGTGCCGGGCTGGTCGATGCGGACGGTGAGGGTCAAATCGCGGTGGCTGGGGGCGGTGGTGTCGCCGGGGGCCTGGAGGTGGGGGTAGGGGTCGAGGGCGTGTTCGCGCGGGCGTCCCTGGGCGGCGGCGAACATGCCGATGAGGGAGGAGCGGGTGGGGAAGGCGCAGGTGTCGCGGTAGTGGAAGACGCCGCGTTCGCCGAAGGACTGCAGCAGGCCTGCCAGGCGCAGGACGAGGCCGCTCACGGCCGGCCCGCGGGGGTGAGGTCGGCGGTCGCGGCGGCGGCGCAGGCGGCGGCGAGGTCGTCGAAGGACGTGTGGCGGTTGCCGAGGTCTTTGATGGGCTTGGTAGGGGTGCCGGCGTGTCCGTGTGCGAGGAGGTGGCGGGTGCCGAGCAGGCGGGTGATGGTGGCGGCGTAGTCGGCGAGCACCTGGCGGGCGGGAGCGGTGTAGCCGCCCTGGGGGGCTGCGGCGACGGGCTGTTCGAAGGCGGCGCCGTAGGAGACGGAGCGGCGGTCGCGGACGGCGTAGTGGACGAGGTCGGGGACGGTGTGCGGTGCGGTGGAGGTCTTCTTGCCTGAGGGCATGCTCAGGATGAAGTGCTGGACGAAGAGCTCGACGAGGGTGTTGACCGTGGCGGCGGTGGCGGCGGGGCCGAGGTTCGCGTGGAGGTCGGTGATGTTGATGGTCGCGAAACGGTAGAAGCAGCCGGTGGTCAGGAACGCGGTCTGAAGGTGGGCGCTGCCGGGGTCACCGTCTTGGGGCAGGTCCTCCACTGCGGTGAAGAAGTCGGGCTGCGGGTCGCTTTGATGTGTGGAGAAGGCGGGGGCCATCTGCACGGCTGCTTCGACGTGGCCGGCGGGCAGTTCGGCGAGCATCCGGCCGAACAGGTTGATGCTCGTGGTGCGGCGGGTCAGGTGGGCAGCGAGGTCCTTGGCGGGCAGGACCGGCGCGATCTTCTTCTTGGGGGTGTGGGCGGCGAGTGCTTCCTCAAGTGCCGTGCGGTGCTTTTCGCACAGGGTGACGAGGTCGTCGATGACGTCCGTCGGGAGGTAGAGCATGGCCTGGGTGCGGTAGCCCTCCTGGTCGTTGTGCTGCAGGCCGTCCTTCTTCGCCGAGTGGACGATCTGGGCCGCCGCGAACGCGGCGAGTTCCTCGGGCCACTTCGCTTCCTGCAGCTTCCGGGCGACCAGGGGCGGCACCATGCGGGTGCGGGCGGCGTGCTCGCCCAGGTCCTGTTCGACGTTGAGGCGGATGGGCCGCTTCCACGCCTGGGGCGAGACGAAGGCCCTCGTCGCGTTACCGAACGAGATGGTCTTGGGTTCGTTGTCGGCGTCGCGGTTGAGGTTCGCCGCGGTCACGGGCTGCAGGACGTGCAGGTCGAGGAAGCGTGCCGGGATGTACATGAAGAAGGGCTCTTTCGCGGTAGGGGCGGCGGGCATGCCGCTGGTGCAGCCCACGGACGGGACTGCCGGACAAAAGGAAGAGGGGTCGGCGCGGTGTTCGTTGGCCGGTAAGTGTCGCGCCGTGGGGTGGTGTTGTGGCCGTGCGGGCGCCGGGTTGAGCAGACCGCTGCGCACACGCTCACGTCGGCGGGTGCTGTAGAGGGGACGGCCGCAGCTGACTCTTGATCGTGCGGGCGCGGGCTCGGGCGCGGCCGATGAGTGCTTCAGGTGCGCCGGGGTTGGGGGGCGGCGAGGTAGAAGGCGTCGCGCCAGCGCAGTCCGACCTGGTCACGACGGTAGGTGCGCTGCACCAGGTCGTGGAGAAGGACTGCCCAGTCGGGGGTGATGCCGTCCTTCAGCAGCCGCGTGATGGGTGCGGGCAGCCGACGGTGGAGTTGATCGTCACTGAGGCGGGTCAGGACGTGCAGGAGGCTCTCGGTGCGCTCAGCTGCGTGGCCTGCCCGGCGTACGGCGGCTGCGAGGGTGGCGCCGAGGTTGGGCCGGGCGAACCAGGCCGCCGGGTCCGGCTCGGCTGGTGGCAGCTGGGGCTCGGCAGGGGCGATGAGGAGGTGGCCGGCGAGGCTGTCCTCGGTGCTGAGCAGGCCGGGGCCGTCATCGGGGCGGACGCCCGGAGTGTGGGACTGGGGTCCGGCCATCGCGATGAGGCTTGCGACGGTGTAGTAGGCGCGGCGTCCTTGGCGGTGCGCGGTGCGCCTGGACAGGTAGCGGTCCATGGGGGCGCATTCCTCCACGGGCCGGCCTCTGCCTCGGCTGAGGCGGACGCGGACCCCGGGTTCGGCGCACAGGAGGTGGATGTGGGCGACGAACGCGTCGCAGGAGGCGCGGTGTTCGGCTGCGGTGGGCATCAGGCGGCCTTCTGGGGTGGGGCGGGCCGGCGGTAGAGGTCCCTGACGGCGTGGGCGACGGCGCGGGCCGCCGAGGTGTGACGGATCCGAGCGGCTTCGGTGATCTCGCGCAGAGCGGCCGCGGCGGCGTCGGCGAAGGCGGTGCAGGCTGTGGTGTCGGGCTCCTGCACAAGACGCCAGAACACCTTCTCGGCCTTGGGCCAGTACCGGGTCAGTGCCCTGTGCGCCCAGGAGGGCTGTGTGGTGCGGCTGTGGGTGGCAGTGTTCCAGGCTTGCTTGGCGACGGTCGCCAGCCGCTGTGCGATGTGTTCGGCTTCCCGGCAGCACTCGGCGATGCGCTGGGCTTTGACCGGGTCGTGTTCCTGGGTGAAGTTCAGCAGGGGCGGGGTGATGGCGGTGTACCACTGCCGGTCGATCACCTTGCCGTCCTGGTCGAATCCGTGGACGCGGGTCCGCAGGCTGCGTCGCACGGGTTCGGGGAGGTCGTTGAGGGTGTCGAAGATGGCCGGCCGGCGGTGTGTGCCGTGTTCGTCCGGGGCTAGGAGCAGTGTCTCCAGCTCCCGCCACCAGGCGCGGGATGCGTCGGCGCGGTGGAGGGTGCGGCGCCGGGCGACGTTCTTGCGTTCGGGGGTGATGCGGTAGGCGAGGTAGGGGTCGGTGGTGAGGGGCTTGGGCTGCTGGGTGGACCAGGTGATGTAGGCGTCGGTGACGGTGGTGCCGTCGTGGCCGGGCACGAGGAGGATCGCGTGCCGGCTCAGGCCGGTCAGTTGCCGGCCGGGCCAGGTCATCGCACGGCCGGTGGCCTGCGGACTGGGTGGTGTGGCTTCTTCCCAGGGGCAGGCGTCCGCGCCTGGTGGCTGGTCGTCGCCGGTGAAGGCGGGCACACCGGCCAGGAGCGTTTCGTGCAGGGTGCGGCCCAGAGGGTGGAAGGACACGCTGGAGCGCAAAGGGCCGCTGGTCTGCTTTCTGCTGGTGACACCGTTCAGGGTGCGGGGGGTTCCGGTGCCGGACCGCCCGTAGTAGTGGTGGATGAGCAGGATCTGCAGGGCCTCGGCGGTGGGGACGGGCTCAGTACTGTGGTGGCCGTGCGGGCTGAACCAGTCGAGGTTGTTGCCGGCGGGACGCCCGGGCACGAAGGCGTTGATGCCGGTTGGGTGGTCGCACTGGTCGCGCAGCGCGGGGTCTTGCAGCCAGGGATGGATGGGGTGGAAGGCGTCCCAGGTGTGCTGGTCGAAGTAGGCGTGGACGGCGTCCGGGTCGAAGCGGCCTTCAGCCAGGCGGCTGCGGCGCAGCGCGTTCCATTGGGAGGCGGTGAGCTCGGGGTCGTCGAGGCCGGTGATGCGGGCTGTGATGGCGGCCGCGATCCGCAGGAGCGCTGAGGCTGCCGGCGGGTGGGGCAGGGCTAGATCGTCGATGCGGTGGGCATTCAGGAACAGGCCTCGCAGGCCCACTTGGTCGTAGCTGTAGCCGGTGCGGACGTCGATCCAAGGGTTGTCGGCCGCGCTGAACGTGGTGGTGGAAGGGGGTAATGGGGACAAGGGCGCGTCTTTCGAGGACTGAGGAAGCTGAAGGTGCGGTGACGGGCGGCGGCGGGTTCTGTGGGTGCGGCCGGCCAGGACCAGGGTGGTGATCCCCTGTGGTCTGTTGCTGTTGAAGCAAGGCAGTACGTGGGGCGTTTGGCCAAGTGCTGTGCAGGGGCCACCAACAGCGCCCTTGTGGGGCAGGGGAATGGTGTGCGAGGTACGGCCAGGGGTTCGAAGAGCTGCGAACACAGCGAATCATGCCGCTGCCGCGTCTCACGACCGGTGAGAAAGTCCGACGATCAAGTAATGGCGTGATACTTCCGGCGCCGGGCTTCACGCAGTGTGATTACTGCTGTTTGCGGTGCTGGAGGCCGAGTTCTTCATCCATGCGGAGCCAGTGCTGGCCGAAACGATGTTCACTCTCACGGGCTACGGAGTCGGTGGGCAGCAGCACGATGTCGGCGAGCAGGGGGTGCTGCTTCCAGCTGGCGGGCGGCTGGTGCCCGGCGGATGCGCGCGCGACCCAGGCGGCCGGGACCGGTAGCGAGTGCTCGAGGATGCCGCGCAGGTGACGGGGGCTGAGGTGTTCTTGGTCCGGGATCGGAAGCAGGCCTGCCGCGTCGAGCGTGAGGGTGCCGTCGGCGCTGCGGTGGCAGGGCAGCAGCCGGCGGGGCAGGAGGCCGGGCCGGGTGGCTGCCTGGGCGGTGGTGAGGTGCTGGCGGTGCAGGTCGGCCAGGGAGGAAACCCGTTTGGCCGGGGGCACCAGGTGGATTGCGCTGAGCTGCTCCTGTCGGGTGGTGCGGGCCTGGTGCGTGGCGGCCATCTGCTGCAGGCGCGTCGTCTGGGCCGCGAAATGGGAGGTGACGCCGTGGACGTGTTCGACGAGCGCCTGGACAGCGTCGGGGACGACGAGCGGTTCCGTCTCCAGGGCTGGCAGGAGCCGGGCGGTTTCATGGAGGGCGACAGCGGGCTCGACCGTGTCCCAGCCGGGCGGCAGGGCGGTCGCCCCGAAGGAGTTGACCGGGTGCAGCACTGTCAGTGTCGGGCTGGTGCCAGCGTTCCACCAGGCGGGCCGGCGGTTCTGCCCGCTCCACAGGTGCGTGAAGCGGCCCAGGCGGCCCAGACGCTGCAGGAGGCGTGCCACGGAGGCGAGGTCGCTGACCATCAGGTCGACATCGACGTCGAGACTCACGTCGAGGAGGCTGGTGGTGACGATCACGCGCCGGGCCGGGCGCGGACCCGTTGGCCCCAACTGGTGGCGGAGATCTTCCAGTGTGCTCTGCCGTCGCCGGCCCCTCACCCGGGCGTGGAGGAGGACCAGGTCCTCGCCACGGCCGGTCCAGATGCGGCGCAGGTAGGCGTAGGTGTCCTGCGCGTCGGCGACGGTCGCGCACACCACGGCCGCGCATCCGCCGCGGCGGATGACCGGCTGGAGGACGTCGGCGATCACAGCCAGGCGCTCCCCCGCCTCGACCGCACGGCCGGCCTGCCCGAGGGGCTGGTAGATGACCTTGCGGACGCGGATGTGAGCATTCCTGCGCTGGGCGGCCCGCTGCTCATGGCGGGCCGGCTCGGACATGCGGTGGGCGGTGGCGGTCGCCGCGTCCGCGAACAGCCACCCGGGGTAGCCGGGAGCGAACGACACAGCGTGCAGACCGGTTCGGCCGGCTCCCCACAGGTAGGCCCGCACCAGCTCGGTGGCGGTGGGCGCGGGCATCGTCGCCGACAACAGGACGACCGGGCAGTTCATCGCTCCCAGCCACTGCAGCAGGCGCAGAAGCTGAAGCTGGCTGAACGCATCCAGTGCGTGGGCTTCGTCGACCACGACCGTCTTGCCCGTCAGGGCCAGCATGCGCAGCGCGCTGTGGCGGACGGGCAGGACTGCCATCTGCGCCTGGTCGGTGGTGGAGACGGTGTACTGGGCCAGGAGCGCGTTGTCCCGTCCTCGCAGCCACCCATCGGGCCCCGCGACGCCCGGACCGTACTCCCTCTCGTCGTCGATGTCGTCTTGGTGGTCGGCGAACGGGTCATCGGGCGGTCCGCCCAGGACGGAGGTGTCCGCCGGGGACAGGAGACGGCCGGTGTATGCCTCGTTGAGGTCACTGTGGTGGTGCACCAGCGTCACCGGCGCGTACTCGGGCCGGTGGCCGCGCACATACCGGTCAAGGACCTCGTAGGCCTGGTCCGCGGCGGCCGTCGCCGGCAGCAGCCACATCACCCCCTGGGTTCCGCTGTGCTCGTTGAAGATCCGCGCCATCTCCAGCGCGGCCACGCTCTTGCCCGTGCCCATCGCGTCCGTGACCACCGCGATACCACTCCCCCGCTCGGCGACCAGGCGCGGAAACTCCTCCATCACGGAAGCCTGCAGAGCGTTCGGTTCCTTAAGCGCCGGGTGGGCGGTGGTGAACGGGATACGGTCCAGCGCGAAGCGGGCAAGGCCGAGCCGCTCGACCTCCTCCTCGGCCTGCCGGCGGGCACGGCTGTGGTGCTCGGCAGCACCGAAAGACGGTGTGTCCGCGTTGGGCACCCAGTACCGGCGCTGGCTCGCGATGCGGTCAGCGACCATCGTCAGCCCCGTGATCAGCACCGCAGCCTCCACCGACATCGCCTTCGGAGCTTCGTCGACGCCGAACAGGTGCCACAGCAACCGGACATAGCGGCGGCGCAGCTCCTGCCACTCGGGCCCGCCCAGCGTGGCCTGCACTCGCTGCGCGGACGCCGCCCCGTCGACATCGAGCTGGAGAAACCGGCCGTGATGCCCGCCCAGACACTGAGCAGCACGCACGGCGGGACTGTCGTTGCCGCCCACGGCAAAGCCCAGCTCGCCCAGCAGATGCAGACCCACATGCATTGACGCACGCGCGTGCGGCACGTGCACCACCTGGCCCGCATCCGCCGGCAGCTCCTCCCCCAACCGCACATACGCCACCGGCTCGAGAGCCTGGAAATACGGAGTCAGCTTCCCGATGTCATGCATGCCCGCCAGGAAACACACCCCCGAACGCGCCTGCTCCTGCGGCATGTCGAGCCCGGCGCTGATGACCCTGCGCTGACTCGGGGTCAGGAATCGGTCCCACAGCACCCCCGCCACCGCCCCCACATCGATCAAGTGGAACAGCAGCGAATACACCCTCAGCGTCGCCCGATCGAACTTCCCCCACGGACGGAGGTCAACACCGTCGTAACGCCCATCCTCAACAACTCCCATCCCCTGACGCTGCCACCCCCGCGGACCTTCCGAAAACATGATCACCAGAAAGACGGAACATCTACACCCGCGTCCAGCCCGTATGGCATCATCCCCCTGGAGCACGAGCAAATCCCAGACAACCTGCCTCAAAAGGACCGGGTCAAAGCCCGCGCGAGCGAGAGTGACCCAGATTTTGTGGAGCCCGTCGGCGAGCCGTGCACGCATCCGCTCGGCGTGGTGGAGTCCGCGCGAGCGGGAGTGACTCGACGGTGATCGTCTTCGACGACTGCACCACCGAGCAACGCCCGCGCGAGCGGGAGTGACCCGTGGTCAAAGGCCTGCGGAGCCCCGCGAGCGGACTCGGAGCATCACCGTGTTCCACAGAGTGCCTTGCCGAAGAGCGTCCGAACGGGCGAGACTCAGGGCCGGGAACTGGGCAATGCGAGGGCAGGACCCCGCGCGAGCGGGAGTGACTCGGCGGCGCGAGAGTGGTTCACGTCGGCCTGGATGTAAAGCCCGCGCGAGCGGGAGCGACTCGGCGGCCGACAGGCCGTCCGACCAGTCCTTCTTGAAGGACCCGCGTGAGCGGGAGTGACCCGACGTCGTGCCCACGCGAGTGGGAGTGACCCACACTCCAGCGTGCACGAGGCGGCAGTGATCGGGGAGAGCCCGCATGAGCGGGGTGACTGCTGACTCTCACTTCCGTGCCGTGCACGATTCTCATGCAAAGTCGTCTGAGTGATGTCGGTAACCCGCTAGTTGCAGAGGCATCATGGGATTGCTTCAGACACAACATGAGAACTGTTGGTGCAGGCATCTGAGAATCGCCAGCCCGCGCGAGCGGGAGTGACTCGTAGGTCAGGGCGGCGAGTTGGGCGAGGCGGGGGGTAGGACCCGCAGGAGCGGAAGTGACTCGGCACATGGTCTCCTCCAAAGCCAGAGGCGTGTGCAGAGTCCGCGCCAGCGGGAGTGACCCGGCCTGCTGTGCCTGGCTCGGGCCCCTCGTCGCATGAAGATACGCGAGTGAGGGCGACTGGCACCTGCGGTTAGACCGCGTGAGCGGGGGCGACTCCTTCCACTGCGGCTCACTGGTGGCCACCTGCCGGCAACGCCAGGGTGAGCTGTGTGACCGGATGCAGTCCCTGCTGAGACGGCGCCCTCGGACGCCCGCCTGTGCCGCTCCGGCCCAACCCCAGCGGGAGCGGGGATGACCCCACGCCTTAGGTGCAGCCCGGCCGAAGGCGGACCTGACGCCCGCGGAAGCGGGAGTGCGTCGGCGAGGTATACCCGCTTCGTTTCGATGATGAGGTGGGCCTATCCAGGCAGGAGTGACTCGACTTTGCCTCGGTCGACGACGATTGTCTTAGAGGGCATCTGATCTAGATAGTGGGTGTTCTGGGATGTTTGTGTGACCGGTGGTGCTGGCGGTCGTTGCACCGTGTGTGAGTGCTCGCCGTTCGTACCGCAGTGATGTGTCCGATGCCCGCTGGGCTCTGATCGAGCCGGTCTTCACCGCCTGGCGGGCGAGACGGACTGGCCCCGGTACGGCGGTCCGGGTGCACGACCTGCGAGAGATCGTCAACGCGATCCTCTACGTCAACCGCACCGGCATCCCATGGGAGTACCTGCCTCATGACTTCCCGCCGTACAAGACCGTCTACGACTACTACTACGCAAAGTGGGAAGCGGACGGCACGACCCAGCAGGTCCACGACCTGTTACGTGACAAGACCCGCCGAGCCCACGGCCGCAGTGCCGATCCGACTGCGGCCGTGGTCGACGCCCAGAGCGTGAAGACCTCGGCAAACGTGGCCGAGACCAGCCAGGGCATCGACGCCGGCAAGAAGATCAAAGGACGCAAACGGCACCTGATCACCGACACGCTCGGTCTCGTGCTGGCCGTCCTCATCACTGCCGCGAACGTGCACGAGACCACCGGCGGCAAGCTCCTGCTCGACGACGTGGCCGCGAACTACCCCAGTGTCTCCAAGGTCTGGGCCGACGGCGGATACCAGAACAGCATCTTCAATCACGGTGCCCTGCTCGGCATCGACGTGGAGGTGGTGCAGCGGCCTCGAGCCAGGGGGTTCGAGCCGCTGCCAAAACGCTGGGTGATCGAGCGGACCTTCGGCTGGCTGATGCAGCACCGCCGCCTGGCCCGGGACTACGAAGCCCTGCCCCAGAGATCCCGAGCAATGATCCACTGGGCGATGGCTAACAAAATGTCCCGCGAACTGACGGGAGAATCTACGCCTACCTGGCGAATCGAAACGGACATGACCGCCACAACAGCCTGAACGGTGATCAGACGCTCTCTTAGGGCGGAGCCCGCGCGAGCGGGAGTGACTCGGCATAGCCGTCGTCGATTCGGTGGAAGTAAGGCCGCGCAAGCGGGAGTGACCCCTCGCAGAGCCCGCCCCACGATCTGCAGCAGCTCGTAGCGCCCGCGAGCGGGAGTGACCCGTAGCTTGTGTGATGTATGGTCGGCCCGCACTGTGAGGCCCGCGGCAGCGGGAGTAACCCGTCGGCCGGGATGCGAATGTTGTCATGGATCGCATAGAGCCCGCGCGAGCGGGGGTGATACGGCCTCGGCCTCCTTCACCATGTGGTGGAACACTTGGTGTCTGCGCGAGCGGGAGTGGCTCAGGGTGCTCGGTGATGCGCTAGCTGTGCTCGGCCCCGCGTACTTGGCCCGCGCGAGCGGGAGTGCCGCGGCCGCGCGCGACTGGTTTACCTCGGCCTCGATATAGAACCCGCGCAAGCGGGAGTGATACGCCAGTGAGCCAGACCTCGGAGTCCGGGGTGCAGGTAGAGCCCGCATGAGCGGAGTGACTCGGACTCCAGCGCGCACGAGGCAGCAGCAATCGGGAAGAGCCTGCGCGAGCGGGCGGCCCCACCCCCAGTACCGGCGCAGCTTGGCGACCAGGTCGTGCGCGTCCTCGGTGCGGCGGTCGACCTCCAGCAGCAGTTGTTGCCAGCGGCCCGACATGCTGCAGTACTTTGAGAAGCCGAGCAACGGGGATAGATGCTGAGCTCTTGTCAGCTCAGCGGCGGGAACGGAGTGCAGTGGCCTTCAAGCTCAATTCCGCCGATGCGGCCATGCCGGATGACCCGGTTGACCTGTATCGGATTCTTGCCCTGACGAATCGTGGGCCTGAATTCGTGTGGGGAAACCAGCAGGATGTCCTTCGGGACTGGCACGAGAAGAAGTCAGACGCGTCAGACGTAGCAATTGAGCTGCCGACCGGGGCGGGTAAAACTCTTGTCGGAGGCCTGATTGGCGAGTACCAGCGCCGCAAGTACGGCGAACGTGTCGCCTACCTCTGTCCCACTCGGCAATTGGCGCGGCAGACGGCAGCAAAGTTCGACGAGTATGGGATCCAAACGTGCTGCTCGTGAATCGCGTGAAAACATGGAATCCAGCCCACCAGGCGCGGTACGAGGCAGGGGAAGCCGTCGCCGTCAGCGTCTACAGTCATGTCTTCAACTCGAATCCGGCTCTCGACAATGCTGGCATGCTCGTCCTGGACGACGCTCACGCGGCCGAGGGGCATGTGGCCAGTCCGTGGAGTCTCGCCATCTCCCGCAAGACCGAGGAGAGTGCGTACCTTGACAGCCGGGCCGAGCAAGCGCTGCCATCACAGTGGCTGCCCCTGCTGAAAACGACCCCGATCAAGGGGTAGTGAAACGGCACGCGGGTCCCTCAGGCCGACGGGCTCGAGGGACCCGCGTCCGCACCGGCTCCCAGCCAGCAGCCTTGTAGGCAGGACGTGCAGTCCGCCCCGCGCTAGATTGACCAGGTCAGAGAGGGCAACGCCCGCGCCAGCGGGAATGACTCGGACGTCACAGAGGCACACAAGAGGCCTCGCGCGTAGCGCCCGTGCGAGCGGGGGTGACTCGATCCCCCAGCAGGTCACTGACGTCACACACAGGTCCGCCCCGCGCGAGCGGGGGTGACCCGTTGGCGCACTGGGCTAGACAGGAACGGAGGGCGTAGCCGCCCACGCGCGAGAGAGCCCGGGCAGCGAGGTATTCGCCCTACACATGGACGGTAAGCCCGCGCGAGCGGGAGTGACCCACACTCCAGCGCGCACGAGGCGGCAGTGATCGGGGAGAGCCCGCACGAGCGGGGGTGACTCCGCGGCCCTGTTCAGCTTGCTGCACCAGCCGCCGTACCGCCCGCGTGAGCGGGACCGACTCGCACTCCAGCGCGGATGCGGCGGGGGTGATCAAGCAAAGCCTGCACAAGCCGGAGTGACTCGATCTGGCGCACGTCGTGATGGTTGTGATGGACGCAGAGCCCGTGCGAGCGGGAGTGACTCGTGCAGTAGTGCCGACTCTGCCGCGGCCTCGGTGTATCGCCCGCGTGAGCGGGAGTGACCCGGACCCGGACCGAACCGGCGCACCGAACGGCGTCTGTGGGCGCCGTGGAACCCGCGCAAGTGGGAACGCCTCGACGCTGCCCTGTGAAAGTCGATCGGCTTACGCTGAAGTTACCGCGAGCGGGAGTGAGCCGTGACGATCCAGTCTGCCGTTGATCAGGTCGGCATTGCGCCCGCGCGAGTGGGAGTGACTCGACGCTAGTGTCGATCCGGGTGGCCGACGGCCTGGAGAGTCCGTGTGGCTCACTGCAAGCCACAGGAAACACTGGCCGGATCAGGGCCCGCGTGAGCGGGGGTGACTCGACCGCCCTGGCCGAACGCCTCCGTTACTTCCTGTGGAGCCGCGGGAGCGGGATTGAGTCGGTCTTGGAGGGCTCGGCGTTCAGAGCGCGGCCGGAGGGAACCGACGCTGAGATCGATCCGGCCGGCCGGCGGCTTGGCGAGCCCCAACCGGGAGTGCATCGACGATGTACTCTGAGTTCTTCGCTGATGAGGTGGGTCTACGCAAGCGGGACTAATCGGAATGTTCAAAACCTGGCCGGCGAAACCCGCTCCGTATCAACTGCGTAGATGACAGGACTCCTACGCTGCCGACGATACCTAGGTCCATCTCTGCTCGTGCAAGCGGGAGTGACTCGACCTTGCCCCGGTCGACGACGATTGCCCGGGGTGAAGCCCGCGCGAGCGGGAGTGAACCGGCCACCGTGGCGGCCTTCCCGGCGACCTCGAGGCAGAGGCCGCGCGGGGTGGGGGGTGACTCGGCGGGAGTTCCGTGCCCCGGTGTGCACGGGTACTCCACCCCGCGCGAGCGGGGGTGACTCGAGAGGCACCTGCTTTGGGCCCTGTACCCGTGACTCGGCCCCGCGCGAGCGGGGGTGACATATCGTCAGCTGACCCAGATGCAGCACACGCGAGCCCAGTCGGCATGGAAGTGTGTGAAGACCATCTCGCCACGCCTTCAGAGTGAAACAGCAGGTCACAGCTCTCTTCGTATTGTGATTCTCAGTGGGCCGAACTGGCGATTCTCAGATGCCTGAACCGACAGTTCTCATGTTGCGTCTGAAGCAATCCCATGATGCCCCCCAGCTAGCGGGCCATGGACATCACCCAGACGACATCTTCATGAGAATCGCGCATGGCACGGAAGTGAGAGTCAGCACGGAACCGGTGCCCGTAAAGCTCGGTGTATGGGTCTCCAACACCAAGCAGAGGCGCGACAAGCTCACCCAGGACCAGCTGGACGCACTACGGGAGCTCGGCATGAAGTGGGCATAACACTGTCGGCGGGTCGTGGCGCCGACCTGTATGAGACGCCCGTTCGCACATAGCCCCCGGGCTGCCATAGCAGCGCCCAGGGGCTTGGGGCTGTTATCGCCGGCAGGCAGTTCCGCATCGAAGAACTTGATCACTGAGGTTGACCAACCTGAGGGCGTGCAAAGCTTTGATGCGCGAGTAGTGGGTTCGGAGACGCCGTATGCGCCGGGGTGGCGCCCGAAGATGCGCGGACTGGGATCGCTGGTCTTGGGAAGTATCAGGTCGACCACGAAAGTCGCGTTCGACTGTGGTTCCGACAGGCTTAGTGCCTGTTTCTGAATCCGGTGACAGCAGGTCAAGGGCCGCTAGTACTCCAGTGTGACTTCGCGATCTTGGGTCAGACCCGCGTGAGAACTGGAACGGCCACCGCGTGATCATCAAGGGTTGTGTGGACTCATGACGATCGTGCGATGGCCGCAGGTCACAGCATAGACGGCGCCCGATGGCGGGCGATGTTCGAGCAGGCCATGGCGCGGATTGCGGGCCGGTTCAGCCGAGTTGAACCCCGGGCTACCGCCCGCGCCTACCTGCTCGGACTGCTGTCGCATGCCGAGCGGAAGAACTGCTGGCAGCCGGCCGAACAGGCAGGCCATGCGCGGCCGGGCCCGATGCAGCGGCTGCTGCGCTGCGCCCGCTGGGACGCCGACGCCGTCCGCGACGACATCCGCGCCTACGCCGTCGAACACCTCGGCGCCCAGGGCGCGGTGCTGATCGTGGACGAGACCGGCTTCGTGAAGAAGGGCCGGGCCTCGGCGGGCGTGCAGCGCCAGTACACCGGCACCGCCGGGCGCATCGAGAACTCCCAGGTCGGCGTCTTCCTCGCCTATGCCACCAGCCGGGGGCGGACGCTGATCGACCGCAGGCTCTACCTGCCCGAACAGTCCTGGTGCTCCGATCCCGGACGCCGCCAGGCGGCCGGGATACCCGAGACTGTGCAGTTCCAGACCAAGCCCCGCCTGGCCTGGGAGATGATCGCCGCCGCGCTGGACGCCGGGGTGGAGGCACCGTGGGTGACCGGCGACGAAGCCTACGGGCAGGACCCTCAGCTTCGTGCCGCCCTGGAGGCACGCGGGACCGGCTACGTGATGGCCGTCGCCTGCTCCACCCGGGTACGGATCAACTCAGGCCGCACCACCATGCGCGCGGACACCGTCGCCGAACGCCTGCCCGCCAGCGCCTGGCAGCGGCACAGCGCAGGCAACGGCGCGAAGGGCCCGCGCTACTACGACTGGGCCTGGATCCACATCGGCACCGACGGACACCGCCACCTGCTCGTCCGCCGCAACCGCACTACTGGTGAACTTGCCTTCTACCTGTGCTGGTCACCCACCGAGGTGACGCTGGCGGAGCTGGTCCGCGTGGCTGGCGTCCGCTGGAGCGTGGAGGAGTGCTTCCAGGCCGCCAAGGGCCAGGTCGGACTCGATCACTACCAGGTCCGCAACTGGACCTCGTGGCACCGCCACATCACACTCGCCATGCTCGCCCTGGCCTTCCTGACCGCCCTCGCCGCCGACGCAGCCCCCGACCGGCCCATCGATCCCCACCACCCCGCCCGCGGCAGCGACCCGATCACGCTGACCGTCCCCGAAATCCGCCGCCTACTCGTCGTCGCGCTCAACCCCCGGCCGTGCCAGCGGCCAGGCTCCTGCACTGGTCCACATGGCTCCGACGCCACCAAGCAACAGCCCGCCGCAGCCACTACCGACAACGGTCAACTGACCAACTCACTGGATAGATCACGAAACCGCACTGGAGTACTAGTCCGGTATAAGAGCTTTGTGTAAGCGTTCGGGGAACGGTCACCGTGACCGTTCCCCGAACGGGATCCGCTGCGGCTGATGTGGCGAGATTGAAGGAAGCTGGGCCATGGCGGCGGTCCGTTTGCGAAGCTCTCGCTGTTAAGCAGTGCGATGCCACTTGAGCAAAGGCTGAGGCCAAGAGGCGTCTTCAGAGTCATCCGTTGCCAGCCGCTCCAGCGATTCCGCCAGCTTCTGCTCGACGTCGACCGACTCGTCAAGAAGCCGCTGGGTCTCTGCCTTCCCCGCCTGCAGGAAGCGGTCGAGTCGGGCCGCAGTCTCTTCGTCGAGGTCTGGCTCGTCATTCCAGGATGTCTCAGCGCTCACTGCGTACCTCCCTCGTCCTCCTCAAGCATGCGCGCCAGGTTGAGGCGCGCCCGTCGCAGGTTCTGCCGTACGTTCACTGCCGGCATCCGCAGAGCTTCCGCCGTCTCGGATGGCGAGCAGCCGTCAATTTGGAATGCCATCACCATACGCTGGAGGGGCGGCAGACGCCGGAGAAGCTGGTTCATGTCCGTCTTCTCGACTACGTCAGCACTATGGTCGACGACACCTTCCTCTGGAACTGAATCGGTTAGCTCGTCTGGTCTGACGCGGCGCACGGCTCTTAACCACATCCTGGAGGCCGTCGTTCGCAGCCATGGCTTGGGCCGGGCCACCTCGTACCACTTCTTCGCGAGCTCTTCGAGCGCACTCTGCGCCGCATCCTCCGCATCGTGCTTGGAGGCACCTGCGTTGATGAGCAATCCCACCAAGGGTTTGATCTGCTCCTTGTAGACGGACAGGAAGGCCAGCTCGTCCTCCGGGCGCCTCCACTTCAAGCCCGAGACCCTGCGCACCGGTTCGACTGTGTCGTCGTCCAGGGTCAGGGTGCCCACCCCTCGCTCGTACTCCGTTCGGGCTGTCTCCAGCAGCCGCCGCCACGAGGTCACCGTGGGAAGCCTACGAAGCAGCGCACGGCGTTCCCGCGCCGTCATGCCTCCCCACACACCGAATTTGACACGGTTGTCCAGCGCATCGGCCAGACACTCAGTGCGTACAGGGCATCCTGTGCACACGGCCTTGGCCCTGTTCTGTGCGGCCTCAGCCACGAACAGCTCATCCGGATCGGTTGTACGGCAGGCAGCCTGAGCAGACCAGTCAGTCACCCATCCCACGCGGCCCCCCTTCACGTTCCACGGACCGCCCGATTTCGATGGTCACCCTGTTCGCGCGATCAACGAGGCGGCTGCCCCGAGGAAGCTCACGCACCAAGTCACGGCGTAGCGACCCGCGAATCTTCTCCACCTGGACCACCCCCCTCGCACGGATCCAAACCCGCAGCACCCCCACCAGGCACCCCGCCACAGTGACGCCTGCTGCAATCACATACTCCGGCATCGCCCCATGCTCCGTTCGCTGGTCCGCTGAAGTCGTCATAGAGGAGTGCCATCCAGAGGGCTCAGGCGTGACGTCGCCCGTCGACTTTTTTTGGTCGGCCGCGGCGGGCCGTCCGGCGACGCGAATCCGTTTCGCGCTGTCCTGGTACGCCCACAGCTGACGGCGGGTGCGGAACTCGCGCATGCGGCCGGCCTTTGTCGAGCGCCTCGACGCGCACCGGCTTGGGCCAGTCGGGTGGGAGCTGGTGCGGTAGTGGGAGATGGCGCCGGAGTCCAGGCGGGTTCAGAAACAGGCACTTAGAGTCCAGCCCATGCATGCGGAAAAGCTCAAGCTCTCCTCTCAGAGGTGGATGACAGCGGCGCTCACGGCGTTCGCTCAGGGGGCCGACTCCCACGACTTCGCCGTTCACCACGCAGGGATCGCAGCCGAACACCTTCTCAAGGCCTACCTCTCGTCACTTCACCCGGCGCTGATAGTCGAAGCCAAGGACTTCGACTCGCTGCTCCACGCCACTGGTCACGGCACGCACGCGTCCGCTCCGGCAAGCCGTGCGAAGACCATCGGCCTGGTCGAAGCACACGCCCGAGTGCACAAGATCCTTCGCAAGCAGATCCCGGTCGACCAGCGGGCCCTGCTGCCGGTTGCGAATGCCCGCAACGGCGTCGCGCACAGCGGCCTCCATGACATCGCCGAGGTCCAGACCGTATTCACCACCTGCCTTCGACTGATCGATCCGTTGCTCACCGAGTTGGAGATCGACCCGGAGGTCTACTGGGGGAGCTATGTCTCGCTGCACGACAGGCTGATCGAGGAGCAGGTCAAGGCCGTCCGAATCCAGTTGGAGGGCAAGCTCGCTAGGGCGCGAACTCTCTTCGCGCAGCGCTACGGGCACTTGGCAGCGAAGGAGCGTGAGATCGTCCTGGCGACGATCACGCGGCAGTCGCCGAGATACATGGAGCACGACGAAGAGAGGCCCTGTCCGGCCTGCGGCTCGAAGGGCTGGCTCATGGGCGACACCCATATCGACGAGACGAACGAGCCCGTCGTGGTCTTCACGCCCTACGTCTTCGCCTGCTCCGCCTGCGACCTTGATGTCGAGAACGAGGAACTCTGGGATCTCGGAGACTTTGCTGAGGAGGTCGTCCTCGATGTGACCGTGGACGAGTTCTATGTGAATTGGGAGCCCGACGAGGACCTCTACAGAGACAGGTGACCTGCCCCGCCCTCCGCGTCTCCGTTGACGTCGGGCGCGGCCGGGGATGGCCAGCTGCGTGGAATGGTGCCCCAGGGCTCTGTCAGGGCGATGCCGGTCGCCGGGTCGCCGTACGGGGACGTACAGGCCCCCAGTCGGCGTCACCGGCTGAGCCACTGACCGACCCAAGCATCGGTGGTCCCCAGTCGGGCAAGCAAACCGCCCAGGAGTCGGACGGTCACAGCGGTACCTCCATCCGGCAGGACCCTCTCCCCCCCTCCCCGGCCGCATACCAGCGATCATCGACATCACTGTGCTCGACTCACTCCCCGCAACGGCGCGGCGAGACGGCGGGCAGGCGGGCGCCCAGCGCACGGTACGACTACAGAGCCAGGTCCGGGACGCCACGGCGCATGCCGTGTGGCCATTACCTGATGGGATGCTCATCGGTTGAAGGTGCATGTGGCAGCAAGGCTCCTCGGCGCACCCGGCGGTCGCTGATCCCTGTAACTACAGCGCCCGTTTCCTGGATCCGTACGGGAAAGAACAGCGGATGCCGTGGGGCGAGGCCGCTCGTGTCGTTCGTCTGGAGGACTGCGGTGCGGTACGTCCGTTTCCCTTGCGATCTGGCCGTCGTTTCGCGCCGGGCTGGTGGTGGTCGGCTACCACCGGGCGGCTGGTGCACTACGGGTCGGGTGTCATGCGCACTCAGGTGATGCTGCTGGACCGTGATCCTTCGGTCATGGCGATGACATGCCGCCCTGTAGAGCTGTCCTGGCGGGGATCTGAGGGGACCGTGGTGTCGCATGCGCCGCATCTGATGGCACGGTTCAGCGACGGCGGCGGTCTGCTGCTCGACTGTGCCGGACGAGGGGAGATCTCTCCCCGGCTCGCGCACCGTGCTGCCGTCATGGCAGCGGTGGGATGGCAGTACAGAGTGGCGTCGCCTCCAGAACCGGTTGTCGCTGCCAACCTGGGCTGGCTGTCGGGATACCGGCACCCCCGCTACCGGGACACCGCGATCGTGGAGGAGGCGATACGGGCATTTGCCCGTCCTCGGCCGCTGATCGAAGGGGCACGTGACCTCGGGGACACCATCAGGGTTCTCCCGGCCCTCTTCCATGCCCTATGGACCGGGGCGCTGTCAGCCCCGCTGAACGAGCCCTTGCATGAACGGGTGACCGTGACAGCAGGCCCGGGCGAGTGGGCGTCTGCGTGACGGCGGCAGTACTCGAGGTGGGGAGCCAGGTGCGGTTCGAGGATCGCTCCTGGACGGTGGTGATGCTCGAAGGAGCGCGTGCCAGGCTGGTCGACTCGGACAACTCCCCGGCAACGGTGCTGGTGAACTATCTGTTCGCTGCTCCTGACTTCGAACTCGTAGGAGCGCCCCGCCCCGAGGTGCCTCCGTTCGGGCTCCTGGAGGAACTGCCTGTTCAGGCACGCGAGCGGGCTGAGGCCTGGGAGCGGCACGTGCGCGAGGTGGAGACCGGCCTTCCGGTGCCGGGGCAGGGCGGTGTTCCGCGGGCGGAGTTCGATCCGGCGCAGCGGACTGTGGCGGAACGGGAGGAGGCCAAGGCAGCGGAGTTGACCGCGGCGGGGCAGCCGACGAGTGCGGTGACCGTGCGGCGGATGCGGGCCCGTTACCGCGAGAAGGGGCTGTGGGGGCTGGTCGACCAGCGCACGGCGCGTAGGCGTTCTGTGGTGGGACGGGCCGATGAGCGTGTGGTCGCTGCGATCACTCAGGTGCTGGAGGCACAGCGGGAACGCTCCACTGGCACGCTGAGCCGGCTGCGGCGCATGGTCGGGTGGATTCTGGAGGAAACCCATGGGCCCGGCGCGGTGCAGTTGCCGCCGGTGACGACGTTCAACCGGCTGGTGCACGCGCTCGCCGACGGCCATGGGCTGCTGGGGTCGGCGGCACAGCAGCGGCGGCGCACGTCGCGGCCGGCGCCTCCCTTCACCCCGACCGTGGCGCTGCGACCGGGTGAGCTGGTGATGCTGGACAGTACGCCGCTGGATGTGCTGGTGGTGCTCGCCGACGGGGTGACGGGGTCGGTCGAGTTGTCGATCGCGTTGGACGTGGCAACGCGCAGTATCTGTGCCGCGGTCGTGCGGCCGGTGGGCACGAGATCGGTGGATGCGGCAGTGCTGCTGGCGCAGATGGTCACGCCCATGCGGATGCGCCCGGGGTGGGATTCGGCGCTGGCGATGTCTCGGTCAGTCATCCCCTATGAGCGGTTGGTGTCGTTGGATGCGCGGCTGGAAGGGGCAGCGGCCCGGCCGGTGATCATGCCGGAGACGGTGGTGGTCGACCAAGGTGCGGTGTTTGTCTCCCGTTCCTTCATTGCCGCGTGCGAGAGCCTGGGGGTGTCCGTTCAGCCGGCGCCGCCGGCCAATGGCCCGGCCAAGGGCCATGTGGAGCGGACGTTCCGCAGCATTGGGGACCGGTTTTCCCAGTACGTGGCCGGCTACAGCGGCTCGGATGTCACCCGGCGCGGCACGCACGTTGAGGACGAGGCGTGCTGGACGCTTGCGCAGGTGCAGGACCTGCTGGATGAGTGGCTGGTCACCGACTGGCAGCACCGCCCGCACGCGTCGCTGCGCCATCCGCTGGCACCGAAGCTCGCCCTGTCGCCGAACGAGATGTGGGGCGCGCTCGTGGGAGTCACCGGCTATGTCCCGGTGCCGCTGAGCGCGGACGATTACATCGAGCTCATGCCCGTCAAGCGGGTGGCCATCAACGACTACGGCATCCGCTTCGACTACCGCACCTACGACCACAAGGTCCTCAATGCGCATCGCGGGGACCGGTCGGGCGCGCCGGACGGTAGATGGGAGGTGCACCACAACCCCTACGACCCCAATCAGATCTGGGTGCGGCTGCCCACCGGGTGGGAAGAGGTGCCGTGGATCCACCGCGGCTGTATCAGCCTGCCCTTCACCGACTTCACCTGGCAGCACGTCCGTGCCGCAGTCGAGCGCCGCGGCGACCGCGTCGAGCACGAGCGGCAGCTGGCCCAGGCCCTGGACCGCCTCCTGCGGCGTGCGAGCAACGGTGCCGGGACTCGCCGCGAGCAGACGGTGGCGGCGCGCGCCAGCGCCGCAGCGTCCCTGGCCCGACCAGCCTCGCCGCAGGCGGTCCCGGACCCTGTGGCGGCTCCGACCCTCTCCTACAGCCTGGTGGGCGCCTTCGCCCCGATCGAGGAAGAGGATCAGCAAGGGGAGGCAGGGTTCGAGGACGGCTGGGACGAGGACGACGACCTGCCCGGCCCCGCTGACGCCGATGAGCATGCCGGAGACGAACGGCCGGACTCCCCCGCTCAAGTTCCGCGCCCTTCCCGGATCTATGACGCCTACCAGGAAGCAGCACAGTGGTGACAGACGCGCCTGCCGACAGCACCCTTCACGACGGAGCGAGGGCCGCGGCGTACGCGCCGCCGACCACGCGAGACGGCTGGCAGCAGTTCGTCGCCGCTCCCCCGCTGCAGCCCCATCCGGCCGCCGACGAGGACTGGTCGCTGGAGGAACGGCTGGATTACCACTCCCGGTTCGTGGTGCTGACCACCCCGGCCATGGAACGCATCTCCCTGTCGCTGCGGCGTCTGATGCTCCTCAACCGCCGCCAGCAGGGCACCGCACGCCGCGGCCTGATCGTCTCCGGGCCGCCCACCACAGGCAAGACCACCACCCTGCTGGAAATGGGCCGCACCTTCGAACTCGCCGAGCAGCGCCGGCACCCCGGCAGCACGGACCGCCTGCCCGTGGTCTTCCTGGCCGTGCCACCGGCCTCCACACCCAAGATGCTGGTCAGCGAGTTCGCCCGGTTCCTCGGCATCCCCATCGCCACCCGCATGAACCAGGCCCAGATCACCGACGCCGTCTGCCACCTGCTGTGCCTCCTGGAGACGAAGCTGGTCCTCGTGGACGACGTCCACCTGCTCGACACCCGCACCCGGTCCGGCGCGGAGACCTCCGACCAGATGAAACACCTCGGCGAGCGCATCCCCGCCACCTTCGTTTACGCCGGCGTCGACGTCGAAGCCTCTCCCCTGCTGACCGGGCCGCGCGGCGCCCAGCTAGCCGGCCGCTTCACCCTGATCCGCAACACCGCGCTGCCCTGCGCCACCGAAGAGCAACGCGAGATCTGGCGTTCTCTGGTCACCGACATGGAGCAAGCCCTGCGCCTGCGCCACCACACCCCGCACACCCTGGCGCGGCACTCCGACTACCTCCACCAGCGCACCGGCGGCGTCATGGGCAGCCTCTCTCACCTCATCCGCGAAGCCGCCCTGACCGCCCTGCTCGACGGCAGTGAGAAGATCACCAAGAAGCTCCTGGCCGGCATCCAGCTCGACATCCGCGCGGAACAGCAAGCCCGCCCGCCCCGAAAACGCCTCCCGCGCCCGCGCAGCCACAACGCGGGATCCTGACGGAGGCCGGAGCAGCGGTGACGAAGACCCCCAGCGGGCAGCAGGCGCAGCTCTTTGAGCGAGAGCAGCCCGAACTCTCCGGGCACGCAGGGGCTTTGGGTGCGGTGCGGGTAGCGCCGCTGCGCGGTGAGACGACGCTGTCGTACATGAGCCGGGTTGCCTCCCGCTACCGGCTCACGGCCAAAGAACTCATCGGCGCGCTCGTGGACGTGGGACGGCGTCCCAACCTCTTCACCGTGCGGCCCGACGGCGAAGTCGTCTTCAACACCGAGGCCCGGGTGGTGGTCGCCGCCTTCTGCCGCATGCCCGAAGAACACCTGCTCCGTGCCCTACCGGCCTGGGGCCGGGAGGTTCCCTCGAGCAGGCTGGAAAGCGGTCCGGCCGCCTGGGTCCGCACCTCAGCCACGATCCCGCCGACCGGCCCCGGCTGCCGGGCCTGCACCGCGACCGCATCACAGGGCCGGGAAGAAGCACGCCGCTACCTCCTGCCGCACGCACGGGTCTGCGTCAAGCACCAGTGCTGGATGCTCGAAGCCCCCGTCGTCGACGGAGCGACGGCGGGCCCCGGGCAGCTGGACGTGCGGCACGTGCCGCAGATCGCAACGGCCCAGCGTCGTCATGCACGGCTGCTGCGGCGCAGCCCGCACGCCGGCGAAGCGTTCGCTGTGGCGCAGGCGGTTACAGCGTCGTGGTGGGACGAGGCCTGGCCGGAAGAGACCCTCTGGCCCGACCGGCTGCGGTCGATGGCTTTGGGTGACGGCCTCGTATGGCGTGGAGCGGCGCGGGATGCGGTGACCTATCCGGAAGCCGTCACGCTGGCCGCGGCCCTGGCCGATGCGGGTGTGCAGCAGCAACTGCTCGACGAGGCGGGCCGGCATCAACCGCACTCGCTCGCCGATGTCCCCCGCCTCACCGGCGAACTGGCCCGGCGTCTCGAGCGGCCGTGGATCGCCGGCCGCCTCGCTGCGGTCACGACAGGGCCGCTGAACGCCTGGGTACGCGCCTGCGTCCGCAGCCAAGCCGGACACAATCCGAAGACGCGGAGCATGTGGCGCATCTCCCCGCCCCACCGGCCCACCCCGGTTTCCCAGCTCCTGGCCGACAGCAGTGACCGGGGCGAGACACCCGTGCAGCCCGAGCCTGCGTCGCTCCCAGACAGCGCCGAAGATGCTGCCCGGGGGTTCGCGCGTGGGCTGCGCCATGCTCGTACCTACGCCGCCGAGCACAGCCACCTGTGCGCGCCCAACACGGTGCAGATGGAAGGCTTCGCCGTCGGCCTGTGGCTCGCCAACCAGCGCGCCGCAGGACCTGAACTCGCTCCCGAACGCGCCGCCGCCCTCGACGCCCTCGACCCGTGGTGGAACCCGCCTTGGAACCTGTGGTGGCAGCGCATCTACCACCGCGCCAAGGCACTGGTGAAGGCCGGGCAGCCGCTCAAGCCCGAACACGGATTCCCCGGCACCACGGAGAACCTCGGCACCTGGCTCTACGAGCAGTGCACCAGCTACAGCAGCCTCCATCCCGGACAGCAGCGTCTCCTCGCCGACCTCGGCATCACGCCTGAACGCGCCCGCGACGTCATGCCCCGGCGCCGGGATCTCAAGGCAGCCCGGCGCACCGCCCTGGACCATGCCCGCGCCTACGCCGACGAGCACGGCCACCTGTGTGCTCCCACCTCCGCACGCCAGGACGGCTTCGCCATCGGCAAATGGCTGCACAGCCAGCGAGTGCGCGCCCGGCGCGGCCAACTCGACCCCGCACTCAACCAGGCGCTGACCGACATCGACTCCTCATGGAGCCCGCCCTGGCCCACCGACTGGCAGCGCGAGCACCACAACGCCCACGCCGCCGTCACGGCCGGCACCCTCCTCGACCCCGAAGCCGGATTCCGCAACTTCGACGACCGCACCGGGCAGTGGCTGTACGCCCAGTGCGTCAACTACACCGCCCTCCAGCCCGGCCAGCAGCACCTCCTGGCCCGCCTCGGCCTCACCAAGCCTGTCGCGGGCAGCGCCGTGCCCGCCCCGGCCACCCGGCATCCCGCCATGGAAACAGGGCTGCACTACGCCCGGGACTGGGCAGCCCAGCACGGCGCTCTCGACCTCCCCCGCACCGCCCGCCACCTAGGTTTTCCCCTCGGCCGCTGGCTCGCCACACAACGACACCAAGCCAACCTCCACCGCGACCTCTTCGACACCCCCTGGCCGCACGAGGAACACCTCGCCCGCATCGATCCGTACTGGAACCCGCCCTGGGGCATGAAATGGCAACGCCGCTACCAGGCCGCCCACACACAACTCACCCCCGGCCAAAACCTCGCCCCCCAGGAGGGCTTCCCCAACACACCGGACTGGACCGGACAGTGGCTGTACAGCCAGTGCGCCGTCTACGACGACCTCCACCCCCGCCAGCAGCAGCTCCTCGCCGACCTCGGCCTCACCGCCGAAGGCGCCCGCACCGCCCTACCCCGCCGCATCCCCCAAGCCGCAGCCTTCGCCGCCGGCCTCGCCCACGCCCGCGCCTGGGCCCAGGAGCACGGCAACCTCACCGTTGCCGAACCCGCCCGCCACGACGGCTACCGCCTCGGCACCTGGCTGCGCACCCAACGCCGCCGCGCCAGCCGCGGAAAACTGCCCGCCGACCGCATCAAAGCCCTGGAAGCCATCGATCCCCTCTGGAACCCGGCGGGAGGACTGCGCTGGCAGCAGGCCTACCTCACCGCCCGCACCCACACCACCGGCCGCTCCCTGGCCACCACCGCCGACCTCGACGCGCTCCCATCCGCGACAGCGAAATGGCTGTTCACCCAGTGCTCCAGTTACGCCAGCCTCCACCCCGAGCAGCAACAGCTGCTCGCCGAGACCGGCCTCACCAGCGAACGCGCCCGCGCTCTGGCACCACCACCGAAACCTCCCCGACCAGCCCGCCCAGCCCGCCCGCGGCTGAAGAACCCGCCCTGCGCCTTCGCGGCCGGCCTGCCCTACGCCCAAGCCTGGACCGCCCAGCACGGCAACCTCACCTCAGCCGACTACCGCACCGAACACGACGGCTTCCCCCTGGGATGGTGGCTGTACAAACAACGCCGAGCCGCCCACGCCCACGTGAAACGAACCGGCCGGCCCTGGCCCCACGATGCGCAACTCGCCGCCCTCGACCCGTGGTGGAACCCGCCCTGGCGAGCCACCTGGAACCACAGCTGGCACCAAGCCCACGCCCACCACAGCACCGCTCGGCCCTTCCCCAACCAGACCACCAAATGGATCCGCACCCAACAACGAACCTGGACTCAGCTCCACCCCCACCAACAACACCTGATGACCACCATCGGCATCCACGGGCCCACACCCCTGCACCGCTACAACAGCCGACCAGTGCACCTGACCAACCAACCAACGGAACTGATCAACACCCACGAGACCGCCCCAGAGCAGGAAACCCGCAGCTCACAAGCCCGCCCAGTCGGGGCCCGCAAGCAACGCCAAGCACCTCGCCAGCACACAGCACACCCTCGAACCCAACCAGCCAACTGATCAGCCCAGCTCAGCCCTCCGGCCACCGATCAGAAAGAACGAACCACGACATGCCCGCTTGAGACAGCGACGTATCCGTTCCTGGCGGCTGGGGTTCCAGAAGCCAGATCGCCTCGCCAGCGGCTTCGACAGCAGCCCGTAGCAGGCTGTAAGGGGCATAGGAGTGGATGACCTTTGCTTCAAAAAGCAGGGCTTGTACCGCGTGCAGATGGTCAACCGCGTGTGTAAAGCACTGGTAGGCGGCGCTGGACACCCTGAGTGTTGGGACCTTGGCGTCGTCTCCGCTGAGGCTGCTGCCCGGTTCCACCGCAGGGCTGGGCTCGCTGGTCGCTTTCTGCCATCCGTTGATCTGGCGCAGGGCATCAGCGACATGAGGCTGTACATGCGTGCGATCTTTGAGCATGGCCCATCGTCCCGTAGCGACGAGACCTTGGCCGCCGATTTATGCGGACGCAAGCTGCAGCTTCCTATGCAGGCACGCGCGGCTGGCCGCGTCACGCAAGCCGGGCGCGGCAAGTTCAGGCGGTGTTCTGGGCGTGCCTGCATCCGTGGAAGGTCGTCGAGGAAGGCGGTGACTGACGGTGCTCTTGCCCTGGTGCAGATAGCTGCGCTTCTGCTGCACGCTCCGGGGCCGATGGGAGCATGCGCACCGGTGGAGGAGGCTGACCGGCCCGCCCGCTTGGCTGGTTCGGCTCTGCAGCAGCTCCAGCCTGGCCGGGTAGTGCACGCGGCCGGTCCGCGCTTGGTTGTACGGGCGATCACCCGAAGTGGACGTCTGCTGGAAGGAACGCGCACCGGTGCTGGCAGGTCCGGGATACTTCGGGAATGCCAGAGTTGGATCTCGAAGCCGTACGGGCGGAGTTGCGCGCCCACAGCCCGGCGGCTCTCCTGGAGTTGCCCGAGGGGCAGTGGCTTGACGCCAAGGGGGCCCCGTACGAGCTGCGTAACCCTCACGGTGTCGAGGAACTCGCCAAGGACGTCGCGGCATTCGCCAACGGGGGCGGCGGCGTCATCGTCGTGGGGATCACCACGCGTCTGGAGCACGGGCGGGAGATCCTCGACAAGGTGAACTCGGTCGGCCGAGGGTCCGTCGATCTCGACCAGTGGCGCAAGCTGATCCGCCAGCACATCACCCCGGCACCGCGCGGGACAAGCGTGGAGTGGTCCGACGACCGGCAGGGCGCGTGCGTGGTCTACATCGACGTTCCTGCCCAGGATCCCGGATGCCTGTTCGTGGTGGCGGCGCCGGTCGGCAAGAAGGGCGCGCCGCGGACGGACACCGTCGCGGTGCCGGTCCGTGAGGCGGATGGCACGCACTGGTTGCCGAGCGTGGCGAGGCGGCGGGTGATCAGCTCCGCGACGACGTCCGCGCGGCTGGAGACGGCGATCAGGGCGCGCTGGGACAGGCCGTAGTCGAGCGCGGCCGCGGTGGCCGGGCCGGTGTCTCGCGTGCGAGACGTCTCGGTGCCGGCGGTGACCGCGCCGTGGATCGCGGCGAGGGAGCGGGCGACGTCCAGGAGCCGGTACGCCTGAGCGCGGCTGATGCCGAACTCCGCGTCGCAGTACGACTCCCAGCTGCTGTGCCCGAGCGGAAGCCAGACGCGGGCAACGTGCGCGTCGCGGACCCGGGCGGCGAGCACCGCCACGGAGCGCCGGACGTCGTCCATCGCCTCACGCAGCCCGGCCGTCATCTCCCGGGCGCGGGCCGCGGTGAGCGGCGGCCGCGCCGGTTCGGCGCCCTGCTCCTGGTCCTCGTCGTGCTCGCCCACGACTCCATCGTCCTCCGGGCCGGCGGGCGGCACCAGGGCGTGCGAAAGCACTGGCCCGAGCTTCACCTCTCGCCTCACAGCCTCTCTGCATGCGTTTTCACTTGGGAAGACGCCTGTGAGTCTCCCCAGGAGCAGACAGGGAGCGGCGGCTTACAGGGCGGTGCTGTCCAGGGCGCGGCGGTCTCCGGATATCCGTCCTGGTCTTGGTCGTACGGGCTCATGCCCCAGAAAAATTTTGGTTCAGGACGTCACGGGACGACCTTCCGCAGCGCACAGCTCTCCGACAGGACCTTCAGACAGATGGATCGGAGAGTGTGACGTGTCGGATGTAGTAGTAGCTGCCGCCGTGGTAGTGGTCGGGAACCTGTTGGCCTTCCTTGGTGCCTGGGTGCAGGTACGGGGGAAAGTTCAGTTGGAGCGTTCCCGACGCGAGGTGTACCGCGATGCCACGCGGCAGTTGCCCCCGGGCAGCCGGATCATTGAGAACCGGCACGGCACGACGATCGAGGTCGGCCTCCGGCCGGGCGAGGAAGGGAAGGAAACCGGCCGTGGCTGAGCCCGACGAGAGCGACTGGGAGGCGGAGTGGCAGCTGAATGCCGCATGCCGGTACGACGCCCGTGGCGATCAGGAGCACGAACGCCTCACGTCGATGTTCTGGGCGCACTCGCTGGCCGACGCCGCAGCGGTCAGGTCCTTGTGCAAGACGTGCTCTGTACGGTTCGACTGCGCCGAGCTCGCACTGAAATATGAGGAACCCTACGGCATCTGGGGTGGACTCACCGAGCAAGAACGGCGTCACCTGCTGCGGAGCCACCCTGGCGTGGAGGCCTGGAGGCACTTGCTTGAAACGGCGATTGCCGAGTACGACCTCGTTGCCGCCACCTTCGACCTCGACTTCGCCTCCCTCTTCGAAGAACAGTTCCACCGCATGGTGGGATTCCTCATCACGGCGGGTGCCCGCCGCCAAGATGCTGAGGATGCCGTGCAGATGGCGTTCGTCGAACTGGCCAGGCACTGGACGGAGGTCTGCGAACGTACTGGTTGGCTACGGCGCGTGGCACACCGCATGTGGTCCAAAGTTGTGTTCCAGAGCCGTGAACATCCCGTTGCTGATGTGGGTGGGGATGCTGTGGTTGCGCAAGGAGACGACGCGGATCTGGTCGAGCGACACAGAGTCCTTCAGCTGTTGAGCCGTCTGCCAGAGCAGCAGCGCGTCGTACTCGCATTCGCATACGACGGATGCACACCCTCTGAGACTGCCGCTGCCCTCGGGGTTCCGGCGGCGAACGTACGGCAGAACTTGAAGCGAGCCAGGACGGCCCTGGCGCGCCTCATCACTCAGGAAGGAATCGTTCCCTAATGGATGTAGCGGGCAGCGAACCCGAGTACACAGAGGCCATGGACCAAGCGGTGCGTGCCAGCCTTACAGAACTCCACGACGACCTGCGCTCCCGCGTGGATGCCGATGCACATCTGCGCCAGGTACGCGTATTGGCCGATCCTCGCGGCATCGCACTCGAGATCGGTCATGGTGCTTGTGTGCGCTGATTTGAAGGCAGGGTCCGTCAGCGGCGGGCGCATTGGCTCTGGTGACTTGATCGTCCTCCGGGCCGGTGAGCGTACGGAGGCGGGGTGCGAGCAGCTACCTCACCGCTCACTCCGTCTACCTGGGGAAAACGGGGTGTGAGACTCACAATCTCCGCGTCGTCGGGCAGATCCAGTCGCTGGCGCGGCCGAGGGAGCAAGACGTCCGGGCCGCCGGGCAGCAGGCCCCTGTTGCGTAGGAACCTGACGCGGCCGCGGCACCAGGAGGAACAGAACTCCCGGGGCCGGCGCCCGGACGCGGGGCAGGGCTGGGTGCACACCAGGCACTGGCCTGGGGCGGCGACGGGCGCCAGGCGCTTCAGCAGGTCACGCACCCGGTCTTCCTCCTCTTGCTCGTACGGTTCGACGTCAGCCGTGCAGTCCTCGAGCAGCTCGGTGAACGCGGCGCGGAAGGCGGGGATCTCGCGGCGGCAGGCTCCGAGCAGGTCCAGGTACTCCTCCACCAGATGGCGAGCGTGCCGGAGCGTGAGAGGTACAGGCCGACCCTGTCGATCCGGTACTGGTCGGCGGTGTCGAGCAGCAGGTAGCCAGCCAGCTGCCACGCTTCGGCCTGGCGGAGCGTGCGGGCGTACCGGGTGCTCTTGAAGTCGAGCAGCAGTCCGTCGACGGCGAGGTCGGCGTCCACGCTGATCTGGTCGGTGGGGAACGTGGGTGCCGGTGTGCAGTCCCTGGGCCGGGTACGGGCCCGCAGGGCGTCCAGCGGACCGTCGGCGGCCTTGTAGAGCTGGGCGACGACGTCGGCCACCATGTCGCGGTGCGGCAGCTGGAGTAGCCGGTCCAGGGTGAAGGCGCCGGGGTCTTCTCGGGCGGCAATGGCCAGCGGGGTGAAGGCGAACCCGATCGAGGTGCGGTAGTTGACCTGGTACCAGGCTGCGGCGATCAGCAGGCGGGCCAGGTCCTCTTCCTCATCATGGGCGCGGTCCATCGGGAGCTCTCGGTTGTCGAGCTGCAGACGCATGACCGTTTCCGGGAGGCGCTCGATGAGTTCTTCGCCCACGTCCCGCATCCGTTGCCGTGCGTCGGATTCGTAGGAGCCGGTGAGCAGGATGCCGAGGCGGGCGACGTGGTCGACTGGTTCGGCGGCGGTGAATGCCAGGCGGAGCCGGTAGTCGATTGCGGTGCCGACGTTGCCGGCCTCTGTGCCGACGCCTGGTCCTGGCATCAGGATCTGGCTGCTGTGGTCCCGAGCCCGGAAGCTTTTACGCAGCGGGTGGGCACCGGCCGACAGTTCACGGTCAAGGAACCGGCGCAGCGGGGTGCGTGGACAGTGAATCCCGGAGGTCAGGCTCATCAAGTCACCGCCTTGGGCAACAGGCGCCACCATGGCGCGGTTGAGTCGTGATGAACCGGAACGGTACGCAGCAGGACTGACAAACCGTCACCCGTAAGGATTAGCCGATCGTGTGGTCAGGGCGGGGGTGGGGCTGTCGAAGGGTGGGCTTCGCCCTGAAAATGCACCCCGCCCTGCCAGCGGCTGTCGGTACCGTCCGGTCATGGAATCGCCGGTCACGTTCGATCGTCTCTACGAAGGTGCCAAGCGCTTCGCGCGCCTGGCGATGGAAGCCCACGCCGAAGAGGACCAGGAGGTCTTCCTGTTACACGCTGGCGTCAGCGTCGAACGCCTGGCGAAGGCGGCACTGGTCCTTGTCCATCCCACCTTGCTCACCGAGGTGAACGGCAAGGACGACATGCTGCTGCACTTCGCGGGAGCGGTGTCTGAACCGCCGGCCCGGCTCAAGACCGTTGGCGCGTCGACAGCGATCGGTCGGCTGCGGAAGATGGACGTTCTCCCGCAGAAGCCCAAAAGCGAGGCTGCTGACCTCGATGGCCTGATCGAGCTGCGCAACGGTGTCGCTCACCTCGGTGCAGAGGACGTGGAGGACTACCTGGGAGTCCTCACGGCGACCGTGGACAAGCTCTTGCAGCACGTGAAGCGGGACCGCGAAGCCTTTTGGGAGTCGTGGTCGGACACGGTCCAGGTGATCCTCGACGACAGGGCAGACCGCTTGCAGAAGGCCGTCCGGCTGAGGATGGACCAGGCCCGGCACCGGTTCCGGACGCGCTTCGCTGACCTCCCGGACGGAGCGGTCGAGGGTGCCGCGCAGGCGGTGAGTGAGCGCGGGCTGATAGTGGTCGAGGTCGGTCCAGGAAAGGCGCTGTTCCAGACGCTGAGCCAGTGCCCCGCCTGCGACCGGGAAGCTGCCGCTCTGTTCCTGGCCGTGGGCGAGGACTCCCCGCTGTTCGACATGGAGCTGACGGCCGAAGGTCTCCTGTGCGGGCTGTGCGGGTTCCACCTCTCCAGCACTGATGAGGTCGAGGCCGCCGGCCTGCCGACCGTTGTCCGCTACTCCGTGGAGGACCTGACGCGCATCGTCGCCGAAGGCCCTGACCCTGCAGAACGCCTTGCCACACTCAAGCTCGCCCTGCCGACTGTGCGAACCCACGCCCACGACAGCTTCTAGAACGACGTGCTTGGCTCCCGGTAAGGCGCGCTACCTGCGGCACAGAGCCCTGTGACCTCACAGAGTGAGGCCGTGGTGTCAGTGGGGGCTCGCACAATGGAGTGCATGAATCGACGTGAGCGCACCCCCCGGCCAAGCCTCGCAGGCTCCCTCCCACCAGCAGGCACCGGCCGGACCCCACCCACCGCACAACCCGGCCCCGGGCAATGAAGGACCCCTGCTCGGCCTGCGCAGTGCCATCGTTTTGATGCTCGGTGTCCTCGTCGCCACCGGCGCCGGTGTACTGACCTACCTCGTCCAGCAAGACGCCGCCACCGCCGTCCTGGCCGGTGGCGCCGCCTTCGCCGGCGCCGTCCTCTTCTTCCACAAAATCATCGACCGCTAGAACACGCTGCGGGGCGGCGGCCCGAACCGGCCGCCGCAGCAGCCACGCAGGACGCATCCTCGTAAGAAGGCTGGGACTCAGAGTGATCAACTTTTCCACACCGCCTCACGCGGGCGTCCCGCGGCCCGCCGGAGTCTTCAGCGTCGCTCCCTTCGCCGGGGAGACGACGTCGTCACTGATATGCCGCCTGGCAACACGCTACGGACCGCAGACCAAGGCCCTGCGGTCCCACTGGAAGTGGCGCAACTACCGGCCCCAGCACGAAGGCGTGGGCGGCGCACGTGCCGACGCGGACGTCCTGCTGAACGCTGCGGGGCGTCAGGTCCTGGCAAGGCTGTGCGGCATCCAGGAAGAAACGCTGACCAGCACAAACACCAACCGAGCCTTTACGCGCTAGCGAAACCCACAACGAGCCCAGTCCCACTCAGCACACAACCCCAGCTCACACCCCGAACCACCCGCTAGAACCTCGCACCCCGCCGCTCTCAACGAACCCACAACACACCAGGCCAGCAAGCGCGCGATACACCAACAAACCCCCCTCCGAGCGTTACCACCCGCGGGACGCGGGGCGCGTCCATCCGGTTCTTGAAACGGTGCCCGACCGCGGCGTACGCGAGCGCCGCATTCGCAATGCATCAGCAGCAGCCGACACCCGCGCCACCTTTCACCGTGCTCCAGCGACCGGCGATTCGTCTGCGCTGCGCATCCCATGTGACTTACTCTAAGTGGGCAGGCGATCACGTTTGAGGGAGTGCCATGGCCAGTGACGAGGAGGCACTGCTCGTTAAGCGCGCCAGGGAGAATGAAATTATCGACTTGGACACCAGGGTGCTCGCGGTCGGACTGGGCGGCAAGGTAGAAAATGGTAGGCCCACCGGAGAGCTGGCCATCTGGGTGATTGTGTATGGGGATCCGCAGCCCGGCTTGAGACCTATCAGAAGTGTCATCCGCTCGGAGTACGACGGGGTCAAGACTCACATCGTCGAGGTGACGAAGCGTCAGACTGAGCCTCAGAGCAAGCTGGTGACAAGCGGTAGTCGGATCCGAGCATATCCCTCCGTCATCATCCCAGGCATTGATAAGTACATCGGCACGCTGGGCATTGCCGCACGAACCGAGGGGGTGCCACCCGACAAACGGCCGAACGTATTTCTCTCGTGTCATCACGTAATGGGAGAAACGAAGGGCGACCGAGTTGTGCAGCTCAGCTGCTCGAATTGCTGCGAGCCTGACGTTGCCAAAGTCCTCCGGGGTGACCCGAAGGTCGACGCTGCGATTGCGACGATCAATGACGATTGGGAAGTGCAGGAAGGGAAGATTGATAATGTGGTACTGGCTGGCACCGTCCACCTTAACCCGGGTCCGCAATGGTCCACACTACCCCCTGACGTGCAGATGGCGTTGAAGCATGTCAACTATGAGGTTTACAAATATGGGGCCGAGACAGGCTGGACAAAAGGCCTAGTTGGCTGCGTCGAAGTGTATGGCAGGCAAGGACAATACTTCGGTACGACGGTGGCGCCGCATATCCTCATCTCGTCGACAGGCAAGGACGCGGAGGCGTTCTCTGCGGGCGGCGACTCAGGATCCATGGTCATCGACGGGAAGCGGCGGGTGGTAGCTCTGCTGACGGGCGGTGCAACCACTTTGGACGAGATTGGGCTCACCTGGGCGGTCCCGATCAAGTACGTGGAGGAGCGGCTCAAGATCCGGATCGCCGCCACCCCGCCGCCGAGCATTTGGGGGGCGACCGTCACTTCTCCGCTGGGCCAGACACACCGCGCCCTTGCAGGCACAGCCTCCGGGCGGGGTCTACTGGATCTGTACGGGCGGCATGAGTCCGAAGTCCGCAAGCTGCTGCGGGAAAGTCGCCGGTTCGTCGTGGCTTGGCACCATGGCCAGGGCCCCGAGTTGGTCCGGGCTTTGGCCGCAGTAGCGGAACGCCAGGCCGAGGTTCTGCCGACAGAGGTGGCGGGTCGCTCCTGGGCGGACCACGTCAGCGCAGTCGTCCAGGCGTTGCGGGCGCTTGGCAGCCCGGCGCTGGTACGGGACGTCGACCGGATGGCGCCGTTTCTAGTCAGTCTTGGCGGCCGCACGTATGGGCAGTTGATGGATTTGATTGAGGGCCTAGATGTGGATTCGACTGCAGGTATCCGTCCCGGCGGAGCACCAGGGTGAGTAGTCACGCCGTCCGCCTGAGCCTTCTCCGTCGGATGCGGTCATGAGCGCGGGCACGCTGGCGTTGCTGTGCCGCGGCCTGGCAGGGGCACTGGCACCGCTTCGTATGGCCTTGGATCCGGAACAAGTCGATGGCCTCTTCGCCGACCTTGGCCTGGGACTGCCGCCGCAGGTGCGCGACGACCCAGTTTGGCGTACGTCAGTTAGCAAGGCTCGCGACACGGCAGGGGAATTGCCCGGCCTGGTGGAGCAGCTGACGGCGGCGATTGTCACCGACGACAACGCGGCCATCGTCGCCCACACCGCTGCTCTGGCCGGGCGAATCACCATGCTCCGCGACCGGCTGACTGCGGTTGGCGACAGGCTGGCCACCCTTGCACCAGCGTTCCCAAGCATGCCTGCCAGTGAAGTGGCTGCCTTCGCCGCGGAGTTGCCCAGGCGCATGCTGGAGTTGATGGTGGTCAACCATCTCGAGCGGACCACGCGGGGCCTGCTGAACGGGCTGGCTCTTTCCGGATTGATCGAGAGACGCCGCGAACAGGGCGTTCCCAATGATCCGGCACGGCCGACCCACGTCGTGCGGCGGCTACGGCTCGACCGGCTGGGGCCACTGCTCCGTTCACCCGGCAAGTACCTGAGCACGATCTATGGGTGGAGCGACCCTGCCTTCGACGGCCATGCGCTGCTGGCGCAGCTTGGCGAGGCGGGGCGCTTGGCTTCTTTGCCTGTTGTGCTCGTGGACGGGCCATCGGGTCCCTTGCTCGACTTGCTCGGCGGAACGGTCACGGCGGACGCGAGTACGAGTCCACCCGGGCTGCGCGGTGGTTTGCGGATCGCGCTCCCAGCCGCGCAGACTTTCGATCTTCCCCTCAAGCAGTCCGGCTGGCGGGTGCGGCTGGCTTCAGGCCCGGAGCTGCCCGCGGGGCTGAGTGTTCAACTGGTCCCGCCGGGACGTGTAGTGGTGACGCCGCCGCCTGGAGCGCCGCATGTAGCTGGCGCAGTCAGCGCTGAGGCGACGATCACCGCGGTGCCACCGCAGACCCATGTGGTGCTGCTCGGACAGGCAGGAAAGTCTCGGCTGGAGGTCGCGTCCGTCACAGCGGCGGCACGCGCGGAACTGGTTTGGGACGCTGCGAGCGGCTCGGCCCAGGCTGAGCCGGTGCTGGAGTTGGCTGTTCACGGCGGGCGTTTCGTGCTCAACCTCGAGGGCGCGGGCGCACTGCTGAGCGCGTTGATCCCGAAGGATCTGGTCCAAGCCGATCTGGACCTTGCTATCCGATGGTCACAAGGCCGCATCTATCTGCGCGGGGGCGCTGGTCTCCGGGCTGCCTTCCCAGTGCATCTCTCACTCGGGCCCGTCGATCTGCAGACCGTCACGGTCGCCCTTGACCCATCGGGTGAGAGCGGTCTGCCGGTGGAGCTGTCCGTCAATCTCCGTACGATGCTTGGTCCGCTGGCGCTGCTCATCGAAGGCGTCGGTATTACGGCCAACCTCGCGTTTCCTCCTGGTGGGGGGAATGTCGGCCCGTTGGATGTGTCGTTCGGGTTCCGCGCGCCGGGTGGTATCGGGCTCAGCCTGGACGCTGGACCCGTGACCGGAGCGGGGTACCTGGCGTTCGACCCGCCGGCCAACCGCTACGCGGGAGCCCTGCGACTCCGGCTGGCCCTTTTCGACGCGGCTGCCTACGCCGTCTATAAGCAGGTCACCGGCCGCACGTCCGTCGTCGCGGTGCTCGGCGCCCGCTTCACTCCGGGGATCCAGCTGGGCTTCGGGTTTGCCCTGACCGGATTGGGCGGCCTGATCGGTCTCAACCGACGGGCCCAAATCGACCTGCTACGAGAGCGGCTCGCCAGCGGCGCGGCAGGCAACGTGTTGTTCTGTGAGGACCCGGTGCGTAACGCGCCCGCGCTGCTTGGCGACCTCGAGGCGTTCTTTCCATCGGCCGACGGGGGTTTTCTGGTCGGCCCGACTGTGCAGATCAGCTGGCTGTCGCCGATCGTGCGGATCGATCTCGGCCTGATCATCGAGCTGCCTGGGCCGTCCAGGGTGATGATCCTTGGGTCAATCCGAGCGTTGATCGGCATCAGTGAGAGGGCGGCGCTGCTCTACCTGCGGATGGACGTGCTCGGCGTCGTTGACCTCGCCGGTCGGCGTATCTCTCTGGACGCCGTGCTGGTTGGCTCGCATGCCCTTGGTGTCTTCCGGCTGGCTGGCGGCATGGCATTCCGGCTTGACTACGGCAGTAACCCGTATGTGCTGTTCAGCGTTGGCGGTTTCCATCCACGTTTTGACCCCGGTCCGCTGGACCTGCCGCGACTGGACCGGGTTGGTGCTTCGTTGGACGTCAACGTCGTCGCCCACGCGTACCTACGCCTGGAGATGTATCTCGCGTTCACCGCGAACACTCTCCAGGCGGGAGCGCGGGTTGAGGCAGGCGTGGAGCTTGGGCCGCTCAGCGCGCACGGCCACTTCGTGTTCGACGCGCTGCTGCAGTTCCGGCCGTTCCACTTTGAGGCCACCTTCAGCGCGGGCTTCTCTGTGGAGGCTCTCGGCCTGTCGTTCGCCAGCGTCGCTATCACAGGACGCATCAGCGGTCCGGGACCACTGGTGGTCTATGCCAAGGGTCGAGTCAAGCGGCTGGGTGTCTCGGTGTCCGGCAGCGCCACGTTCGAGCTGGGTAGCCATGACGCGGAGCGTGTCCAGCCGATCTCCAGCCCGGTCCAGCACCTGGCAGACGAACTGAAGCGGGCCAGCAACCTGCGGGTCGGCGGAGAGGACCCCTCGGTCCTACTGCGGCCGGACCGGGCAGTGGTCCCAGGTGTGCTGGTTACGCCGAAGGGCAGCCTTGTCTGGGAGCAGAAGCGGGCGCCGCTGAATACGCTGATCCGCCGGCTCGGCGGAGTTCCGCTCGATGGCGCTCACCAGCTGCGGATCGAAGTTCCCGCCGAATGGCAAGTGAGCGAAGAGCGTGACTGGTTCAACCCGGGTGCCTTCACCGACCTCGACCTCCGCGATTCCCAGACGCTGAACAACGCCGCCTTCGCTGAGTTGCCGTCCGGGGTGCGGCTTGGTGGAGCGGCCGACGCTGTGGCTCCGACGGCCGTTTCATATACCGAACGGATTGACCTTGTGAAGCGGCCCACTCGCCTCCGGCTGACCGACCTACTGGCGAAGGCCTACCTCACAAAAGCGCTGCACGCGGCCCTGAACGATCGGACGATGACGCCGACCATCGATCCCGGTTCGGCGAAGGTGACGGTTGCTCCCGAGACCGCGGACGTCTACGCGCCTGACGGGACGCTGAAGCAGGCCCATGAGACCCCGTTCCAGGCCTTCCAGCTCGTCCAGTCCGGTGCCGGTAGCGCGTTCCCCAGCGCAGATGTGGCGGTGGCGCTGTGACCCGTGGGAAGTGGTGCGCGTGCAGTTTCTGAGTTGGCAGCGCTCGTCGGTCTACGGCCTCGTGTCGTCCGGCGACCTGGTCGACGGCCGCCTGAAGGGCGAGCTGCCGCTGACACTGCGCGACGACATCAGCGGCGAAACCGCCACCAGCAGCGTCGGCTTCCACCTGATGGGCCCGCACGACGTAGGCGGGCTGGCGCAGCGCGCCGTGCTTCGTACAGTGCCTGGCGACTTGGCCCGCGATGTCGAGGCCACCAAATTGGTTCACGTTGACTTCGCCGATCCCGACATGCCGTGGCGCTATACTCCCCGCCGGGCGTCTGGTGACCAGCTGCCGCCCTGGCTGGCCGTGCTGGTTGGTACCGCCGACGAGGTACGTGTCGACGGGCCGTTGCTACGGGTCGGCAGCCGGGAGGTGTTCGACGCCTACCCACCGGTCCAAGCTCATCGTTGGGCCCACGTGCACGACGACGGGGTGCGCCGCTTGTCGCGGCTCATTTCCCCTCGGGAGCTGAAGCCCGACACCGCGTACGTGGCTGCGCTGGTGCCCGCCTACAACGAGAAAGGCGAGTTCGCCTGGGATGCGGAGCAGGGCCGGGTGCCCGCGGCGCTGCCGGCGTTCCGTTCCTGGCGGTTCTGGACCGGGCCGGCAGGGGATTTCGAGACCCTGGCGTTCGCCATCGTGCCCGCACAGGTGCCGGGTCTGGGACGCGCCCCGCTGGCGTACCGCCGAGGACCTGTGGTGGTCGAACTGGAAGTGCGCGGCGCCATTACCAGCCTCGGTGGGACGCCTGATGGGCCGGACGAGGCCTCCGCTCAAGCCGACCTGACCGCCTATCAGCTGGCTGTTGCCGGCCTCGCAGCCACAGACCCGCTCGGCCGTAAGGTCGTCGGGCCTCCCCGTTACGGCCGCACCTGGGCTGCCGATCCGGAAGCCACCACCTGGGGAGCGGCGCTCAATGGCGACCCGCGCTTGCGCGGTACTGCCGGGCTTGGCACCTGGATGGGCATCGAGGCCCAGCAGGAGCTGCTCGACGCAGCGCTCGAGCAGCTCGGCGGAGTACGCCTGGCTGCGCATCTGATCGAAGGGTTGGCCTGCGGGCTGATGGCCGCCCAGTCGCTGTGGCGCCGCAAGCTCCCCGCGGAGCCCGCCCGGCAGGTGCACCTGCTCGCGCCCCTGATGCGGCGGATGCGCGCGACGACCAGCAGTACTGCCCTGTCTGCTGTCACGGGCCCAGACAGTCCGCTCGATGCGGCGCTGTTCTCCTCGGCGGCGCGGCGCGCCCTGCGTCGCAGCACGGCCTGGGTTCGGCACAGCGCCGCAGGCGTCGTCGGCCGCGACGATCTCGTCGCGGCGGCGAACCGCTGCCCGCGGCCCGCCCGGCGGGTGGTGGAAGGGCTACCGCACGCAGACGGCCTCAGCGAGGCCCTCGGCCTGATGCCAGCCGAGGACCCGACCATGCTCGACCTTCGACCGCTGGGGCCACGGACTGAGCAGGCCATTGCCAACCTGACCGGCCGATTCATCGACGACGGCTTCTTCCGTGACGTGTGGGAGCTCACCGAGGCGATCGCAGCCGAGTACGAACCGTGCGAGCTGCACATCATTCTCCTACGCGACCACCAGGGCGAAGTCGCCACTCGGGAGCTGCTCGTCGCCGCGGCCCGCAGATGCGTCCTGGCCACTGGCTGGGAGCCACACTTTTCCCCGCCCCCGGTCGAGGATCAGGAGGTCAGTATCGGCCGACTCCGGGAGACGCTCGCTGGGCTTCTCGGCGCGCCGCCGCCCGACCGCTGCCGGCCCGCCGACCTTGACCACTTCGCGGCCGTGGTGACAGCGGCCGTCGACCCGCACGGGCCGAACACGCCGGCCTGGCGGCGCATCCAGTCACGCATCGGCGGCCTCACCATCGGTGACCTACGCCCACCGGAAGTGCCGGTAGGACTGGACTTTCCCACCTGGACGCTTCTGCGCGACCGGGCGAGAGAATGGATTCTGCCAGGGGTTGAGCGGATGCCCTGCGATTCCGTGGTGGCGCTGCGCACCAACCCGGCGTTCATCGACGCCTACCTCGCTGGCCTCAATGAGCAGCTGCTGGCTGAACTGCACTGGCGCAATGTACCGGCCGACCGGACGGGTACGCCGCTGCTGATGTTCTGGGGGCACGTCGATTTCGAAGCTGGCCAGAGGGTGGCGGAGATCCGGCCCATCGCCGACTGGGACGGTAAGTCGATCATCGGCGGCCTGCAGCACCAGGTGCTGCACCCGGGCGACACCACGGGCAAGGAAGACCTCGTCATCGCCTTCCGCTCGGACCTGTTCTGGCGATACCCGGCGACGCAGGTGTACTTGGTGAAGGCGCAACCAGGCGGCACTGCTGCCGACGACGCTGTCCTCACAGCCACGCCGGACTTCAAAATGTCCGCGGCTGACCGTGACAAGCGGGTCTATATCGGCCCGACGTTCCAGGGAGCGCTCGGCCGCGACATCGTATTCTTCGCCTTCGACATCGCACCCGCCGAGCTGAGCAAGTACTGGCTGGTGCTCGATGAGCCGCCGTCGGAGCTGCGATTCCGGGCCCGCGATGGCCAGACCGGCCAGCTCCTGGGCGCCTCGGCCGCACACAGTGCGGCGTACGCGCTCGCCACCATCGACCGCAGAACCCGAGTGGCCATCTCGGGTCCGCACCTCGAGCAACTGGGATTGCGGCCATGACCATTGTGGAGCGCCGTCGTGCGCTGCTGGACGAAGCCCTCGCCACGGGTGGTGGGGCACAACTGGAGTCGCTGACGTCCGAATCCGCCCGTCTGGCGGCTGCCACACCACGGGACCTCACCGACCGGGCCTGCCAGCTGGCGCTGCTGGCGCGGTTGGCGACGCTGCCTCCGCCCGGCGGGCCTCAACTGATGGACATGATGGCCACCGACCCTGCGCTGCTGGCGCTTGGACGGGCCCCGGCGCTGACGGGCTCGGCTGCCCAGGCCGTGGCGGGGGTCGCCGCACAGCGCCGCGCGGAAGGTGAACGCGTCGGTCTGGCGGAGGTGCCCGCACTGCGGGCGGCCGCCGGCGGCGATCTGCCCTTTGAGGAACTGGCCGGCGTGGCGCATGCTCGGTGGCTGGCGACCGCCGGCGAGGAGCGGCCGTACTTGGAACGCGACGTCGCAGTCCTCCTGCCGGCCCGCTTGGAAACCCTGGTGCCCCCCGACGGCGATGATCGGCAGCTGTGGTTGCGCATCATTCCTGACGAGGCCTCGATCCTGCGCCATGACCCCACGCCCAAGCCGGTGGAGGCGAGCAGGGTGGCCGCCATGTGGCAGACGATCCACGCCGGCCTCACCAACGCTCAGCGGCTCTGGCCATTCCCCTACTGGCTCGACACCCCAGTCGGCCAGCGAGCCTGGGAGACGTTGTGCACGCAGGTCGGCCCCGGCCGGGCGGCGTGGCTGGCCAGAGCCTGCTACCCGAAGTGGCTCGGCGACACGGTCACCGTCAACACCGCTCAGGTCGCTGACGTACCTCCCGAGCCCAACCGGGTCGGCGGCTTTCCCGAGCGACTGGAGGTGTGGCTGGCCTTCGGCGAAGAGCAACCCATTCTTGCCGCCACGACGCAGGTGGATCGCGCGGCGCTCCGCTTCGACGTGATCGGTACGCGCCGTGCCGGTCCGGACGCCGATCCGGTACATGAGAGCGATCGGTGGTGGGTCTCCTGGCAGGCGGCCAAGGACGTTGGCCTGGGCGTCGAGGTTCCGCTGCCGCCCGACCGGTCTCTGGACGATCTTCGGACCTTGTATGTGATCGGTATCGGCGACGAGGCGCCCGAAGTACACTTCCGGGCCCGGGTCGAGGCCGGCGAGATGGCTACCCTCCCCCTGGGGGCGCCCACGAACGCCGTCGACGGGGCGCAGGCAGCCAGCCTGGGCCAGGACCCGGCGCTCTGGCGGCGCGTCGCCCAAGACCGCCTGCACCAAACTGGCCACGCGCCAGATGAGAGCATCCTGACCTGCTCGCTGGCAGGGTACGGCGCGAAGCTGCCCGCCATGCCGCTCGCGCCAGTGGTCGAGGGGTTCGATGCCACCCTGGTGCGCGCGCTGTGGCCAGCCTTGTGGGGACACCAGCTACGCGATTTGTGGGGCTGCGTCGACGACGCAGACGGCATCGCCGCCTGGGCAGCCCGCAATCTGCGCCCGGAGGGGCCGCTGCCGCCCCTACGGATCGACCAACAGCCCTACGGGCTCCTGCCCGTCGCCGCCATGGGGCGAGGCGGGCAACTCCGCTGGCAGGTGTCGGCCGACGAAGATCCCCTCGCGAGCTGGGAGCCGCGGCTCTGCCAGGCGCTCCTAGCGATGCGGGCCCACTGGGCGGCCACAGCACGGGGCGCCGGCACCGCAGTCGGTGCGAATACCGCTCGGCTGCTGGACTTGATCAGCCGGGATGGAGTGTCGGCCGGATACGCCTACCGCCCGTTCCTCGCCGTCGAGCTGTGGGCTGCGCTGTACGGCAGTATGGCCCCTTTCGATCAACAGCGCTTCGACGATTGGGTGCACAGCACCTTCTCACCCGTGAAAGAGCTGCTCGGGCGCGACCCCACCGAGCCACCAGGTGTCCGCCAGATGGTCACCGGCGGTAGCCCCGAACCGCTCGCCATCCCGCTGGTGGTGCCGACCATCTGGCCCCACTGGTTCTATGAACACGACGATGGCCACATCGAGTACGACGAGAACGGCAAACCCGTTCCAGTGATGACCGTCGAGGCCGGCATCGCCCGGCTGCTGGCGACGTTGCTCGAGTACGGACACCGGCATGATCAGGTCTACGAGATGTGGCGGGGGGTGCTGCCCGACAGCCTATTGGTGCGCCTCGCATTGCACGCCAGCGTGCTCAGTGCGGCAGCCGCCGCCCAAAGCGCAGCAGGAGCTCCGGCGCCGCTTCGCGAGCCGCTGATCAGCGACACCAGCCAGCCCACTGTGCTCACCAAGCTCAGCAATGAATACGATCCGCAGGCCTCACACGATCATCCGGCCGGCAAGGTGCGCACCACCGTACGTGACGGCCTGGAGCGACTGGCCAAGATCGCCGGCTGGCCTCCTGAAAGACAGGTCCTCGCGCAGCTGGAGCGAGCCTTCCGCGCCACCCTGGACACTGCCACCCACCGGATCGACCCATGGCTGACCGGCATGGCCGCCCGCCGACTGGAGCACCTGCGCGACCGCCCCGAGTCACGGTTCCGCCTCGGTGTGTACGGCTGGGTCGACGGCCCGCTCCTGGGAACGCCGGGCCCCACCGAAGGGGGCCTGCTGCATGCACCCTCGCATGCACAGGCGCTCACCGCCGCGATCCTGCGGGACAAGAGCATCACCGAGCACGCCGAGGAACCCAGCCGCCCCGATCTGTGGTCGATGCAGCTCGACTCGCGGCAGATCCGGACCGCTGAGGAACTGGCAGAGGAGGTGCGCCTGGGCAGCCACGTGCACGAGGCGCTCGGCCGGCGCGTGGAGCACATCATCGGCGTCCGGACGCCACAAGGTCCAGTAGTGGAGGCAACCAGCCGCATCGATGTCCTGCGGCAGAAATACCCCATGCGGACCGGCCGAGCCGAGCTGGGCCGCGTGTGCCACGGCCCGGACGCACTGGCTGGCCTACTGGGCCCGAATCCACCCCTCGGCACGACCCCCGAACAGCGCACCGAACTAGAACAGCTGCAGGCAGTGCTCGACACCTACGGGGACCTGCTCGTCGCTGAAGCGGTGCACCAGGTCGTCAGCGGTCAAGCAGACCGGGCCGGTGCAGCGATGGACGCGGCCGCCGGACTGACCAAGCCCCCCACCATGGCGTTCACCGAGACGCCGCTGGACGGCGAAGGGCTCAGCACCGCTGCGGTCGCGGTGATCCCGTACAAGCCAGCGCCGAATGATTCGGACCCTGCCATCCCCGCAGCCCGTCTGGCCGACGCATCGGTCGCCGACGCACTGCCTGCCCTGGTCGGCCAGGCCACCACTTGGACCTGGCAGGCTCCCCATGGCAACCAGATCACTTTGAACCAGCTGGGGCTGGAGCCGGCCGACACTCTGTCCCTGTCCTCAGAACAGCTCGACGACCTGGCCCGGGCGGCTCTGGGTGCCGAGCCGGAGGTGAAACTGTCCGGCAGCGGCCGGTCCCGGCACGAACTTGCCCGAGACGTGGTCCAGGCACTAGGCGGGACGCCACTGTTCCTGCGCGATATCGCCCCGTCCGTCATGTCCTCGGCGCAAGCCGAGGAAGTCCGTACCGCTGATGCCGGCGTTCTGGCCGACCTCCGCACCCGGTACACGACGCTGCGCGACAGCGCCCAGCGGTTGATTGATGAACTCGCCGCCGCGCGGGCTGGGGGCGACGCTTCGGCACTTCACCAGGCGCTGTTCCGGGCACTGCGCTGGGGAGTCACCCCCCTGGCAGACGACAACGATCCCCGTGCCCTGTACCGACTCCTCACCCAGGACCCAGGCATCGTCGCGGACTTGACACCGGTGGCCGTCATCCTGGCCCAGCGAGCCGAGGAGGCAATGCGTGCCAGGCTCAACGCCGCCCCGGCGCCCAACACCGAAGAGCCACTCGGACAGGCGATCGCCGAACTGGCAGCCCCCAGTGGGCAGCTCGCCGTACTCAGTGGCATCGATGCGGGGGACTTCGCCCAGGCAGCGGGTCTGCACACCGAAGCCCCGGACCCGAGCTTGGATACCGAATGGCTCACCGTCGCTGCAGCCGTGCGACCCAGGCTGGCCGCCGTAGAGGCATTGCAATTGACGGCCACCTACGCCGGGGGCGACTTCCCAGGCTTCACCGGCTGGACCAGCTCTCCCGGAGACCCCTGGCAGACTACTGCGCTCGAGGATCTGCGGCGCCGACGCCAAGAGGCAGGCAGCCAACGGGACGCCATGCCACGGTTCGTCGCCGCATATACAGTCGGCTCACCTGCGTGGGCCAAAGGACAGCGCATCGCGGCCAGTCTCCTCGATGCATGGAGCGAGACCGCCCCCAACTCAGACCAGGTCACCACCGCCACATTCGGCTTCAATGGGCCCGCCGCCAGGGCCCAGCAAGCGATCCTCCTGGCTGTCCCCTCCGACCTCGACGCCGGCTACGGAGCACGGCTCGACACACCAGAACTCATCGAGGTACTGGCCGAGACACGTGAGCTGGCACATGCCCGGGCGGCCGACCCAGACGCGATCGGCAGCTACCTCGCGGCAGTACCAATGACAGCATTTGGCGCCACCGGCCGGTCTCAAGTGCGGCTGGAGACCGGCAGTCACTTTCCGCTGTAGATCGAGAGGAAACTGATGGCGCAGCGCTACGACCTGTACCGCCGGCTGGAGCCAGATCCCCGGGCGCGTACGTTCGCAGCCGGGTTCGCCGCCACCCTGCACGACCCCCTGTGGTTCCTCGCCCGGCAGTGGCAACTCGGCGAGCACCAAGGTGAGAATGCGACCACCCCGGTCTTGGTGAACCTGACCGCGGCTCACACCCCCATCCGCCCGGAACCAGCCAGCCCTGACCGCGACCCCGCCTCCGTTCCGGCTGAGTCAATCATCGAAGGCGAACCCGATGAGTGGTGGACGACCGGTCGCCGCATCCGCGTCGGCGCTGTCGTCGCCGCACAGCAGGATCTCGATCCAGCCACCGTTGATCCGAAATACCTGCTGGCCTCCCCACCTCCGCCGTACTCCGCCAACACCGACCGCCAACTGCCCCCGCCATACGAGAGGCTGGCCGGGGGATTCGACGGGTACGCGCTGTGGCGCGACCGGGCTGAGCTCGGCATGGGCGACACAGCCTTCACTGGGCTTGGCATCCCTACCCCGAGCACCAACTACTGGCAGAGCGACGAACTCGTATACGAGACAGGCTTCCCCCTCGGCAATTCATCAAGCGACCGAATCCTGCAGCTGCCCCGGCACCGCGGGGGCCGAGTCGACTGGTTCTCCGCCGACGCCGAAGGAACACAGACATCCGCCGTCGTGCCGCCCGAGCCCGAAGAACCATCAATCACCTGCTACCCCACCTCGCTGCAATACCCCGGCGCGCCACGGGCCCGCTGGTGGGAGATCGAGGATGCGGCCGTCGACATCGGCGGCTACCCACCCGATACCAGCCACTTCGCCACCACACTGCTGATCGACCTCATTGCCTCACACAGCGACGACTGGTTCATGTTCCCCGTCCCGGCCCGGGTCGGCCACGTCGTGACACTGCTGCGGCCCACCGTGATCGACAGCTTCGGGCAGCCCCACGACCTGGCGCCCCCCAAGAGTTGGTCCCTGTTCCGCACGACCGGACTGGACGATCACTCGCTCGTCATGTGGCTCCGCGCACTCACCCCGATCGAGGGACCCGCAATCGAGGACGTACTCCTCGGCCTCGACGAGTACAGCAACATCCTCTGGGCCATCGAGCGGAAGGTCAGTGGACACACTCTCGCCCCACCCGAGCGCACTCGCGAGCAGGAGGCCCTAAACCCGACACTGGCGCTGCCCGACCGCGGCGGTGCCCCCGGCGGGCGCCAACGGTTCGCATACGTGCCAGGCCGTGATCTCGCCCCGTACTGGCACCCCTACCAGGTCGAGGACCTACCCGGACCCGACGGGGTGCCCAGACGCCGGTTCGTGCAACGCCGCCTGGCCGACCTCGCCCGGACGCAGCCAGAGCTGATGCCCGCCCCGACCACGGAGCTCCTCCGAGCCCAGGTCGCCGGCACGGAAACCATCCACCAGATTGCGCCCTCAACAGTCCCATCGATCGGCATGGTGTTTGAACGCCGATACGTCCTAGCCCGTGACGTGACAGGTCAACCACTGCTGTGGCGGGAGCATCGACGAGCCCCATCACTCCACCCACCCGGAACGACTATGCGCTTCGACGTACTAGCCGAGGACACGCACACACAACCGATCCGCTGAGCCCAGCCAGCATGCGTGAACCGCTCCGGGATCGGTGGAGGCTCTATGCGTTGACTCCAGCCGCCGGTTGGGGCTGGTGTTGAGCGTAGTAGTTGGTCTCGTGCTCGTGGGGCGGGATGTTGCCGATCGCGGTGTGAAGGCGCTGGTTGTTGAACCAGTCGGTCCATTCCGCGGTGGCCAGTTCAACGTCCGCCAGGCCGGCCAGGGCTTGCTGGCCTTGATCAACTCCGTCTTGTAGAGGCCGATCTGGGATTCCATGAGCGCGTTGTCCAGGGCGTCGCCGACGGTGCCGATCGAGGCGTCGATGCCGGCGTCGAGAAGGTGCGCGGTGAACGCGAAAGATGTGTACTGACTGCCGCGTCGGAATGGTGAATCAGTCCCGGCCCAGCGGGAGTTCCAGCCCGATTGCGCCGCCATAGGGCCATGTCTAGGGCGTCGAGGACGAGCTTGGCCCGTTTGCTGGTGGCGGCGGACCAGCCCACGATCGCCCGCGAGAACACGTCCACGACGAACGCCACGTAGACGACCCCGGACCAGGTGGCGACATAGGTGAAGTCAGCCACCCACCGCTCGTTCGGACTGGGCGCGGTGAAGTCGCGCCTGAGCAGGTCCGCGGCCCGCTCCTGGCCGTCGTCGCGGATGGTGGTGCGGATCTTCTTCCCGCGTCGGGCGCCCTCCAGGCCGAGGTCGCGCATCAGCCGGGCGACGGTGCAGCGTGCCGCCGGTATGCCTTCGCGGTGCAGTTGCCGCCACACCTTCCGGACCCCGTAGACGCTGAAGTTGTCCGTGTGGACGCGGCTGATGTGCGTCTTGAGTTCCGCGTCGCGGACCGCCCGGGTGCTGGGGGTGCGGTTCTTCGCCGCGTAGTAGGTGCTCGTTGCGATCTTGAGTCCGTGGCTGGTCAGGACACGGCAGATCGGCTCGACTCCGAACACCTGGCGGTGTGCGTCGATGAACGCTACGAGCGTTTCGACGGCCGGTCGAGCTCGGCCGCGAAGAAAGCCGACGCCGCCTTCAGGATCTCGTTGGCCCGTCGCAGCTCGGCGTTCCAGGCCCGCAGCCGCTTGATCTCCGCAGCGTCCTCGGACGTGACGCCGGGCCGCTGGACGGCGTCGACTTCGGCCTTGCGGACCCAGGTCCGCACCGTCTCAGCCGCACCGATCCCCAGCTTGGCTGCGACTGCCTTCATCGCGGCCCACTCGGTTGGGTAGTTGGGACGGATCTCCGCGACCATGCGCACCGCGCGCTCACGAAGCTCGGCAGGGTAGGGGGACGGACGCGCCATGACTCGATCCTCTCAGGGAATCGAGCCTCCATCAGACCCGGAGCGGTTCATACGCACTGCGGGATGTCCGTGAACGTAGTGCAGGTGAACGAGCAGGATCGCCCGGGAGTTCACTGACTGGCCGCTTGGGCCTCGCTGACGTCATGCCCCACAGACTAGGAGCGGGCACTGACAACCCACCGGGAAACAGTATGAACAAGACCGCGAAAAAAGACCTCAGTTGGACTGAGCACCACCGCAGTTCGCCTGATCATGGACCGAGCCGCATCGTCGGTGCAGCGCAGACACCAGCCACCTGAGCCACGCAGCGAAAAACAAGTCCTACGACGATCACCACATTCCGAAACGATCAACAAACCTGCACTTCAGAGCCCTGCCAGCCTCCAGACCTCCCAGGGAAACCCCAGCCCAGATCCACACGACATGACGGCAAGAAATCCTGAACGATCACTAGATCCACAGGTCAGAGCATCACCAGTCCAGTGATCCACAGCGGATTTGTCACACGACCAACCCCGTGCAGCTGGCCCTGTGGCACGGGCAGGGCCCGGTGACCATCTACGCGACGTACGCCAGTCTCGGTGTCCTCGCGGAGGCCTTCGAGGGCGCCTACGGGCAGCAACTGGCCCCGATGGACCTGGTGTGTGTCGACGAGGCCCACAGGACAAGCGGGTCTATGGGCAAAGCCTGGGCGGCCGTGCACGACCAGGAGGTCATCCCTGCCGCCCGCCGGCTGTACCTGACGGCCACACCGCGGATCTGGGAGGAACGGCCCAACCGGGAAGTCGCCGAGGGAGTGCGCGACCCGCTGCCGCGGGAGATGGCGGCTTCCATGGACCACGAGGAGATCTTCGGGCCCGTCCTGTACAAGCTCAGCTTGGCGTCTGCCGTCTCGCGCGGGTTGCTGGCGCGGTACCAGATCATCGTGCTGGAGCTCCAGGACCCGGTCGTCACCCCGGAGCGGCTGAAGGGCGAGGACGGGCGCAGCGAGGAGGTGCGCGGGCAGCGCCTGGGGGCGCTCCAGGCCGCTCTGTTGCACACGATGGCGCAGCACGGGCTCAGCACGTGCATCGCCGCACTGCTCCACCCCGTTCAACCCGGCGCGCTGCACACACGGCTACAACGCCTTCTGCATGACGTCGGCTTCGCCGGAATCGCGTCATCATTACGACTATCGCGAAAACTCATCACATGGCGAGGCTGCATCTGTACGGTGTCCTTCTCCGGGTCGCAAGTGCTCGGATGGGGGTCGAGGGGGACACGGATGCCGTTGGTTTTTGTCCATGGGGTGGCCAATCGCATCGACGGCCCACATGTGGAGGAAACAAGGGTCCGGAAGGCTCTGTTCGAGCAGTATGTGACGGCGGGATGGTCGCGCGCGGACGGTGGACCGGCCGAAATTCTCCAGCCGTATTGGGGCGGTGATGGCGCCTCCCTGGCCTGGGGCGGAGCGAGCGTCCCAAACAGCGCACGGGTCGCCGAACGCTTCGGGGAAGGTGTAGGCGACGGCCCGCTGTCGGACCTCGTCGCCCAGGTCGTACCCGACGACGCCCGGATTCGCGAACGGCTCGTCACCACAGCGCGGACGTCGATGGGTGACGCACTGGATCTGCTGTGGACCGCCGCGCTCCTCGCGTCACCGGATAGTGCGAAGGAGTTGGCGGCCGCCTCGGCGTTGACACCGTCCGTGGTCGAGGCGGCCCCGACCTGGCTGGCAGAGGTCGACGACGACGAGGAGTTCACCGTCCGGCTGTGCCAGGCCCTGGAGGACATCGAGCGCGGACAGGAAGCGGGCCCCGGCCGGGAGAGCTTCGGTGCGGGGCGGGTCCGCGCCGCGCTGCAGGAGGGCGTCGTACGGATCCGGGAGACGCTGGCGGACCGTACGACGTCGCCGGTCGCCGACCGGCTGCGAGCCGAACTCGCTCCGCGCATTACCGAGTTCCTCGGCGACGTCCTGACCTACTACCGTCGGCGGCCGGCCACCGGAGCGGGCGCCGGCATCGGCGGGAAGATCGCGGATGTCCTGCGGGAGGCGAACGCCCAGCGCGGTCCGCGTGATCCCTTCGTGCTGGTCGCCCACAGCATGGGCGGCAACATCGTCTACGACCTGCTTTCCGGACCGCTGGCCGCCGAGGACTTCACCGTCGATCTCCTGGTGACCGCCGGGTCGCAGGTCGCCTTCTTCGAAGAATTGAGCCTGTTCTCGCCGCACCCGCCGGACATCCCCGGCACGGCGGGCCTCAAGCTGCCGAGGCCGCCCGCAGTGCGCCGGTGGCTGAACGTCTACGACATGAACGACCTGCTGTCGTTCCGGGCCGAACCCGTCTTCGAGGGTGTGGAGGACCACAGTTTCCGGTCCGGTCGGCTGCGCGCCCACAGTGCCTATTTCCTCGCGCCGAGTTTCTACGCCCGCCTCGGCGAGCGGCTGGGGCCGTTGCGGTCCGGGCCGCATGCCCTCGCCGCCGAGGACGGGTGGCGGTGACCTATCTCGTTGACACCGCCGTCCAGGACGGACCTCAGGTACACGCGCTGGTCATCGGGGTGGGCGGCTACCGGCACCTGCGCGGCGGCTCCGATCCTGTCCGGCACGACACCATCGTCACCCGCCAACTCACCTCCCCTCCCCTGTCCGCGCTGGCCTTCGCCCGCTGGGTCAGGGATGAACTGCGCCACCCCGTGGCGGGACTCGGCAGTGTCGACGTGCTCCTGTCCCCGGGCGAGGCACCGGAGCCCGATGGGCGGTTACGTGAGGTCGAGGTGCCCTCGGCGGATGCGGTGCAGCGAGCCGTAGACCGGTGGGTGAGCCGCTGCGACAGCCACCCGTCCAACGTCGCCCTCTTCTACTTCAGCGGCCACGGCCTGGACAACGGCAGCCCGTTGCTGCTGCTGGAGGACTTCGCGCGCAGCAGGAACCGGATCCTAGACGCCGCCGTCAACCTGGAAAGCTTCGTCCAGGGGATGCGAGCCTGTGGCGCGGGATACCAGTACTACTTCCTCGACTCCTGCCGGGAACGCACTGCCCGGCTGTCCAGCCTCCGGGACACGCACACACTGCCGCTGCTGGACATCCGGGAGGGTCCCGAGCATCGCAGGGATCTCGCAGTGCTGCCGGCGACACTGTCCGGCGGCACCGCGCACGCGGACCAGCACCGAGTGAGCGACTACACCCGTGCTCTCCTCGACGCGTTGGCGGGACGCGCCGCCTCCACGCGCGACGGCCGGTGGCGCGTGACCAGCCTGGACCTCTACGAGGCCGTGTACACACTGACCCGTACCGCCCCGCCGGTTCAGGTGCCGGGGATGAGCGTGCACGGGGACTTGGTCCTGCATGTCCTCGACGGCCCTCCGGATGTGCCTCTAGGCGTACGGTGCGACCCCGACGCCGCCGCCCGTCTGGCCGATGTCTCCCTGTCGGGCCTCGGGGGCGCCGAGGACAAGCGGCCGGTCCTCGAACTGCACGACACGGTGTGGAGGACCGTCGCGCCGGCCGGTGTGTACGCGGTGGGCATGGACTTTCCCGACGGCCACTACACCGCCCCGTCCCCGGCAGGGGTTCATGCCTTCCTGCCGCCGGACCTGGAGTTCACCGTCGCCGTGGAGCGTGTCCGATGACCCTGACGCGTGTGATGGTCGCTCTCTCACCGGGTATCCCCGTGGCTGCGGAGATCCTGGACACGGAATCGGGGAACGTGCGCAGTGCGGTTGTGGTGTCCGGCCGGCCGTTCGAGACCGAACTCCCGCCGGGCACCTACGTCGTACGGCTGGCGCCTCCGGGTCTCGAGCGCGTGAGCGCCACGGTGGTGGTGCCTCCCGAAGGCCCAGCGGCACTGACGGTGGACTTCGTCCTCGACGATCCTCACCCCTCACCGGGCAGCGGCCAGGCCGTGCCGACCGACCGGCCCGTGAATCCCTCCCCTCTGAAGCGGCTCCTGCTGCCCGGGACCAGGCGCAAGGCGGCACTCCCGCCCGACGAGGCGCTGCACACAGCCCGGGAGCTGCGGGGCACCGGTCTGTTCGTCTGTGACACGGACGGCACCCTGCTGAGACCGATCGAGGTAGCGGACGAGTACGTGGTCAGCCGTCCGGCATCCGGCGAAGGCCGCTCGACGTACCTCTGCGTGACACAGGGCCAGGACCACCTGGCACGGTTCGTGTCTCTGCCAGCGAACTGCGTCGGGCGGATCCGTAGCCCGGCACAGCCCGACGGCGGTGAGGGAGACGTGACGGTGCGGCCGGCGGACCCCGACGCCCGCGCCCTGCTCGACTACCGCGCCCAGGGCCGCCTGGGCGCCGCCGCTGCCATCACCGATCACGTTGTACGCAGCATCGGCGCCCGGATCGAAGCCGGCCGGGGCGACCCGGCCGCGGGCTGCGCCGTCGCCTACCACCTGATGGACCATCCGGATCGTGACCGCGCACGCCAGTGGGTGCGGCTGATGGCCGACGCCTTCCCCTCCTCCGACGACGTGTCGCTGTTGGCGGACTGGTTCCTTCTGGAGAAGGACGGGCCCGTGCCCCGAGATGCCAGAGAGCGGTTGATCACGGCTGCGGAGGCCGGAGAAGACCTTCCCGTCTATCTCGCGGGGTTGCGGCTGCTGCGGACCGCGCTGGAGCGACTGAGCCGTTCGGACCGTGCGAGCGGCCAGTGGGATCCCCGGCTCACCTCGGCGACACACACCGTGAACACGTATCTCCTCGCCGCCGATCCCGCGAACCCGTTCGTCTCCTACACCGGCACAGGTCTCCACACACCGCTGGTGGCGGAGGACGCGCCGGCCGTCCGTTCCGCTACGAGTGTCGCGTCGGACGACGCGGATTCCGCAGGGGTGTTGGCCAAGGCGCTGGACCTGCTCGGCACGGTCACCGCGGGGCTTACACGGACGATCTCTCTCCCGCTGCTCACTCTGACCTGGAGCGACCGGCCCGACGGCGGCGGACAGATGCTGTCGGTCGACAGCCACGGCCGGGCGAAGGCGTTGGCCGGCATGGGGGTGGTCCTCGTGGGGGCGGAGGGTTGGCGGATGGAAGTGGCCAGGTTGTCCGATGCGGGGACGGCTACGTTCAGTCTTACCGGCTCCGCCACCGCGAAACTGGTCACCCCGGAGCCGGCGGAGCCGGAGGACGCCGTCGTGCTTCCGCCCCCGGTGTTGCAGCACGCGGCGGCCTCTGGTCCCGAACAGGACCACCGCGTCGTGACCCCACAGCTCGAATTCCTGCTGGAGCCGGTACGTGGCGCGGACCGCTGGCGGTTGACGGCGCGCTCTCGCGTGCCCGAATCCTCGGCCGGTTGGGTGCTGGTGGGGCAGCGCTCGGCAGCCGACCGGCCGTACAAGACGTTCGCCCTGCCGCTGGCGGGCGAGGACGCCGAACTCGGCGCGGAGCCGACCGTCCTGCTGGGAAAGGCGTCCGCGCCGCTCGACTGGTACATGGTGCCCGAGCCGGTCGACGAGCTGCCGGCGGCGGGACGTAAGGCGATCCTGCGGCGCTCACTCGCGCGGGCAGCGGACTCGTGGACGCGCGAAGCCATCCAAAAGGTGCTGACCGCGCCGACAGCGGAGGAAGGATGACCGCCCATGGGCTCCTCGCGTCTACGACGCCTCCTGTGGACCCTGCTTCGATCCGGGCGCGCATGGCTTCCCGTTCTCCCGCGGAAGTGGCGTCGCGGCGCGCGCATCACGCTCGCCGTCGGTGAGTCCTCCGCCCTGCTGACCCTGGTCATGCGATACGAGCGCGGGCCCCGTAAGGCCGAGGGCCCGGCAGTACTGGAGCGCCTCGATCCGCAGCCTCCCACCGACGCCGCCTTCGACGAGGCAGTGGCCACGGCGCTGCGATGGGCCGAGGGCCAGGCGGGCTTTCCCACCCGGGGCCGGATCACCTGGACAGTGCGAACGGTCGACGGATCGCAGGTGACGACGCCGATCGGCGGAGCCTCGGCCGGAGGGGCCTTCGCGGTCGCACTGGCGTTCCTGTTCGGCCTGACCCCGCTGGCCCGCAGGCGCCCCTGGGATCGGCGCGCGGTGCTCAGCGCCGAGGTCGACGCTTTCGGACTACTCGGCCCGGTTACCCATATCGATCAGAAAGCCGCGCTCGTGGCCGACATCGACCATGGCAGGCTGCTCGTGGCGGGCGCAGCCCATGAACGGGCGCTGGCCGCGCAGTCGAGCGGGCGACCCGAAGCGGTGGCCGTCACCAGCGTGGCCGACGCGGTACGAGCCGGTCTGCTGCGGCGGTCCCTCGCGCTACCGGTGGCCTTCGTCGCACTCGTGGCGGCGACGGCGACGGGGGTGTGGGCCGCCGCGAACGCTGCCGATCGCGCCGATGCCCGCACCCAGGCACAGGTGGAGAGCCTGAGCGCACATGCCCGGGCCTACCACGGCGCGGCCCCGGACCGCTCCGCGAGTGCAGCCCTACAGGCCCATCTCCTGGACCCCACCTCCCCCGTGGCCACCGCCGCGATGCTGTCGGCGGCCTACGGCGACCTGCGGCTGTCCGGTGTCATCGACGCCGGACACCAGGTGGGGGCCATGCGGTACAGCCCCGACGGCCGTCTGCTGGCGGTGGCGACGGGCGGCAAGGTCACGGTGTACGAGTCCGACGGACAAAGAGTGCGGGCCCGCACCGGCGCACGAGCGGGCACGGTGACCGAGGTGCTTTTCAGCGCCGACGGCCGTGGGCTCATCCTGGGCACCGACCGCGGCGAGGTTCTGTACGGGGTGCTCGGTGAGGGCGACGACATCGGTCTGCGGGTGCTGCGTGACGCCGACGGACCGGTCCTGGCCCTGACCGCGGGCGAGGGCGGGCGGGTGGCATGGGCCACGCGCGCCGGAGTGGAGGCCGTCGCCCGGCCCGGCTCGCCGTCCCCGGTACAGGTACGGCCGACCGACCCCTTGGTCACCTCCCTGGCGTTCCTGCCCGACGGACGTCTCGCGGTGGGACGGCTGACGGACGGCAACGACCCCGCCCTTCAGGTCTACCCGGCCGACCGGGCGAACGCCTCGCCCAAGACACTCCTGACCGCCACCAAGGCGATGAGGCTGCTACGGAAGAACGTCTCCACCATGGCCGTCACCGACGGCGGACGCTCACTGGTGGTCGGCGGGTCCCGGATCGATCTGCAGGTCTATGACACCCGAACCCTGCGGCTGAAGAAGACCGTGAGTCTCGACGGATACGTCTACGCCCTCTCGGCGAGCGCCGACGGACGCACGGTCCTGGCCGCGACACGCGAATGGCCCGCGTACCGCCCCCCCATCGACACCACATCCGCCAGCCCGACGGTCACCGCGCTGGACATGTCCGACGGCGGCCGTGCCCTGGGAGTCGCCTACAGCGAGGCCACCGAGTCGCTCACCGCGGTCCTGGCCGTCCACCCCATCACCGGCGCACCGGTTGTGGCCTCGGCCCCGCTCTCCGGCCGCAGCCGGGTGTTCCTGTACGCCCCGCCACTGCGCACGGACGCACAGGAACAGGTCGGAGCCGTCGTCGGCGATCCGCACTCCCCCGGCAGCGTCCTCGTGCTCCGCGCTGACGGCCGGCTGATCCGGTATCGGGCCCGTGACGGGCGTACGACGGTGCTGCGCAAGGCCGGTTCGCAGGCCACAATGGCCCTGGCGGTGGACGGGAGGGGGCGGACCCTCGCCGTGGGCGACGCCTCCGGCCGTATCACCCTCTACGACTACCCCGCGATGAGACCGAAGGGACGACCGCTGCACCATGCGGACAGCCCGGTGTTCCGCCTGGCTTTCTCCCCCGACGACCAGATCCTGGCCGTCGGCGACTCGGCGGGTGAGGTGCAGCTGTGGAACATGGCGCACCGGACGGTGAAGGTCGCCCCCGAGCCGGAGCGGGACGCGGGCGCGGTGGGCACGTTCGCCTGGCGGCCGGACGGCACCAGGCTGCTAGTGGGGCACCGGCTCGGCTGGGCCGAGGTCCTGGACCCCCGAACCGCACGCCCCACCGTCACCCGGAACTTCGCGGCCGTCGGCACCGACGACGGGCTGGGAGACCTCGCTGCCGCCGTTCCCTACCGGGACGGCTACCTCGCCGGCTTCGGCGACGGACGCATCGCCCGGTACGGCCCGAAGATCGGACTGCGCGAGCAGCTTCCCCAACGGCATAACCAGACCGTCCTGGGCACCGCCCTGGCCCCGGACGAGTCCGCGCTGCTGACCGTGAGCGTCGACTACACCGCGCTGTTGCAGCAACTGCCCGATGGCGCCGAGCTGTTCCGGGCCACCAGCCCGGAGGATCCGGACGACGACCCCTACTACGGCGGGGCTTGGTCGGCGGGCGGCTTCACCTCGGACGGCAAGTGGGTGGTCCTGGGCAGCACCACCGGTCGCCTGACCGCTCTCGCACTCGACGGTGCCGAGCTGGTCCGGCGCCTGTGCGCACTCACCGACGCCCGCACACGGGCTGATGAGGTTTCGGAGGCGTGCCGATGAGCCGACGCCCGGACGACTTCCTGGAGTGGGCCGCTCTCCTGGCGGCCTGTGCCATGGGCCGGATCGTGACCGCCCCCAAGCTGTCGGCGGCCGCGATCGCGGACAGGCTGTGCCGGGACGGCCTGTGGCTGCGCGGTTGCGCGGCCGCCGCCCAGTCCGGCGACCGGCTCCTGGACGGTTCTCCGCTCACCGGCCCGCCTGAGGACGGTCCGGTCTCAGCGGCCCTGCGGCTGCTGCGCGACAAGGGATCGACGCGTGACCACCCCATGGCACGGGCGATCTGGCACGCCGCACGGGCAGCCGCACTGGAGCGGGAAGCCATACCCTCCGACCGCGCCCTGGCCGACGCCGGGGCCGAGACAGGGGCGACGGCCGTGTGGTGTGACGCGGCCCGCCAGCCCTACCCTAGCGCCGCCGCCCCCGCCCTCCTCGCCGATGTCAAACGGGCCACCTTCCGCGCGGATCATCCTGAGCTGCCATGGAAGCTGGCCGAGGAGTTGGTGGAACGCTGTCTGCGCGGGCCGCGCCGCCGCCATGAGTCCGTCGCGGCCAAGGTGCTCGCCGACGGCGTCACCCCCGAGGGGGTGGCCGTCCTTACCGTGGACCTGGTCCAGGACGCGGCCGAGGAGGTCCTGCCGGACACGGACACCATGCTGTTCACCACCGGCCTGGAGACCCTGGAGACCTCTCTGGCCGCGGCGTTCTCCTGGGCCCGGGCCCAGGAACACTTCCCCCGCGGCCACGGCATGCGCTGGCGGCTCGGCGGCCCGCACAGTGTCGCGGCCAACATCCCCGCCGGAACCGAGGTCGGTGCGGCCGCCGCGGTGGCCTTGGCCCGCGCCCTCCACCGTCGCCGCGGCGGTCTGTTCACCCGTGCGGGCGAACACCCCCGCGACGCGGACCCGCGCGTCGTCGTGCACGCTGGCATCCAACCCCCCGCTCGCCTGCACGCCGTGCCCGCCCAGCCGGACGCCGTCCACGACGCGCTTGCCGCCGGTCACGTACTGCTGTTCGCGCCGGGTGAGCAGGACACCCGCCCGGTGACCGCCATTCCGCGCGACCGTGTACGCGAAGCCCGGGACGTGCCACAGGCGTTGCGCCGCTCTCGCCGGTTGCCCCGGCGGTTCGTCGCCACTGCCTGCGCCTTCACCGTCATCGCCACGATGTTCGGCCTCTGGTACGGCGACGAGAGCAGGAAGCGCGCCGACCGCGATCGCATCGCCACGAAGGCCGAGGAACTCGCCGACCGGGCACTGCAACGGGAGACCCGTACGCCGGACCAGGCCCTCGTGGACGCGCTGACCGCTCGTGCCCTCGCCCCCAACTCGCCGGGGAGTCGTGACGCCCTACTGTCCGCGGTCAACCGTGAGACCTCCATCAGCAAGGTCATCCGTACCAAGGCCACCGGACTGCACAGCCTGGCCCTCAGCCACGACGGCCGCTACGCCGCCGGGATCGACGCGCAGCGGCGACTGCGGGTGTGGGACGCCCGCAGCGCCTCACCGGTGACCGTGCCTGTGGAACTCCGGAAGGTGAACACGATCGGATTCCCGCAGACCGACGGCGCCCTCGCGGTGGCCACCGAACGGGGAGTCGCACGATGGGATCCGGCCGGAGAGGGCGCTCCGCAGTGGTCCACCAGGACCCCGGCGAGCGCGGTCGCCTACAGTGCCGACGGATCCCGCCTGGCCATCGGCGGCCGCGACGGCACGGTGGAGGTCCAGGAAACCGGCTCCACGGCGGCCGGCCGCCGTACCCTTCTCGCCGATGACGGCCGCCCGACAACACTTGCGTTCACGCCCTCGGGCTCCACGTTGGCCATCGGTACGGCGACCGCGGTACGCATGTGGGACTGGCGGACCACAGCCCGCCCGAAGCACGCTGCCACGAACCTCCCCGCCCCCGCACGGAACCTCCTGTACGCGGCAGCCTGCAAGTGCTTCTACGCACTGTCCGGCGGCCGGCTCCTGACCCTGGCGCCGGACACGGCCAAGGTCGAACACATGCCCGTCAATGTGCCGTACCTGGCCATGCTCGGCTACAGCTCTGCCCGTTCCTCCCTCTATCTCGCGGCCGCCAACACGATCGCCGCCTACTCCGCCGATCCGCAGGACCTGGGCTCGGACTCCGGTGAAGACACCATCGATGAACGCGCCTCCGCCTCGGACTACTTCGCGTCCTCCAACAGCGGACGTTCCCAGCTAGCGGTGAGCGGCGACGGAGAGCACCTGGTGACGCCCTCCAGCAGCGGCGCCCTGGTGTTCTACAGCCTTGCCGCTCCGGACAGGCGGTACCTCTACGTCTTGGGCGCGCAACTCGTCGAAAGCATCCCCGACAGCTCGTCACTGCTCTATGTCACCGGTGCCTACGGCCACGCCCGCATGGGGGTGTACGACCCCACGAGGCGCAAGGGCAGAAAGCAACTCGTGGACATGGGCCCCGTCTCGGGTAAGCAGCCCTCCGCCTTCAGCCCGCGGCTGCGCATGGCCGCGGTCGCGAGCACCGACGGCCTGGTGCGGCTCCGCCACGTCAAAGCCGCCACATTCTCTTTCGGCTCAGCCATCGAGCTGACCGGACCGGCCGGGCAGAGAGCATCGGTCACTCTGTTCGACGATCCGCACCGGGAGTTCTACGCGGCCTGGGCCCATGAGATCCGCGTCTACTCACTGGCACAGTCCACGTCGCAGCCGCAACGTAGGTACTCGATTACCCTGCCCGACACGGAGCGGGTCGTCGCTGTCAGCGCGGCCCCGGGGCGCAAGCGGCTGTTCGTCGCCACCGACCAGCACCTGTACGCGCTGCCCTACCGCGAGGGCCGGTACGCGTGGGCGCACCGCGTGCTGTTGAGCTCAGGTGTGTTTATGCAGGCGAAGGCACTCAAGGACGGTGGCGTGGTAGCCAGCACCCTTACCGGAGCGCTGGCGGTCTACCGGCCTCACGGCGACTCCTGGACCGAACTCCCGCTCGCCGGAAAGGGAGACAGCATCGGCCTCATACAGCCCTACGGACGCGAGATCGTCGTCACCGTGCCCTCCCACATCGCCGTCTACGACGGCCGAACCGGCGCGCAGGTCGTCGACATGGAGGTGCGACGCTTGCTGCCCACCGCGCTGAACTTCGACGGTTCCGCCGTCCGTATCTTCGAGGACACGTCGTCCGTCACCACCTTCCCGCTAAACGAAGCGGCCGTCCTAAGCCGGGCCTGTGCACTGCTGGGCGAGAGCGCCCCGACTACTGCCGCGGAGGTATGGCCGGACGCACCCGAGTCCGTACGCGGGAGGGCCCTGTGCGGTGCCGATGCTCCCTAACTGGCCGTTCTCTATCCGGTCGTGTGCTCGGTCTGGTTCGAACGG
>NZ_WWIQ01000077.1:105022-106689 GCF_009862985.1 Streptomyces sp. SID5464 | reverse complement strand
CTCTGCGCAGCCGGTACTCGTCCAGTGGCCCGGAGAACGCCATGCCCTGCCCGTGAGTGCAGCCCATCGCGCGCAGGGCGACGACCTGCTCGGGCAGATCCACCCCCTCGGCCACGGTCTTCAGCCCGAGGTCGCCGGCGATGCGCAGCAGCCCACTGGTGGTCTTCTGTAGCCGCGGGGACTCGACGACGCCCTCGACCAGACTGCGATCGAGCTTCAGCCAGTCGACGGGCAGCCGCCTGAGGGCCGTGATCGCCCCGTAGCCACTGCCGAACCCGTCGAGGGCGATCCGGACACCGACCCGCCTGAGGGCGCCCAGCCGCCGCTCCAGCTCGTCCAGGCCGGCCCTGGGGTCGGCGTCGGACAGCTCGATGATCAGCGACCCGGACGGCAGCCCGTGCCGGGTGAGCAGCGCCTCGATGGTGCCGAGCGGCATCGACCGGTCCAGCAGCCGACGGGCGCTCATCCGGACGACGACCGGCACGGACAGCCCGGTCGCATGCCGTTCAGCCGCCTGCTCGACAGCCTGCTCCAGCATCCAGCGGCCCAGCTCGCCGGTCTCGTCGCTGTCCTCGGCCCCGCGCAGGAACTCCGCCGGGGTGAACAGCACCCCCTGCGAGGAGCGCCAGCGCGCCTGCGCGGACACCGACGCGATGCGGCCGTCCTCCAGGGACACCACCGGCTGGTGCAGCAGGGCGAACTCGCCGTCGTGCAGCGCGGCCCGCAGTCGCGTGGCCGGCTCCGCCTTCCGTACGACGTCCTGCTGCATCTGCGGCTTGTACAGCTCGACGCGTCCCTTGCCGCCGGCCTTCGCCCGGTACATCGCCAGGTCGGCGTTGCGCAGCAACTCGCCCGCGCCGAGGCCGGCTCGGCGAAGGCGACACCGATGGAGGCGTTGACCCGGACATCGTTGCCGTCGATGACGTACGGCTGGGACAGCGTCGTCCTGAGGCGTTCGGCGAGCTCAAGGATGTGCCGTTCCCGCCTCGCGGTCGCGGGTGTTGTCCCCGACGATCAGGGCCGCGAACTCGTCGCCGCCCAGCCGGGAGGCGGTGTCGCCCTGCCGGACGGAGTCCTGGAGGCGGCGGGCGGCCTGGATGAGCAGCTCGTCCCCCGCCTGGTGCCCGATCGTGTCGTTGACGGCCTTGAAGCCGTCGAGATCGATGAACAGCACGGCCGTGTTCCGCAGGGCCACGCCCCGGTCGGAGGCGCGGCGCCCCGAAAGGGCGTGCTGCACGCGCTTGGTGAACAGGGCCCGGTTGGGCAGGTCCGTGAGCGGGTCGTGCTCGGCGTTGTGCTGCAACTGGGCCTGGAGCCGCACCCTTTCGGTCACGTCCCTGCTGTTGAAGATGAGGCCGCCCTGATGGCGGTTGACGGTCGACTCGAAATGGGGCCAGCCTCCGTCACCCGAGCGGAATCGGCACTCGATGCGCGTTGTGGGTTCCTCGACGGGATGGGCGGCGAGGAAACGCCGCACCTCGTGCACGACGCAGCCCAGGTCCTCCGGGTGGATCAGATTGGCCAGTTCCGTGCCCACCAGCTCCTCCGCCGGGCGGCCGTACACACCGGCGGCGGCCGGGGAGACGTACCTCAGGACCCCGCTGGGTGCGGCGATCATGATCACGTCGCTGGAGCCCTGCACCAGGGAGCGGAAGTGGTTCTCCTGC
>NZ_WWIQ01000077.1:0-104873 GCF_009862985.1 Streptomyces sp. SID5464 | reverse complement strand
CACCAGGGAGCGGAAGTGGTTCTCCTGCTGCGCCAGCTCCTGGGTGAGGGTGATGTTGTCGAGCAGCATGATGCCCTGGCGCACGACGAGCGCGAGCACGACCGTGCCGCCGGTGAGCAGGACCACGCGGTCGACGCTGCGGCCGTTGAGGACGTTGTAGAGGATCCCCAGGGTGCACACGGCCGCCGCGAGATACGGCGTGAGGGCGGCGAGGGAACCGGCGATGGGCCGGGCGGCCGGATACCGGCCGAGCTCGCCTCCGGGCAGGGGCAGAGGGGGGTGCGGGCCGCCGCGCTGCCCGGGCATGTGCTCGTGCACCACGCGCGTGCGCCCCGCCGGGCCCTGCCGGTCGGTGTCCGGCGTGCGGGGCCCGGCCCACGGGGCGTAGGCCAGGAGCAGCGAGCCGGCGAACCAGCCCGCGTCGAGCAGCTGGCCCGAGTGGTAGTCGTGGTGCATCAGCGGTGAGGTGAACAGGGCGTCGCACATCACGGTCAGCGCGAGCGCGCCGATCGCGGTGTTGACGGCGGAGCGGTTCACCGCCGACCGCCTGAAGTGCAGCGCGAGGACCATGCTGACCAGCGCGATGTCGAGCAGCGGGTAGGCCAGCGACAGCGCGGTGTGCGCCACGCCGGGCCCTTCGGACTTCGCGGCCTGGGCGAGGGCGAGGCTCCAGGCCAGGGTGAGCAGCGAGCCGCCGATCAGCCAGGCGTCCAGCCCGAGGCAGACCCAGCCGGCCTTGGTGACCGGCCGCTTGGCGAGCACGAGCAGCCCGACGATCGCGGGCGGGGCGAAGCAGAGGAAGAACAGGTCGGCGTAGCTGGGACTGGGCACGGGCTGTCCGAGGACGACCTCGTACCACCCCCAGACCAGGTTGCCCAGGGACGCCATGGCCGAGGAGAGGCCGAACAGCAGCCAGGCGGGTCGAAAGCGGGTGTGGCGGCTGCGGGCGTAGAGGAAGCACGACACGGCGGCGGTGGCCGCCGCGGCGCTCAGCCCGAAGTCGCCCATGATCAGAGCCAGTTCGCTCGAACCCCAGCCGAGCGCGGAACCGACGGCGTATCCCGCGCAGACCAGGGCGAGGACGAGTTGGAGGGCCGGGCCCGGCCGGGGGCCGGGGGCCGGTGTGCGGGGCAGCAGCGCCCCCGGGGACGGAGGCTGTGCCCGCAGCGCTCCGTCGAGCGTGGGTGCGGGGGTCGGCGGCGCGCTCACCGGGCCCTCCCGGTCCGAGCCGCCCCCGGGTCCCCTGGGCCCCGGTGCGCCGGCTGGCCATGCCTTCCGCGGCTGCCGGGCCTGCGGCGGCGATGGCTGTGGTCGGTGCGCTGGTCGCTGTGGTGGGTGTGGTGCCCGCCGTGATCGGCGTGGTGACCGCGTCTGCCCGCGGCCGTCCGCCAGGGTCGCCGCCGGCAGCCCCGCCCCGTCGGATCGCTCGTCCATAGGCCGTGCATCGCCTGTCGCCCCCCTCACAGTCCGAAGTGTCCATCCCCGGCGCCGAACGGTCCGCGGCGCAGCCCCTGTCGGGACGATACACCAGTCTCGTCACTCAGGGACATAGGTTCTCTACTCTCCGTGACGATCAACAGATATATGAGTACCCACCGCGCCCGAAGGATTGCGGACGGTACTCGAGTTCGGATCAGCCGGTTGATGCACCCGTCGTAAGGATCACGTTGCGCAGCGGCTCCCGGTTCACATAACGGTTCAACTGGTCCACCAGGAGCCGCTTGGCGCGCGGCAGGAACGCGGAGGTGGGACCGCCGACGTGCGGGCTGATGAGTACCCCCGGCGCACGCCACAGCGGGTGTTCGCGCGGCAAGGGCTCCGGGTCGGTGACGTCGAGGGCGGCGGTGATGCGGCCGCTCTCCAGTTCCGCGAGCAGCGCCTTGGTGTCGACGACGGGGCCGCGGGCGACGTTGACGAGGAGCGCCCCGTCCTTCATCCGGGACATGAAGTCGGCCCCGGCCAGGCCACGGGTCGCTTCGGTGAGCGGCGTGGACAGGATGACGACGTCCGCTTCCGGGAGCAGCGCGGGGAGTTCGGTGAGCGGATGCACCGGCCCGCGCGCCGTGGTGCGCTCGGAGCGCGCGACGCGCGCCACCCGCGCCACCTCGAACGGAACGAGCCGGTCCTCGATGGCCTCGCCGATCGATCCGTATCCGACGATGAGGACGTTCTTGTCGGCGAGCGCGGGCCGGAAGCCGGCGAGCCACTCCCCGCGGTCCTGCGCACGGACGAAGTCGGGGACACCACGCAGCGAGGCCAGGATCAGCGCGAGGGTGAGCTCTCCGGTGCTGGCCTCGTGCACTCCGCGCGCGTTGCACAGCCGCACCCCCGGACGCAGGTGCCGCAGCCCCGGCTCCACGTGGTCGATCCCGGCCGAGAGGGTCTGCACGACCTGTACGTGGCTCATCTCCGGCATCGGACGCACGCAGAGCGGGCTGGGCTTCATGTAGGGGACGACATAGAAGGCGCAGTCCGCCGGGTCCGCCGGGAAGTCCTCCTCACCGTTCCAGAAGCGGTAGGCGGGGCCCCCGGGGAGTCCCTCGATCTCGTCCGGCGGGATGGGCAGCCACACATCAGCAGTCATGCTCTGGAGGCTATGTCAGGAGGGTGCGACGCCAGAGGTTAGGTTGGGGTGGCCGGAACAGGGAGGGTCACGACCAGGTGGAGCGCAGGACGATCGGCGCGGCGGCGCTCGCGGTGGGGGCCGTCGGACTCGGGTGCATGCCGATGAGCTGGGCGTACAGCGCGTCGCGGCAGCGCGGCGACGAGTCGCTCAGGGCGGTGCACCGGGCGCTCGACCTGGGTTCGTCCCTGCTGGACACGGCCGACATGTACGGCCCCTTCACCAACGAACTCCTGGTGGGGCGGGCGTTGAAGGAGCGGCGGTCGGACGCGTTCGTGTCGACGAAGGTCGGTCTGCTCGTGGGCGACCAGCACATCGTCGCCAACGGCCGCCCCGGGTATGTGAAACGGGCCTGCGACGCGTCGCTGCGGCGCCTCCAGACGGACGTCATAGACCTCTACCAGCTGCACCGGGCCGACCCCGAAGTGCCCGTCGAGGAGACGTGGGGCGCGATGGCGGAGCTCGTCAGGGCCGGGAAGGTCAGGGCGTTGGGCCTGTGCGCGGTGGGCGCGCGGGCCGGCCGCCGCTCGGGGGCCCGGCTGCACGACGCGACGATCCGGCAGCTGGAGCGGGTGCAGCAGGTGTTCCCGGTGAGCGCGGTGGAGGCCGAGCTGTCGGTGTGGTCGCCGGAGGCGCTCGAGACGCTGCTGCCGTGGTGCGAGACGCGGGGCATCGGGTTCCTGGCGGCGATGCCGCTCGGCAACGGCTTCCTGACCGGCCGGCTGCGGCCCGGCGCGGGCTTCGAGGCGGACGACCTCCGGGCCCGGCACCCTCGCTTCACGGCCGAGATGATGGCCGCGAACCAGCCGATCGTCGCGGGCCTGCGCCGGGTGGCCCGGCGCCACGGTGAGCACGTCACCCCCGCCCAGGTCGCCCTCGCCTGGGTCCTCGCCCAGGGCCGGCACGTGGTCCCGGTCCCCGGCACGAAGCAGGAGCGCTGGGTCACGGAGAACGCCGCCGCGGCGGCCCTGCGCCTGACGGCCGAGGATCTGCGCGAGGTGGCGGAACTGCCGCCGGCACAGGGGTCGTGGGACTGAGCCCCGTCCCGCGCCGGGGGCGTTTCGGGCAAACCCCGTGTTCGCGGCTGCGCGTTCCGTGATCGGGAACTTGCGAGGCGCGGGCGGTGTATGACAGGGAGAAGACCTGCCCCGTCGAAGGGACCATGATCGTGCAACGTCGAGCCGTGCCGACCGTGTTGGCCGCCGCCGCGCTCCTGCTGACGGCCGGCTGCTCCTCCGACGGCGGAGGAGCGTCCGGCACGGACAAGAGCGCCTCCCCGAGCAGTAGCGCACCGGGGTCGTCCGCACCGACGGGACAGGCCGGGCAGGAGACACCGCCCGCCAAGGGCTCGGTGAAGGTGGTGCGGACCGTCGCCGAGGGCCTGGACTCCCCCTGGGGCCTCGCCCCGCTGCCGGGCGGCGGCCTGCTCGTCTCCTCGCGGGACGACGGGACGATCGTCCGGGTCGACGAGAAGACCGGCAGGAAGACCGAGCTGGGCGAGGTGCCGGGCGTATCGGCCGCCGGTGAGGGCGGCCTGCTCGGCATCGCCCTGTCGCCCGACTACGCCTCGGACCACATGGTCTACGCATACTTCACCTCGGCCTCCGACAACCGCATCGTCCGCATGCTGTACGACGAGAAGAAGCCCTCCGGCGAGCAGCTCGGCGCTCCCGACACGGTCTTCAAGGGCATCCCCAAGGGCTTCATCCACAACGGCGGCCGGATCGAGTTCGGCCCGGACAAGATGCTGTACGTCGGCACGGGCGAGAGCGGTGACACGGGCCTGTCCCAGGACAAGGACTCCGTGGGCGGCAAGATCCTGCGGCTGACCCCGGAGGGCGAGCCGGCGCCGGGCAACCCGTTCCGGAACTCGCCGGTGTACTCGTACGGCCACCGCAATGTGCAGGGCCTCGCCTGGGACGCCAAGCAGCGCCTGTTCGCCTCGGAGTTCGGCCAGGACACCTGGGACGAGCTCAACGCGATCAAGCCCGGCGACAACTACGGCTGGCCGGAGGCCGAGGGCAGGTCCGACGACTCCGGGTTCCACAACCCGGTCGAGCAGTGGACCACGGCCGAGGCCTCGCCCAGCGGCATCGCCTACGCCGAGGGGTCGGTCTGGATGGCGGGCCTGCGCGGCAAGCGGCTGTGGCGCATCCCGCTGAACGGCACCGAGGCCTCTGCCGAACCGCAGGCGTTCCTGGAGGGCGAGTACGGCCGGCTGCGCACGGTGGTCCCGGCCGGCGGCGACCGGCTGTGGCTGGTGACCAGCAACACGGACGGCCGGGGCAGTCCGAAGGACGGGGACGACCGGATCCTGGAACTGCGGGTGACCTGACCCGGGCTCACTCCTCGGGGTCTTCGGCCTCCGGCTCCCGTGGCGGGCGTACGACGACCTTCCCGGACGAGAGGTCTATCGGCCCGCGTCCGGGATCGCCGTCCCCGGTGTCCTGCCGGGTCAGCTCCAGGCGGTTCTGTTCGTCACGGGTGTGTTTGCGGCCGGGTGCGAACAGTTCCTCGAACATGTTGAACACGGAGCCTCCCAGGGCCGCGAGTCCCCCGACGTCCTTTACAGCGTATACCTCAGCCTGCCGGGCCCGGCGTGACGGATTCGGCCGGGAACAGCCCCAGCCGGTGCGCCACCGCCGCCGCCTCGCCGCGCCCGGAGACGCCGAGCTTCGCCAGGATGTTGGAGACGTGGACGCTCGCGGTCTTCGGGGAGATGAAAAGTTCCTCGGCTATCCGGCGGTTGGTGTGACCGGCGGCGACCAGGCGCAGCACGTCCCGCTCCCTGCTGGTCAGGCCGAGCGCCTCGGCGGGGTCCGCGGGGGCGGACTCCGGTTCCGTGGCGGGTGTGAGCGGCAGGCGGGCGCGCCGGGCGAGCGCGGTGGCGGCGTCGGCGAGCGGCCGGGCCCCCAGGTGGCGGGCCGCGGCATGGACGAGGCGGAGCAGTTCCGTGGCCCGGTCGCGCTCGTCGGCCTCGCCGCCGTCCGTCAGCAGCGACTCGGCCAGTCGGTACCGGACGCGGGCGAGGTCGTAGGGGCGGTCCAGGGGTTCGAAGGCCGTGACCACCTCCGACCAGGTGTCCGGGGCGCTCCGGCTTCCGGCGCCATGGAATTCGGCGCGGTGGAGTTCGGCGCGGACCCACCTCTCGTGGGCGAGCCAGACGGGGGCGTTCGTGGTGAGGCGTTTGACGGCCTCGAAGATGCTCTCCAGGGCCCCTTCGCGGCCGTCCCGCGCGGTCGGCAGCGCCCGGGCGTCGGCCTCGGCCGTGGCGGCTTCGAGCAGCAGGGGCCAGGCGTAGCGCTGGGTGCCGGGCGGGAAACCGGACTCCAGGGTGCGGGCCAGTTCGGCACGGGCGTCGGCCAGGCGGCCCTCGGCGACGGCGACCTGGATGGTGAGGCAGGCGATCGGCAGGTCGTGCTGCGGCATGGGGTCGTGGGGGCCGTAGGAGGCGCGGCTCTCGGCGAGATGCCGAGCCGCCTCGGGCACCCGGCCGCGGGCGAGGGCGAGGAACGCCAGGCTGTTGGCGCCCGACCCGTACGGCGCGGCCGTCTGCCCGCGCCGCTGGGCGTTGACGGCCGCCTCGGCCGCCTCGTCCCAGCGGCCCAGGGAGATGAGCGACTCGGCGAGGTTGCCCCAGACCCAGCCCTCGGCGTCCCGCAGGCCCATCCTGCCGGTGAGGCGCAGGCCCTCGTGGAGGACGCGCACGGCCTCTTCGGAGCGCCCGATGCCTTCCAGGGCGGAGGGCAGGTTCACATGGCTGCGGCCCACGACCGCCGGGAGACCCCGGGCGACGACCTCGTCCCTGACCTCGTGCATGTGGGCCAGCCCGGCCTCGATCTGCCCGGCGTCGATCATGAGTCCGCCGAGGGTGAGCCGGGCGTTGGCCTCGATGTCGTCGGCGCCCACCATGCGCGCGTACTCCACCGCCCGCTCGGCGGCCGTCAGGGCCTCCGGGCCCGGCTGGTGGAGCATCGACCAGTGGGCGACCGTGGCGAGCACCTCGGCGTGCACCTCGGACGGCGGCAGGCCGCGGACCAGGTCCTGCGCGGTGGCGATCTCCTTCCAGCCGTCGCCGCGGGCGAGCCGCTGCACCAGCCGGGAGCGCTGGATCCAGAACCAGGCGGCGCGCAGGGGGTCGTCTTCCTCGTCCAGCTGGCGCAGCGCCCGCTTGGTGATCTTCAGGGCGCGTTCGCGCTCGCCGCAGAGCCGTCCGGCGACGGCCGCCTCGGCCAGCAGGTCGAGGTGGCGCAGCGCGGTGGTCTCCGGGCCGCCGCAGGTCGGATAGACCTCGGCGTAGTCGACGGGGCGCAGGGTCCGGCGTACGGCTTCGGGGGCGGCGTCCCACAGTTCCATCGCCCGTTCCAGCAGCCGCAGTTGCTCGGCGTAGGCGTGGCGGTGGCGGGCCTCGACGGCGGCGTCGAGCACGGCGGGCAGGGCCTTGGCCGCGTCGTGGGCGTGGTACCAGTAGCTGGCCAGGCGCGTCGCGTGCTGGTCGGCCGGGACGAGGGTCGGATCGGTCTCCAGGGCTTCGGCGTAGCGGCGGTTGAGGCGGGAGCGCTCGCCGGGGAGCAGGTCGTCGCTGACGGCCTCGCGGACCAGGGAGTGGCGGAAGCGGTAGCCGTCGCCGCCGGGCGCGGGGGTGAGGATGCTGGCGTTCACGGCGGCCCGCAGCGCCTCGATGAGGTCGTCCTCGGCGAGCCGGGCGACGGCGGCCAGCAGCCGGTACTCGACGGTGGAGCCGCCCTCGGCCACGATCCGGGCGACCTGCTGGGCGGTCTCCGGCAGCCCTTCCACCCGGACGAGCAGCAGGTCGCGCAGGGAGTCGGTCAGGCCCGTGCGGCAGCCCTCGTGGGCGGCGACGGCGAGTTCCTCGACGAAGAAGGCGTTGCCGTCGGAGCGTTCGAAGATCGCGTCGACCTGGTCGGGGTCGGGTTCCTGGGCGAGGATGCCCGCGACCTGGCGGCACACCTCCTCGCGGTTGAAGCGGGCGAGTTCGAGGCGGCGGACGGTGCGGAGCCGGTCGAGTTCGGCGAGCAGGGGCCGGAGCGGGTGGCGGCGGTGGATGTCGTCGGAGCGGTAGGTGGCGAGGACGACGAGGCGGCCGGTGCGCAGGGTGCGGAAGAGGTAGGAGAGCAGGTGCCGGGTGGAGGCGTCGGCCCAGTGCAGGTCCTCCAGGGCGAGGACGACGGTGTGCTCGGCGGTGACGCGCTCCAGCAGGCGAGCGGTGAGTTCGAAGAGGCGGGCCATGCCGTCCTCGTCGTGCCGGGCCGCCTCGCGTGCGGCGGCCGTGCCGATCTCGGGGAGCAGCCGGGCCAGCTCCTCCTCCTGTCCGGCGGCCGCGGCGGCGAGTTGCCCGGGCAGCTCGCGGCGCAGGGCGCGCAGGGCGGTGGAGAACGGCGCGAACGGCAGCCCGTCGGCGCCGATCTCGACGCAGCCGCCGAGCGCGACGACCGCGCCCCGCCTGCGTGCCGCGACGGCGAACTCCTCGACGAGGCGGGTCTTGCCGACTCCGGCCTCGCCGCCGATGAGCAACGCCTGCGGGTCGCCCGCGGCGGCACCGGCGAGCACTTCGTCGAGCAAGCCCAACTCGGCCGCGCGGCCGACGAACACGGGGCTGACGGACCTGGTCTCCACGGACCCGAGCATCGCATGCGGGTCCGGCGGCGCGGCACCGGTTCGGCCACGACGGACCACCGGACCGCCGGCCGCTGCCGCCCGGACGACCGAACCGGCCGCCGCCTCCGGGCGGACCGCCACAGCGTCAGCGGCCGCTTCCCCACCGACGATCACGGAGGCGGCCGGTCCCGCCCCCGTGTTCACGCGGCCCGGGCGGACCGTGGCCGGCGGAAGCGGCGGCTATGGCTCTCGTGCTCGGCGGAGCCTTCGGCGGCTTCGCGGCGGGCGGCGCGGCGGGCCCGGGCGGCCTCGCGGACCTGGCGCTCGTGGTCGGCGCGGCGGATGAGGTCGGCGGCGCGCAACTGCTGGAACTCGTACTCGTACATGGCGTGTCCTTGGTGAGAGGTCGGGTCGAGGGCTTCGCTTTCTGCGATGCCTCCACCTTCGTCTCCCAGGCGGGGCTGCCACATCGGGAGAGTTCCGCATCTTCGGGGGCGGGCGGGGCCTTAGACACGGCTGAGGGGCCTCAGGGCCTCCGTAAGGTGCTCACGGATGCCCTAAGACCCCTCAGGAGCTGCGGAACCTCAGCTGGCCGACGGCAGTCCGAGGAGGATGCCGGTGTACTTGAGGACGGCCAGGAACAGGCCGATCACGCCGAGCGCGACACCCGCCCAGGCGACCGACTTGATCCAGGGGGCCTGGACCCTGCCAGGGGTGCCGAAGGCCGGCCGGGCCAGCACGAAGACGCCGACGATCAGCGCCGTCACCGCGAACAGGCCGCCCCACAGGGCGGTGGTCTGCCAGGCGTCGCCGTAGACCGCCTGGATCTGCTTGGCCACGCCCGCGTTCTGCGCGGTCTCCAGCTGACCGACGAGGTTCTGCCGTGCGGCAGCCACCGTGCCGATCCAGCTGCCGGTGAGCGAGACGACGCCCAGTGCGGCGGAGACCACGGCGGCAGCGCCCTGGCCGACGCCGGAGGCGCCCTCCTCCTTGGTCTCGGCGGCCTCGGCCGGGACCTCGGTCCGGGTCACCTCGTCGGACTTGGTGGTGTCCACCGCCTTCTCGTCGGTCGTGGCCTCGGTGGCCTCGGTCTCGTCCACTGCGTTCGTTGCCATGTGTCGCACCGTAGGGTCGCTGTCTGAGAAGTCTCTTAATGATCGTCGTGAGCGGCACGCGCGCGTGCGGCACGCCACTCGGGCGCCAGCACCGACCAGACTTCGAGATCGTGCCGTACGCCACCATAGGGGTGGGCCTCGCGCCGCACACCGTCACGGGTCATGCCGAGGCGCCGCGCCACGTTCAGACTCGCCTGATTGCCCGAAGCGGCGATCCACTCGATCCGGTGAATGCCGCGCTCTTCGACCGCCCAGTCGATGAGGACGCGCATCGCCCGGGTGACCAGTCCCCGCCCGGTCCCGGCGGGCTCCAGCCAGCAGCCGACCTCGCAGTTGCCGCTCGCGGCGTCGAAGTTCAGGAACAGCACGCCGCCCACGAGCTTGCCGTTCAGCCACAGTCCGTGCAGCGAGCGGGTGTCGGCGGCGCGCATGTCGGCGTACCGCTGGAGCAGGGCCCGCGCGGACTCCACGTCCGTCTCCTGTGACCCGAAGCCGATGAACCGCCCGATGAAGTCCCTGCCCCGCTCCAGGTGCGCGAAGAACTCCTCCGCGTGCCAGGGCTCCAGGGGGCGCAGTTCGGCGCCGTCGTCACCCAGGGATATCGCGTACATCCCGCTGCCGCTCCTCCTCCGCCAGGACGTCCGCCACCTCGGCGTCCGTCGCGGCGGCCAGCCTCTCATGGGCGGCACGGCTCTCGGGCGGTTCGATGCTGATGCGGGGCATGCGCGTGTCGAGCCAGCGGGGCAGCCACCAGTTGGCGCCGCCGAGCAGGTGCATCAGGGCGGGCACGAGGAGCGTGCGCAGGACGAAGGCGTCCAGGGCGACGGCGGCGGCCAGGGCGATGCCGAACATGGCGATCACGCGGTCGCCGCTGAGCACGAAGGCGAGGAAGACGGAGATCATGATGACCGCCGCCGAGTTGATCACGCGGCTGGTCTCGGCGAGGCCGACCCGGACGGCACGCCGGTTGTCGCCGGTCTCCAGCCACTCCTCGTACATCCGGCTCACCAGGAAGACCTGGTAGTCCATGGACAGGCCGAAGAGCACCGACACCATGATCACGGGCAGGAAGGGCTCGATGGGACCGGCGCTGCCGAGGCCGAGCAGTTCGCTGCCCCAGCCCCACTGGAACATCGCGACGACCACCCCGAAGGCGGAGGCCACGGCGGCGACGTTCATCGCGGCGGCCTTCAGCGGGATGCCGATCGAGCGGAAGGCGAGCAGGAGCAGCAGACAGCCCAGGCCGATCACGACCCCGACGAAGACCGGCAGCTTGGCGACGATGACGTCGGCGAAGTCGTCGTAGCCGGCCGTCATGCCGCCGACCTGCACGTCGAGCGAGGTGCCCGCCTCCGCCCGGGGCAGCACCTGGTCGCGCAGCCGGTCGACGAGGTCGCTGGTCTGCTTCGACTGCGGCGAGGACTCCGGTACGACGGTGAGGTACGCGGTGTCGCCGCCGGAGCCGAACGTCACCGGCGTCACCGAGGCGACGCCCTCGGTGCTCCGGAGCGTGGCGTCGAGGTTGTCCAGGGCGAGCTTGTCGTCCGCTCCGTCGACCTTCGTGACGAGGGTGAGCGGGCCGTTGACGCCCGGGCCGAAGCCCTCGGCGAGGAGGTCGTAGGCCTGGCGGGTGGTGGATGTCTTCGGGTCGTTGCCCTGGTCGGAGGTGCCCAGGTGCAGGGAGAACGTGGGCAGCGCGAGGACGGCCATGACCACCAGGGCGACCACGCCGAGCACCTTGGGGTGGCGCTCGACGAATGCCGACCAGCGGGCGGCGAAGCCCGTGGGCAGTTCGGGTTCGGGCCCGTGCTCCGCCAGGCGGCGGCGCTCGCGGCGGCTGAGCGCCCGCATGCCGATGAGGGACAGCAGGGCGGGCAGCAGCGTCACGGAGGCCGCGACGGTGAGGATCACGGTCAGACTGGCGGCGAAGGCGACGCCGTTGAGGAAGCTCAGCCGCAGGATCAACATGCCCAGCAGGGCGATGCAAACGGTGGCACCCGCGAAGACGACCGCCCGTCCCGTGGTCGCGACGGCGTTGGTGGCCGCCTCGGTGACGGACAGCCCGCGTTTCAGCCCGCGCCGGTGTCTGGTGACGATGAACAGCGCGTAGTCGATGCCGACGCCGAGCCCGATCAGCATGCCGAGCATGGGGGCGAAGTCGGCGACGGTCATGGCGTGCCCGAGCAGCACGATCCCGGCGTAGGCGGTGCCGACGCCGACCAGGGCGGTGGCGATGGGCAGCAGTGAGGCGGCGAGCGAGCCGAAGGCGAGGAACAGCACGACCGCTGCGACCACCACGCCGATGACCTCGGCGAGGTGCCCGCCGGAGGACTGGGTGAGCCCGACGGCGCTGCCGCCCAGCTCCACCTGGAGCCCGTCGGTCTCCGCGCTCTTCGCGGTGTCGACGACGGCCTGCGCCTCGCTCTTGCTGATGTCCTGCGCCGGGTCGTCGAAGGTTACCGTGGCGTACGCCGTACGGCCGTCCTCGCTGACGCGTCCCGTGCCCGGCCCGTCGTAGGGGCTGGTCACGGAGGCCACGCCGGGCAGGTTCTCGACGCGTTCCAGGGCGCGGGTCATCGTCTGCTCGACGTCGGCGGCGCGGACGCTGCCGGAGCTGGTGTGCCAGACGACGGTGTCGCTGTCGCCGCCGAGTCGCGGGAAGCCCTCGTGCAGCAGCTGGGTGGCGCGGCCCGACTCGGTGCCCGGGACCTGGTAGTCGTTCGAGTACGCGGAGCCGGCGACGGCGGCCCCCGCGGCCACCCCCGCGAAGGCGAGGAGCCACAGCAGAACGGTGACCAGACGGCGTTGGACACACCAGCGTGCGAGGGCTGCCACGAAACGTGCTCCCAGGGTGACTTTTTTGGATCTTTGACCGGGAACAGTTGTCCATGAACTGAACAGCCCGCAAAGAACGCATGAGCAATGCGGAATCACTCTTACAGGCGAACGAGATCATTTGTCGGTTTCGTGGGCTTATTCACAGCGATGCGGTCAGTCGAACTGATCCCCCAGCGCCATCACCATCACGCCGGCGATCAGCAGCCACAGCGCCCGTCGGGTGCGTCCGCGGGCGCCCAGCACGGCGGCGCCCGCGCAGACGGCCGCGCCGCAGGCGTACGCCGCCGGGACGAATGCCGGTGCGGAGCGGGTGAGGCGGAGCAGTGCCGCGGACAGCCCTGCCAGGGTGAGCGCGGCGCCGGTACCCGCCGCCGTCCAGCGGGCCCGCCGCGCGCCCTCCGCCGGATCGTCGGCGTCGTCCGGCTCGTCGTCCGGCTCGTCGTCCGGCTCGGCCGGTTCGTCATCGGGCTCGTCCGGCGCGGCATCCGGCTCGGTGTCCTGCGCGGCGGCTGCCTCCGGGTCCGTTATCTCAGGATCGGTGTCGGAATCAGCGCGTCCACTCATGGCCGAGACGGTAGCGCGTCGGGCGGGAAAACCGGGTGCGGGGCCGACGGGCCGGCTGCTAGCGTCCGCGGGTCCGAGGAACGCCCGCGGCACGTCGCCGCCCGGCCGAAGCAGGTGCATTGTTTGACGGTCCGACCGAGCTCCTACGCATCCCCCTTCTTCCTCAAGGACTCAAGGAGCCCGTTCACCGATGTCCGACATCGCTTCCAGGACCTCGAACGACCATCTCACTGACCGTCTGACCCACCCCCGCTACCCCCGCAGCAACGCCTACGACGCCCGCTGGACCATCGAGAACCAGATGGGCCCGAACGCTCTGTGGCTGCTGGAGTGGCTGGCCCCGGCGCTGGGCCTGGAGCAGCTGCCCCCCGGCGCGCGCGTGCTCGACCTGGGCTGCGGACGCGCCATGACGTCCGTGTTCCTCGCGAAGGAGTACGACGTCCAGGTCGTCGCCGCCGACCTGTGGATCAAGCCCGACGAGAATGCGGCGCGGATCGCCGAGGCCGGCGTCGCGGACCGCGTCCTGCCCGTGTTCGCGGAGGCGCACGACCTGCCGTTCGGCGCGGGCAGCTTCGACGCGATCGTCTCCGTCGACGCCTACCAGTACTTCGGCACCAACGATCTGTATCTGCCCACCGTGACCCGGCTGCTGAAGCCCGGCGGGCGGATCGGCGTCGTCGTACCGGCGCTGCGCGAGGAGATCGACGGCGTCGAGCCGCCGGAGCACCTGAAGGAGTACTGGCGGAAGGACCCGGGCTTCTGGGCGTTCCACTCCCCCGCCTGGTGGCGGCGGCAGTGGACGCGCACCGGGGCCGTGGAGGTCGAGACGGCCGACTGGCTGGAGGACGGCTGGCGCGACTGGCTCCTGTGGAGCGAGGTGTGCGCCGAGGAGAGCCCGAGCGAGTTCATGGCGGACATGGCTCGCTGGTCGGTGGAGCTGATGCACGCCGACGAGGAGCACGTCCTCGGTTTCGCACGCGTCGTGGGGCGCCGCCTCTGATGCGGCACACCTGGGGGGATGCACCGGTCCCGATGCATCCCCCCAGGGCTGTGGAAAACGCCGGGCTCAGCCCTCGCTGACGCCCAGCTTCTGAAGGATCAGCTCCTTGACGCGGGCCGCGTCGGCCTGGCCCCGGGTCGCCTTCATGACCGCGCCGACCAGCGCGCCGGCCGCCGCCACCTTGCCGCCGCGGATCTTGTCCGCGATGGCCGGGTTGCCGGCGATCGCCTCGTCGACGGCGGCCGTGAGCGCGCCCTCGTCGGAGACGACCTTCAGACCGCGCTTGTCGACGACCTCGTCCGGGGTGCCTTCGCCCGCGAGGACGCCTTCGATGACCTGACGGGCCAGCTTGTCGTTCAGGTCGCCCTTCGCGACCAGCTCGGTGACCCGCGCCACCTGCTGCGGCGTGATCGCCAGCTCGTCGAGCGCCTTGCCCGACTCGTTGGCGCTGCGGGCCAGCTCGCCCATCCACCACTTGCGGGCGGAGGCGGCGTCGGCCCCGGCCTCGATGGTGGCGACGATGGGCTCCAGCGCACCGGCGTTGAGGATCGCCTGCATGTCGGTGGCCGAGACGCCCCACTCCTCGCGGAGCCGGTTGCGGCGGACCAGCGGCAGCTCGGGCAGCGCGGCCCGCAGCTCCTCGACCCACTCCCGGGACGGGGCCACCGGGACGAGATCGGGCTCCGGGAAGTACCGGTAGTCCTCGGCCTCCTCCTTCACCCGGCCCGAGGTCGTCGACCCCGTGTCCTCGTGGAAGTGCCGGGTCTCCTGGATGATCGTCCCGCCGCTGCTCAGCACGGCCGCGTGCCGCTGGATCTCGAAGCGGGCCGCGCGCTCCACGGACCGCAGCGAGTTGACGTTCTTCGTCTCGGAACGCGTGCCGAACTTCTCGGTGCCGTTCGGGCGCAGCGACAGGTTCACGTCGCAGCGCATCTGGCCCATCTCCATACGGGCCTCGGAGACGCCGAGCGCCTTGATGACCTCGCGCAGCTCACGGACGTACGCCTTCGCCACCTCGGGGGCGCGCTCGCCCGCGCCGACGATCGGCTTGGTGACGATCTCGATGAGCGGGATGCCGGCGCGGTTGTAGTCCAGGAGCGAGTGCGAGGCGCCGTGGATGCGCCCCGTCGCACCGCCCACGTGCGTGGACTTGCCGGTGTCCTCCTCCATGTGGGCGCGCTCGATCTCCACGCGGAAGGTCTCGCCGTCCTCCAGCTGTACGTCGAGGTAACCGTTGAAGGCGATCGGCTCGTCGTACTGGGAGGTCTGGAAGTTCTTCGGCATGTCCGGATAGAAGTAGTTCTTCCGGGCGAAGCGGCACCACTCGGCGATCTCGCAGTTCAGCGCGAGGCCGATCTTGATCGCGGACTCGACGCCGGTCGCGTTGACGACCGGGAGCGCGCCGGGCAGGCCGAGGCACACGGGGCAGGTCTGCGCGTTGGCGTCCTGGCCGAGGGCGGTCGAGCAACCGCAGAACATCTTGGTCTTGGTGCCGAGTTCGACATGGACCTCGAGGCCCATGACGGGGTCGTACGACGCGAGTGCTTCCTCGTACGACACCAGGTCGGTCGTGGTGGTCACGGTGAAACTTCCCTCTCAGCCCAGCAGGACGTCGTCGTCGCCCAGCCGCTTCAGCTCGCGGTACAGGATCGCGAGACCGGTGACGATGGCGACGGCGGACACGGTGGCGTCGATCAGGACCAGGGTGTCCTTCTCGGCGCGGGCCTTCTTCAGCCGCTTGGCGACGCCGATCGCGCCGAACGCGGTACCGGCCATGGACAGGTACGTGCCGGACCTGGACTTCTTGAAGCCCTTGGCCTTGGTCAGTGCACTCACAGCGACGGAGCCTCCTCGATCAGCGGGTGGCCCCACTTTTCCACGAAGGCGGCCTCGACGGCGGCGCCGACCTTGTAGAGGCGGTCGTCCTTCATGACCGGGGCGATGATCTGAAGACCGACCGGGAGGTTGTCCTCCGGGGCGAGACCGCACGGCAGCGACATGGCCGCGTTGCCCGCCAGGTTGGTCGGGATGGTGCACAGGTCGGCGAGGTACATCGCCATCGGGTCGTCGGCGCGCTCGCCGATCGGGAAGGCGGTGGTCGGGGTCGTCGGGGAGACGATCACGTCGACCTGCTCGAACGCCTTGTCGAAGTCCTGCTTGATGAGCGTGCGGACCTTCTGGGCGCTGCCGTAGTACGCGTCGTAGTAGCCGCTGGACAGCGCGTACGTGCCGAGCATGATGCGGCGCTTGACCTCGGGGCCGAAGCCGGCCTCGCGGGTCAGGGAGGTGACCTCCTCGGCGGAGTGCGTGCCGTCGTCGCCGGTACGCAGGCCGTAGCGCAGGCCGTCGAAGCGGGCGAGGTTGGAGGAGCACTCGGACGGCGCGATCAGGTAGTACGCCGACAGCGCGAGGTCGAAGGACGGGCAGTCCAGCTCGACGATCTCGGCGCCCAGTTCCTTCAGCAGCGCGACGGACTCGTCGAACCGCTGGATGACACCGGCCTGGTAGCCCTCGCCGCGGAACTGCTTGACGACGCCGACGCGCATGCCCTCGACGCTGCCGTTGCGGGCGGCCTCGACGACCGGCGGGACCGGGGCGTCGATCGAGGTGGAGTCCATCGGGTCGTGACCGGCGATCACCTCGTGCAGCAGGGCCGCGTCCAGGACCGTGCGGGCGCAGGGGCCGCCCTGGTCCAGGGAGGAGGAGAAGGCGACCATGCCGTACCGCGACACCCCGCCGTACGTCGGCTTCACGCCGACCGTGCCGGTGACGGCGGCGGGCTGGCGGATGGAGCCGCCGGTGTCGGTGCCGATGGCGAGCGGGGCCTGGAAGGAGGCGAGCGCGGCGGAGGAACCGCCGCCGGAGCCGCCGGGGATCTTGGTCAGGTCCCAGGGGTTGCCGGTCGGCCCGTAGGCGCTGTTCTCGGTGGAGGACCCCATGGCGAACTCGTCCATGTTGGTCTTGCCGAGGATGACCACGTCGGCGGCCTTGAGCCGCTTGGTGACGGTCGCGTCGTACGGCGGGAGCCAGCCTTCGAGGATCTTCGAACCGACGGTGGTCGGGATCCCCTCGGTGGTGAAGATGTCCTTGAGCGCCAGGGGAACGCCGGCCAGCGGGCCGAGCTTCTCCCCCTTGGCGCGCTTCTCGTCGACGGCACGGGCCTGGGCGAGCGCGCCCTCGCGGTCGACGTGCAGGAAGGCGTGCACCTTCTCATCGACGGCCTCGATCCGGGCGAGGTGGGCCTCGGTGACCTCGACGGCCGTGAGCTCGCCGGAGGCGATCTTCGCGGCGGTCTCGGCGGCCGTGAGCTTGATGATGGGGCTGTCCGTCATGGCGGGTTACTCCTCCCCCAGGATCTGCGGCACCTTGAAACGCTGCTGCTCCTGGGCCGGGGCTCCGGAGAGCGCCTGCTCGGGGGTGAGCGAGGGACGGACCTCGTCCGGGCGCATGACGTTCGTCAGCGGGAGCGGGTGCGAGGTCGGCGGTACGTCTTGGTCGGCGACCTCGCTGACGCGGGCCACCGCGCCGATGATGTCGTCCAGCTGGCCCGCGAAGTGGTCAAGCTCTTCGGGCTTCAGCTCCAGACGCGCCAGCCGGGCGAGGTGGGCGACCTCCTCGCGCGTGATGCCAGGCATGCAGCGATCCTCTGGGGTGAGTGTGTGTGGTTGGGGCCTAGGGCCTGGCGTCACATTCCCGTCGTCCGCCCGGAGGGCGGGCCGTGCGGCCTCCGGCGCGAGCGATCGCAAGGCGCCGGAGCGTCCTCGTGGCGGGGCCACGTGGGCGGTTCGGCAACGCGGCGAGCGTGCGTGCCAGGCGTCGCACGGCAGGCGGGAATGTGGCGCCAGGCCCTAATCCTATGGGGCGGGCAGGTGTGAGCGTGAAACGGTTTGCCCGGCCCCGGCGGCCCGGCCCCGCCGGAGTCGTTCAGGACCGGAGACCGAACCGGTCCGGGCCGGGGCCTCAGGCGATGCGGCCCGAGTCGTCCGCCGTCGCCGCCGGGAGGGCGGCCCGGGGACGCTGCCAGCCGCGGGAGCCCCGGGCGCGGAGCCAGGCCGTGGTCTCCTCGGGGGGCATCGCGGCGGCGACCAGCCAGCCCTGGACGGCGTCGCAGCCGAGGTCGCGCAGGCGCTCCCAGGTCTCGTCGTCCTCGACGCCCTCGGCGACGACGAGCAGACCGAGGGAGTGCGCCAGGTCGACCGTGCAGCGCACGATCTCCGCGTCCTCCGTGTCGACGGCGAGCCGGGCGACGAAGGAGCGGTCGATCTTCAGCTCGCTGACCGGGAGCTTGCGCAGGTGCACCAGCGACGAGTAGCCCGTGCCGAAGTCGTCCAGGGACATCTTCACGCCGTGCCCGGTCAGTCCGTTGAGGGTGTCGGCGGCGCGCTGCGGGTCCTCCAGGAGGACGTGTTCCGTTATCTCCAGTTGGAGCGCTCCCGCCGGGACGCCGTGCCGGGCGAGCCGCGCGGCGACCGAGCCGGCGAAGCCGGGGGTGTGCACGTCACGCGGGGAGACGTTGACCGCGACCGGGACGAACAGCCCCTGGGCCCGCCACCGCGCGACCTGGCCGAGCGCGCTCTCCAGGACGTACTCGGTGAGATGGGGCATCAGGCCCGAGGACTCGGCGATCGCTATGAACTCGTCCGGCGGCACCTTGCCCCGCTCGGGGTGCACCCAGCGGACCAGGGCCTCCAGGCCCGCGACCTGTCCGTCGAAGCGGACCTTGGGCTGGTAGTGCAGCTCGACCTCGTGCGCGTCCAGCGCCCTGCGGAGATCTCCCAGCAGACCGAGCCGGTCCGGGGTGTTCGAGTCGCGCTTCGACTCGTAGACCTCCACGCCCGTGCGGTCGCGCTTCGCCTGGTACATCGCCACGTCCGCCCGCCGCAGCAGCCCCTCGGCGTCCAGCGCGTGGTCGGGGAAGACGGCGACCCCGGCGCTGGCCTCCAGGACGAGGGTGAGGCCGTCGAGGTCGAGCGGGGAGCTGAGCGCGGAGACCAGGTTGCGGGCGACCCGGGTCGCGGAGGTGGTGGAGTCGGCGACGGGCAGTAAGACGGCGAACTCGTCCCCGCCGAGCCGCGCGGCCTCCGCCCCGCGCGGCAGCGCCACCCGCAGCCGGTCGGCGATCTGGAGGAGCAGCCGGTCACCGGCCAGATGACCGAGCGTGTCGTTGACGGACCGGAAACGGTCGAGGTCGATCAGCATCAGGGCGGCGCGCGCGTTGATCCGCTCGGCGTCGTCCAGCGCGGTCCAGATGCGCTCCAGCAGCCACTGGCGGTTGGGCAGCCCGGTCAGCGGGTCGCGCAGCTGCTCCTCGGCCCGGGCCCGGGCTATCCAGAGCGTGGAGTCCAGGGCGATGAGGGGAATGGAGAACAGCGGCAGCAGGATCGGCTTGGCCATGGCCACCACGCAGACCAGCGGCGCGATCCCCAGCAGCGCGACCGCGACCAGGCCCTGTCTGACCAGGGCGGTGCGGGCGACGGTGGGCAGACCGGGGCGCGGGGCGTGCAGGAACCAGAGCAGGACGCGGGTGACCGCCAGGTAGGAGACGGCGACCATGACGACCTCGGGCGCGGTGTAGAGCGTCCAGCTGTCGGGATCCGAGGGGGACTCGACGGACGGTACGGATCCGAAGACGCCCAGCACCAGGGCGCCGGCGCCGATGCCGAGGAGGTCGACCGCCCCGTGCAGGATGCCCTGGCGCCAGCGGTTGCGGCGGGCTATGCCGACCAGTACCACGACCGTGAGGCTGACCATGCCGGCCGGCAGCCAGCCGTACAGCAGCAGCACGGCGAGCGTGAGGGCGGCGCCCGAGCCGGTGCCACCCCACCAGCGGGAGCGGCCCAGCATGACGAGGTGGCCGACGATGATGCCGGTCAGCACGGCCAGCGCCCAGCCGGCCGTGCCGGACGGGAAGAGCGCGTGGCCGCCGGTGAAGGCGCGGTAGAAGCCGGCGCCCAGGACGAACCCGGCCGCCGCGACGACCGCCGCGGGCAGCGCGGGCCAGGACAGGTGCCGTTCGGGGTCCGCGTCCGCACCGGTCAGGCCGGACGTGTGCTCGGTGGCCGGCTGTGCGGCACCGCGGCCGTCCGCCGCGGCGCGCCCCCCGGAGGTGTGCCCGTCCGCCGTGTACTGTCCGACGGCGCGCACTTGCGCGCCCGGACGCCCCGCCGGCCGGCCCGTCCCACGTACTGCACGCCAGACGACCGCCATGCGGCGCAGGCGCAGCCGTGAGCCCGGCACGGCGCTCTCGGTCGGTTCCATTCCCGTCCCTCTCACAGCCGGCGGTGCCCACGCCCCGCGGCCCGGTGCCCGACAACCCTCAACGGCCCGCGTTGGGAAAACCTTCCCCGTGCTCCGCGAGCACGAAGATGCCCCGACCGCAGCTGGGCACGGCAGGCGCACATCTCAACAGTAGGCCGCAGAAGGCATCCACGGGCAGCGGTCGCCGACGGTTGCCCGAATGCGCCCCGGCCACCCGTATGCATCTGGTATGCGCCGAACGGGTGGCCTTCAACCGCTACTCCTCGGCCGAAAGAGCGACTTCGGCCGCCGCGTCCGGTCCTTGTTCCAGCAGGACGCCGAAACCCTCCTCGTTCAGGACCGGGACCTTCAGCTGCATCGCCTTGTCGTATTTCGAGCCAGGGTTGTCACCCACAACGACGAACGACGTCTTCTTCGAAACCGATCCGGTCACCTTCGCTCCGCGGCTCTGCAACGCCTCCTTGGCGCCGTCCCGCGTGAAGTGTTCGAGAGTGCCGGTGACGACGACCGTGAGCCCTTCGAGGGGGCGCGGTCCCTCGCCCTCGCCGGTGCTCTCCTCCTCCATGCGGACACCGGCGGCCTTCCACTTTCGGATGATCTCGCGGTGCCAGTCCTCGGCGAACCACTGCTTGAGGGAGGCGGCGATGGTCGGGCCGACGCCCTCGGTGACCGCCAGTTCCTCCTCCGTGGCCTGGTCGATGCGCTCGATCGAGCGGAACTCGCGAGCCAGTGCCTCGGCGGCGACCGGTCCGACATGACGGATCGACAGACTGGTGATGATCCGGGCGAGCGGGCGCTGCTTGGCCGCAGCGATGTTCTCCAGCATGGCGAGCGCGTTCTTACGGGGCTTGCCCTCCTGGTTGGCGAAGATCGTGGCGACCTTCTCCTCACCGGTCTTCGGGTCGCGCTTGGGCAGGCCGCTGTCCGGGTCGAGGACGTACGCCTTGATGGGCAGCAGCCGGTCGACGGTGAGGTCGAAGAGGTCGCCCTCGTCCACCAGCGGCGGGTCCTCGGGCTCCAGCGGCTTGGTGAGGGCGGCGGCGGCGACGTAGCCGAAGTGCTCGATGTCCAGCGCCTTGCGGCCCGCGAGGTAGAACAGGCGCTCGCGCAACTGGGCCGGGCAGGTGCGGGCGTTCGGACAGCGCAGGTCGACATCGCCCTCCTTCATCGGCCTGAGCGCCGTACCACACTCGGGGCACTCGCTCGGCATCACGAACTCGCGCTCGGTGCCGTCGCGCAGGTCGGCGACGGGCCCGAGGATCTCCGGGATGACGTCACCGGCCTTGCGCAGCACCACCGTGTCACCGATGAGGACGCCCTTGGCCTTGACCACGTCCTGGTTGTGCAGCGTGGCGAACTCGACCTCGGAGCCCGCGACCGTGACCGGCTCGACCTGGGCGTACGGCGTGACCCGGCCCGTGCGGCCCACGCCCACGCGGATGTTGATGAGCTTGGTGTTGACCTCCTCCGGCGCGTACTTGTACGCGATCGCCCAGCGCGGGGCGCGCGAGGTGGAGCCGAGGCGGCCCTGGAGGGGGATCTCGTCCAGCTTGACGACCACGCCGTCGATCTCGTGCTCCACGGAGTGGCGGTTCTCGCCGAAGTACGCGATGAACTCCCGTACGCCGTCGAGGCCGTCGACCACCTTGTTGTGCCGGGAGGTGGGCAGGCCCCAGGTCCCCAGCAGGTCGTAGGCCTGGGAGAGGCGGGTGAGGCCGGTGAAGCCCTCCAGGGCGCCGATGCCGTGGACCACCATGTGCAGCGGGCGGGTGGCCGTGACGCGCGGGTCCTTCTGGCGCAGCGAACCGGCCGCCGCGTTGCGCGGGTTGGCGAAGGGCTTGTCACCTGCCGCGACCAGACGGGCGTTGAGCTCCTGGAACTTCTCCATCGGGAAGTAGACCTCGCCGCGGATCTCCACGAGGTCGGGGACAAAGTCGCCCTTGAGGCGCTCCGGGATCTCCGCGATCGTCCGGACGTTCGGGGTGATGTCCTCGCCGGTGCGGCCGTCACCGCGGGTCGCCGCGCGCGTGAGACGGCCGTGCTCGTAGGTGAGGTTCACGGCGAGGCCGTCGACCTTGAGCTCGCACAGGAAGTGGTAGTCCTGCTCGCCCAGTTCCCTGGCGATGCGCTCCGACCAGGCGGCGAGCTCCTCGTCGTTGAAGGTGTTGTCGAGGGAGAGCATGCGCTGGCGGTGCTCGACCGCCGTGAACTCCGTCTCGTACGCGCCGGCGACCTTCTGGGTCGGTGAGTCCGGGGTGCGCAGCTCCGGGAACTCCTCCTCCAGCGCCTCCAGGGAACGCAGCAGTTGGTCGAACTCCGCGTCACTGACGACGGGAGCGTCCTTCACGTAGTAGCGGAAGCGGTGCTCCTCGATCTGCTCCGCGAGGCGCGCGTGCTTCTCCCGTGCCTCGGCGGGCACCGTCGTCGTCTCCGCTTGCTTGTCGCCGGCCACCGTGTCGTCCTCCCGTTACTCTGGGTTGTCCGCGAGGGATCTCGCCGCCCGGACGCAGTGGGCGAGAGCCGTGCGCGCGTACCCCGGGGAGGCCCCCGCGAGTCCGCACGCCGGCGTGACCGTGACCGCCTCCGCGAGAAGCCCCGGTGACAGCCCCAGCCTGCGCCACAGCGTCCTGACACCCATGACGCTACCGGCAGGGTCTGACAATGGTCCCTCCGCGGACGGGACGACACCGGTGAAGAGCCGGGTGCCGGCCTCCACCGCCTCGCCGATCACCTCGTCGTCACGCTCGGTGAGCAGGGAGAAGTCGAAGGAGACGGCCGCGGCGCCCGCCCGGCGCAGCAGGGCGAACGGGACGTCGGGGGCGCAGGAGTGGACGACGACCGGCCCGCCGGTGTGCACCCCGACGAGGTCGCGCAGCGTCTGCTCGACGACCTGCCGGTCGACGGCCCGGTGGGTGCGGTAGCCGCTGGCCGTCTTCACCTGGCCGCGCAGGACGGCGGTGAGGGACGGCTCGTCGAGCTGGAGGACGAGCCGCGCGCCGGGGACACGCCGCTGGACCTCGGCGAGGTGCAGGCGGAGCCCCTCGGCGAGCGAGGCGGCGAGGTCGCGGCAGGCGCCGGGGTCGGAGAGGGCGGCCTCGCCGTTGCGCAGCTCCAGATGGGCGGCGAGGGTCCAGGGCCCCACGACCTGCACCTTCAGCGGCCCCGCGTACTCCTGCGTGAATTCCTCCAGCGCGTCGAGGTCCTCGCCGAGCCAGGAGCGGGCCCGTCTGGTGTCCCGCCCCGGGCGGTCGCCGAGTCGCCAGCCGCTGGGCTCCACGCGCGCGTACAGCTCGACGAGCATGCCTGCGGTCCGCCCGATCATGTCCGCGCCGGGTCCGCGGGCGGGCAGTTCCGGCAGGAAGGGGAAGTCCTCGAAGGTTCCGGTGACGGTTCTGACGGCCTCCCGGGCGTCGCCCCCGGGCAGGGAGCCGACACCTGTGGCGGCACCGAACCTGAACTGGCTGTTTTCGCTCACCGGAGCAGCCTACGCAGCGGCCCGGCCGGTCAGTTCCCCGGACGTACCGTCAGGTCGTTGACCTCGGCGTCCCTCGGCAGGTCCAGGGCCATCAGGATCGTCGTGGCGACCGACTCGGGGTCGATCCACTTCGACGCGTCGTACTCCTTGCCCTCCTGCTGGTGGACCTTGGCCTGCATGGGGCTGGCCGTGCGGCCGGGGTAGACCGAGGTGACGCGGACACCGCCCGCGTGCTCCTCGTGGCGCAGGGAGTCGGCGAGGGCCTTCAGACCGTGCTTGGAGGCCGCGTACGCGGACCAGCCGGCGTGGGCGCTCAGCCCGGCGCCGGAGTTGGCGAAGACCACGTGGCCGCGGGCGGCGCGCAGCTGGGGCAGGAAGTGGCGGGTCAGCTCGGCCGGGGCGACGAGGTTGACGTTGAGCTGGTGGCGCCAGGTCTTGGGGGTGAGCTCGCCGACCGGACCGAGGTCGACGACCCCGGCGATGTGCAGCAGCGAGTCCACGCGGTCGGGCAGCGACTGGTGGGAGAAGGCCCAGGAGAGCCTGTCGGGGTCGGCGAGGTCACCGACCAGGGTCCTCGCCCCGGGGAACTCGGCCGCCAGCTCCTTCGCGCGGCCCGCGTCGCGCGCGTGCAGCACGAGGTCGTCCCCGCGTGCGTGCAGACGGCGGGCCACGGCCGCGCCGATGCCGGAACCGGCTCCGGTGATCACATGAGTAGCCATGCCCGCCATGCTCGCATCACACGGGAGTCACCCGGGGCATCGGCCCGGGCTCACTCCACGCCCCGGCTCTCCTCCAGGTACGCCAGCGCACCCACCGGCTCCTCGGCGAAGAACACCAGGTCGGTGAGGGGGCGGGGCAGGAAGCCTTCGTCCTCCATGCGGCGGAACTGCTCCTTCAGGCCGTCGTAGAAGCCCGCGGTGTTCAGCAGGACCACGGGCTTGTCCGTGTGGCCGTGCTTCTTCAGTTCCAGGATCTCCGTCGCCTCGTCGAGCGTGCCGGTCCCGCCGACCATGATCACCACGGCGTCGGCCTTCTCCAGGAGCAGCTTCTTGCGCTCGGCGAGGTCACGGGCGACGACCATCTCGTCGACACCGGGGCGGGCCTTGGCCGAGAGGAACTGCACGGAGACGCCGACGAGCCGGCCGCCCGCCTCCTGCACCCCGTCGGCGACCACCTTCATGAGGCCGACGTCGGAGCCGCCCCACACGAGGGTGTGGCCGCCCTTGCCCAGCAGCTTGGCGAACTCCCGCGCGGGACGGGTGTAGCGCTCGTCGAGGTCGGCGGCGGAGAGGAAGACACAGATGTTCATGAGCCCACCGTACGGGCCCGGTCCGCCGTCGTGGTGATCCGCATTTTGGACTGCCGGTGCGGCAGTTGTTCCCAGTCGTCCATGAACCGGGCGTCCAGGCCGTACCGGGCGGCGAGTTCGGTCAGCGTCGCGGTCCGGTAGTAGAAGTCCTCGTGCAGCACCTGGTGCTCCTCGCCCTCGGTGCGGTCGAACGTGAAGTCGAAGAACCCGCCGGGCGCGAGGATCCGGCCGACGTGGGCGAAGCACTCCTCGATGACGTGCAGCGGCGAATGCGAGAAGACGCTGTGCGCGTGCACGACGTCGAAGTGCCCGTCGGGCAGAAAGGCGAAGGTGAGGTCGTCCGCGAGCGCCAGGTAGGGCAGTTTGGACTGGAGGCCCTCGGCCACGAGGGTGTCCTGGGCGGCCAGCAGGATGTGCGGCGAGATGTCGATGCCGTAGTAGTGCCCGGCGTCGAGGTGGTCGATGAACAGCCGCCCGGCGCGCAGGTTGCCGCAGCCGATCTCCAGCATGCGGTGGTGCGGCTGGAGGCCGTGTCCCACGAGGTAGTCGAACTGCATGCGCCCGATCCGCGCCCACGCCTCGCGCGAGGGGTTGTGCCCCACCGCCGCCTCCGCGCTGCGCGCCGCGTCGGAGGCCATCACGGCGCGGTAGTAGGCGATGTGGTCGCGGTACCGCAGCCGCAGCCAGGCGTCCCGCACCGCGCGCCGGGCGTGCGCGGGAACGCGCTCCGGGTGGCGCAGGGCGTACCGGATCTGGTGGACCAGGGCGCTGCGGTTTCCGGCCGGTTCCGTGGCTCGCATGGGTGGCCTCCTGCGGCGAGGGAAGAACTCCGCTTCAGCGTGCGCTGTATCCGGGAAGTCGGCTACCCAAGGAGGGCGATCGTGACCACCGGGCATCGCATCACCATCGAGCGGAGCGACCGGCCCGTGCGCGTGGCGCACGCCGGGCAGGTCCTGGCCGAGAGCGACCGGCCGCTGGTCCTGCGCGAGACGGGCTGTCCCGACCGCTACTACATCCCGGCCGAGGACGTCCGCCTGGACCTGCTGACCCCGTCCGGCACGCGCACGTACTGCCCGTTCAAGGGCACCGCGTCCTACTGGTCGCTGCCGGACGCCGCGGACCTCGTCTGGGCGTACCCGGAGCCCGAGCCGGGCGTCGCGGAGATCAAGGACCACCTGTGCTTCTACGAAGTCGACGTGCTGTGATCGGCTGACGCACGGCCCGCCTCACCCATGAACACCGTGCCGTGCGGCAGTCTGCACTGACATGGACAAGAGGATCCTTTCGCGCGACGGCACCCGCATCGCCTACGAGAGCACCGGCCGGGGCCCCGCCGTCGTCCTGGTGAGCGGTGCGATGTCGACGGGCGGCACCCTGGCGCCGCTCGCCGTGTCGCTCTCGGAGCGTTTCCAGGCCGTCGTGTACGACCGCCGGGGCCGCGGTGCCAGCGGGGACACGCCGCCGTACGCCGTGGAGCGCGAGGTCGAGGACCTCGCGGCGGTGATCGAGGCGGTGGGCGGCGAGGCGTTCCTGTACGGCATCTCGTCGGGCGGGGCGCTGGTGCTGGAGGCGGCGGCGAGCGGTCTGCCGGTGCGGCGGGCCGCGGTGTACGAGACGCCGTTCGCGATGTCGGAGGAGGGTGCCGAGGAGCGCGCCGAGTACACCCGGCGGCTGACGGAGGCGCTCGGTGAGGGGCGGCGCGGGGACGCGGTCGAGCTGTTCCTGCGGCTGACCGGCCTGGCCGAGGGGGTGATCCAGGGCGCCCGCCAGTCCCCCATGTGGGCCGGCATGGAGACGATCGCCCCGAGCCTCGCCTACGACGACGCCGTCATGCGCGACGGGCGGGTCCCCCGGGACCGGCTGGCGTCGATCGGCGTTCCCGTCCTGGCGGTCGCGGGCGACGCGAGCCCCGACTGGCTGCGCGAGGCGGCCCGGGCGATCGCGGAATCCGTCCCCCAGGGGTCGTACCGGACGCTCCAGGGCCAGACGCACATGGTGGAGCCGAATGTGCTGGCGCCGGTGCTGGTGGAGTTCTTCTCACGGGGGTGACAGGGACGGGGGGCCTGCCCGCACGTCCGCAGCGTCAGGCCACGCCCGCCGCCGCTCGCCTGGTCGACGCGATCGTCGCGGAGCCCACCACGCGCGTGCCGTCGTACAGGACGATCGCCTGGCCGGGGGCGACGCCGCGGACCGGCTCGGCGAAGGACACCTCCAGCCGGCCGTCGACCAGCTCGGCGGTGACCTCGGTCTCGCCGCCGTGTGCGCGGAGCTGGGCCGTGTAGGTGCCCGGGCCGGTGGGGGCGGCGCCGCACCAGCGCGGCTTGATCGCGGTCAGGGCGCTGACGTCCAGGGCGTCGGCCGGGCCGACGGTGACCGTGTTGGTGACCGGGGAGATGTCGAGGACGTAGCGCGGCTTGCCGTCGGGCGCCGGGGTGCCGATGCGCAGGCCCTTGCGCTGGCCGATGGTGAAGCCGTACGCGCCCTCGTGCGTGCCGAGCCGGTTGCCGGACTCGTCGACGATGTCGCCCTCGGAGCGGCCGAGCCGGTTCGCGAGGAAGCCCTGGGTGTCGCCGTCGGCGATGAAGCAGATGTCGTGCGAGTCGGGCTTCTTGGCCACCGCCAGGCCCCTGCGCTCGGCCTCGGCGCGGATCTCGTCCTTGGTGGTGAGCGTGTCCCCGAGCGGGAACATCGCGTGGGCGAGCTGCTTGTCGTCCAGGACGCCGAGGACGTAGCTCTGGTCCTTGGCCATGTCGGAGGCGCGGTGCAGCTCGCGGGTGCCGTCCTCGTGCACGATCACCTTGGCGTAGTGGCCCGTGCAGACCGCGTCGAAGCCCAGCGCGAGCGCCTTGTCCAGCAGCGCCGCGAACTTGATCTTCTCGTTGCAGCGCAGGCAGGGGTTGGGGGTGCGGCCGGCCTCGTACTCGGCGACGAAGTCCTCGACGACGTCCTCACGGAAGCGGTCGGCGAGGTCCCACACGTAGAAGGGGATGCCGATGACGTCCGCCGCGCGGCGGGCGTCGCGCGAGTCCTCGATGGTGCAGCAGCCCCGCGCGCCCGTCCGGAAGGATTGCGGGTTGGCGGAGAGCGCGAGGTGGACGCCGGTCACGTCGTGGCCCGCCTCGGCCGCGCGGGCGGCGGCGACGGCGGAATCGACTCCGCCGGACATGGCGGCCAGGACGCGGAGGGGACGGGAGCGCTGCGGGGTGTGAGTCATAACGCTTCCAGGGTACGGGGCGCGGGAACCAGGGCGGCCGGGTATCCGTTGGCGATCACATGGGGGCGAGACGAGCATCCAAGGACACGGACCGGCGCATCGGGCGGCGGGCCCTGATCGTCGGCGGGGCGGCGGCCGCCGCGGGTTCCGCGGTGCTGGCCCGGGACGAGCTGGGCCGGCTGTGGTGGCGCGTGCCGGGCGTGGAGAAGCCCCGCAAGGAGGGCGAGGTCGACTACGCGGGCGCGCGCTGGGTGGCCGCGTCGGACGCGAACTGGCGCCGTGCGGACCGGCCCGACGACTACGGCATAGACATGGTGGTCGTCCATGTCACCCAGGGCAGCTTCGACAGCGCGGTGAAGGCGTTCCAGGACCCGGCGCACAAGGCTGCCTCGCACTACATCGTCCGCAAGGACGGGCACATCGCCCAGATGATCCGCGAGCTCGACGTGGCATACCACGCGGGCAACCGCGACTACAACGAGCGCAGTGTCGGCATCGAGCACGCGGGTTTCGTGGACCGGCCGCAGGACTTCACGGACGAGATGTACGAGGCCTCGGCCCGCCTCACGGCCCGGATCTGCGCGCGCTACGACATACCCGTCGACCGCGAGCACATCATCGGCCATGTGGAGGTCCCGGGCACGGACCACACGGACCCGGGGCCGCACTGGGACTGGGACAGGTACATGCGGCTGGTGCGTGCGGCGCGTACGACACCGGCCTGACCGGTCGAGCGGGGCGGGACGGCGGGAACTACGTCAGCCCCGCCGCCCGCGCCCGTTCCACCGCCGGGCCGATGGCCTTCGCCAGGGCCTCGATGTCGGCCTCCGTGGAGGTGTGGCCGAGGGAGAAGCGGAGGGTGCCGCGGGCCAGGTCCGGGTCGGTGCCGGTGGCGAGGAGGACGTGGCTGGGCTGGGCGACGCCGGCGGTGCAGGCGGAGCCGGTGGAGCACTCGATGCCCTGGGCGTCGAGCAGCAGCAGCAGGGAGTCGCCCTCGCAGCCGGGGAAGGTGAAGTGCGCGTTGGCCGGGAGCCGCCCCTCCGGGTCCGGGTCGCCGCCGAGGATCGCGTCCGGCACGGCCTCGCGGACGGCGGCGACGAGGGCGTCGCGCAGGGCGCCGATCTCGCGGGCGAACCACTCGCGCTGCTCGGCGGCCAGCCGCCCGGCGACCGCGAACGAGGCGATGGCCGGCACGTCGAGCGTGCCGGAGCGCACGTGCCGCTCCTGGCCGCCGCCGTGCAGGACGGGGACGGGGGTGTGCTCACGGCCGAGGATCAGGGCACCGATGCCGTACGGCCCGCCGATCTTGTGGCCGGACACCGTCATCGCGGCGAGGCCGGAGGCGGCGAAGTCCACGGGGGTCTGGCCGAAGGCCTGGACGGCGTCCGAGTGCAGCGGGACACCGAACTCGGCGGCCGCGTCGGCGAGTTCGCGGATCGGCAGGATCGTCCCGATCTCGTTGTTCGCCCACATGACGGTGGCGAGGGCCACGTCGTCGGGGTTGCGGGCGATCGCCTCGCGCAGGGCGTCCGGGTGGACGCGGCCGTGGGCGTCGACGGGCAGGTACTCGATGGTGGCGCCCTCGTGTTCGCCGAGCCAGTGCACGGCGTCGAGGACCGCGTGGTGTTCGACGGGGCTGGCGAGGACGCGGGTGCGGGCCGGGTCGGCGTCCCGGCGTGACCAGTAAAGGCCCTTGACGGCGAGGTTGTCGGCCTCCGTGCCGCCCGAGGTGAAGACGACCTCGCTGGGGCGGGCGCCGAGGGCTTCGGCGAGGGTCTCGCGGGCCTCCTCGACGGTGCGGCGGGCCTGCCTGCCGGATGCGTGGAGGGAGGACGCGTTGCCGGTGGCACCCAGGTGGGCGGTGAGCGCCTCTGCCGCCTCCGGGAGCATCGGGGTGGTCGCGGCGTGGTCGAGGTAAGCCATGGTGAGCCCGATTCTACGGCTCCGCCGCGGCGGTCCTCAGATCAAGGTTGGCCGAACCTGAAGGGAAGTGAACCGCTTTCCGGCGCGGCTGCGGCCCGTCGCCCCCGGGCCGACCGCGGCTCGTCGACGAAGGACGGTCCGACGGCGGCTCAGAAGCTCCACGAGATCGTGCTGTCGGCCTGCACGAACGCGGCCAGGACCAGCAGGTCGGCGACGCCGAGGCCCAGACCCAGCAACGCACGGCCGCGGCGCTGGGTGCCGCGCCACAGGGCGACGCTCGCCAGCACGATGGCGATCGGGCCGAGGAAGATGTTGAGGACGAGGAGGCCGAGCAGGCCCAGGATGAAGGACGCGACAGCCATGCCGTCGGTGTCACGGATACCGGTGCGGCGCGTGGCCGGAGCGGTGAGCTGCATGGTGATCGACTCCCGGTGTCGGGTCGGTGGGTGGTCGGTGAGCGGGTGCGGCGTCAGTGGGCCTGGGTGTGGCGCCGGCGGCCGTGGCGCTCGCGGAGCGCGAAGATGCCGAGCCAGACGGCGATGACGACGCCCGTGGCCACGGAGAAGGTGAGCGGCGCGTGGGCCACGGTGCCCAGGACGAAGCCCAGCAGCAGGAGTGCGGCGACGATGAACAGCACGGGAAACAACCCCCAGGGTTTCGGTGAACGTTTGTAGTTACAGTTGTTCACTGACTTCCCAGTCTAGCCTGCCTCACGACTTTCCAATTACAGAGAACAGTTGTTAACTGCATGGTATGAGTCACACTCTCGGCATCCGGCAGGCCCAGAAGCTGAAGACGCGGCAGGCGCTCCTGGACGCGGCCCTCGGGCTGCTGGAGGAGCAGAGCCTGAGCAGCCTCGGCCTGCGCGAGGTCACCCGCGCCGTCGGTGTCGCCCCGACCGCCTTCTACCGCCACTTCCGCTCCACGGCGGATCTGGGCGTGGCCCTGGTCGAGGAGGCGCTGGGCAGCCTGCACCCGATGATCCGGACGACGGTGTCCACGACGGGCGACAGTGAGGAACGCATCACGCGCACCATCGAGCTGATCGCCCGTCACGTCGACGGGTACCCCGCACATGTCCGGTTCATCGCCCGTGAACGACATGGCGGAGTCCAGCCGGTCCGGGAGGCCATACGGGACCAGCTGGCCCGGTTCGCCCAGGAGGTCAAGGACGAACTGGCCAAGGACCCGGTGTCCGCGGGCTGGACCGAGGACGACCTGCTGATGCTCGCGCACCTCTACGTCGACCAGATGCTGATCACCGCGTCGCTGTTCCTGGAGGCACTGGAGGGGCCGGAGCGGGAGCGCGAGGAGCGGACCCGGCACGTCGCGCAGGTGGCGACCCGGCAGATGCGGCTGATCGGCCTGGGCCGGCACCACTGGCTGGACTGACCGCACGAACAGGACGCGGCGGGGCGACGGCGGGCGCGGCTGTCCGTCCTGCCGCCCCTGCCCGCCGGCGACCTGGCCCCCACCGCGCGCCTCAGGACACCCCGCCGACCAGGCGTTTCACCCCTGCTCCTCGCCGGAGCGCTGGTACAGCTCCGCGACGGAAGCGGCCGCCCGGGCCAGTTCCTCGCGCACCTGAGGGGGTGAGAGGACCTCCACCTGGTCGGCGAACACGAGCAGTTGGCGGGTCTCCCCGAGCAGTCCGTACGTCAGCCGCACGGTCGCCCACTCGCTCTCGCCGTCGTCGTCGAGGAATTCCGACGGGAGGAAGGCCGTCAGCCGCAGGAACATGTCGAGCCGGTCGCGCCGCACCCGGACGGTGACGTTCAATCCGCTGGGCCGCTCCTCGACCTGGCGGCGCAGGATCTCCCAGACTCCGGCGAGTTCGACGCCCGGACGCCGCCGCACGGGCTCGTCGAGGAGCCGGGCGGAGCGCACCCGGTCCGCCCGGAAGAGCCGGGGCTCGGCCCGCCGGTCGGCGACCAGATACCAGACGCCGGCCTTGGCGACGAGGCCGTACGGGTCGACGGTGTACGTCCGCACCTGGCGCTCCCCGCTGTGCCGGTAGCGCAGCCGCAGCCTGCGGTCGGCGAAGACCGCGTCCCGCAGCACCTCCAGGTCGACGGTCGGCTGCGGCCCGCCGCGCCAGCGGGTGGCGTCGACGAGGATGCGCCGGGAGGCCGTCTCGGCGGCCGGGCGGTGCGGGGCCGGCAGCGCGGCCATCACCTTGCGCAGGGCCGAGCCGAACGCCGCGTCCAGACCGAGCGCGGCGTGCGCGCCCTGCGCGGCCAGGACGAACAGCGCGCGCGACTCGTCGGCGGTCAGACCGGTGACGTCGGTACGGAATCCGGCGAGCAGTTCGATGCCGCCGTGCCGGCCGCGTTCGGCGTAGACCGGGACGCCGGCGGCGGACAGGGACTCGACGTCGCGGTAGACGGTGCGGACCGACACCTCCAGCCGTTCGGCGAGTTCGCGGGCGGGGACCCGGCCGCGGGTCTGGAGGAACAGCAGGATCGACAGCAGACGGTCGGACTTCACGGCATCAGCATCGTGGCGGGCGAGGGCGCGGGCAAATGTTGACGGCGGCTGTCAGGTTTTCCGGCCATGCTCCCCCTGTCCACGCACTCAGGAGGAGTCTCATGACCAACGATCCCCGTCCGCTGTTCGCCCGGGCCGCGCAGCAGGCCGCCGAGCTCATCGCGTCCGTCCGCGCGGAGCAGCTGGACGGCCCCACGCCGTGCACCGAGTTCGACGTGCGCACCCTGCTGAGCCATCTCACCGGTGGGGCCCGCCGGGTGGCCGTCGTCGCCGAGGGCGGTGACGCGGCCGCGGTACGGCCGTTCGCCGAGGACGTGCCGGACGACGGCTGGACGGCCGCGTACGACGAGGCCAGGACCCGGGCCGTGAAGGCCTGGGCGGGCGACGACCTGCTGGACACGGTGGTGCGCCTGCCGTTCGGCGAGATGCCCGGCCGCGCCGCCGTGTCGGCCTACGTCCTGGAGACGGTGACCCACGCCTGGGACCTGTCCGAGGCCCTGGGGCACCCGCGCGAACTGGACCCGGAGCTCGCCGAGTTCGCGCTGACCGTCGCCCAGCGCATGCTGCCGGACGAACAGCGGGACGAGAACACGCCGTTCGCCTCGGCCCGGCCGGCCCCCGAGGGCGCCGACGTCTACGGCAGGCTGGCGGCCTGGCTGGGGCGCGAGCCGCTCAGCCGAGCCTGACCCGCGCGAGCTGACGGGACTGCGCCACCAGCCGGTCGGCGCTGTCCCACACCTCGGCGTCCTCCTCCAGGAAGCCGCCGGCGAGGTTGCGCGTGGTGATCGACACGCGCAGCGGGCCCGGCGCCGGGCGGCAGCGGACGTGCACGGTCAGCTCGACGGTGGGCACCCAGCCCTTCAGCCCGAGTTCGAAGGCGGTGGGCGGCAGGGCGTCCACCGCCAGCAGGAGGGAGAGCGGGTCGTGGTCTCGGCCGTCCGCGAGCCCGAACCAGGCCCGCATCTCGCCCTTGCCGGACGGCTTGCCGAGGGCCCAGCCCAGGGTCGCCGGGTCCAGCTTGAGCATCAGCCGGTCGGTGATGGCCGAGCTGCCGGAGAAGGGGGCGGCCCCGTCCTCCGGGCCGAAGCAGTGCTCCAGCGGCGGGATCGCCGGCGGCCTGGCCGTCGTACGGACGTCGTCGGGCAGGGCGTCCAGGTCGCCGTAGGAGGCGAGGACGCGGATGCGTTCCACCTCGCGGCCCTCGTCGTCGTACTGGAAGAGGGAGGCCTGGCCGGTCGACAGGGTCCGGCCGGTGCGGACGGCTTCCGTGCGGACGACCGCGGGGCCGGGCTGGGACGCGGTCAGGTAGTGCGCCGAGACGGTGAAGGGGTCGGCGTGCGGCAGGGTGTCCGCGAGCGCGCGGCCCAGAACGGCCAGCAGGTAGCCGCCGTTGACGGCGCTGATGATCGTCCAGCCGGCGGAGAGGTCGATGTCGTAGACGCCGGGCGCGCGTCGGCTGAGCGCGGTGTCGCGGTCGAACTCGCTGTCCCCGATCGTGGCCCGGACGGCCGGGGCGGAGGCTGCTTCTGGCATGGCTGAACAGTACAAGAACTAACTACTAAGCGGTAGCTTTGGTTGGTTCCGGCTTGGGTGAGGCCCGGGCAATTTCTCGGTAAGTGTCCGCACTCGTCCGTCAACCCGGAACGCCGTCCGTCCCTCTGAAGAGACATGAGCCTCACCGGGACTCCGTTCCTCTACACGCTGATCGCGCTGTCGGTCGTCGCGCTCGCGCTGCCGCTCGCCCTGTGGTCGCGCGTCCGCGGTCCCCGCGCCCTGCGGACGGCGACGCGCACGCTGATGCTGCTGTTCGCCCAGGGGACCGCCGTGGCGCTGGTCTTCACGCTGGTCAACAACGCCAACAACCTGTACGACAACTGGGCCGACCTGCTCGGCACCGGCAACCACGTGCAGCAGGCGGCCGACCTCGGCGCCGACGGCACCGGAGGCATCGCACTGAAACGGCTGCCCAAGGTGCGCCAGACCTTCCGGCCGGCCACCGGGCCCGGCATGCGCGCGGCCGGCGGGGTGCAGGTCACCCAGCTCAAGGGCCGGGTGTCGGGCGTGAACGCCGAGGTCTACGTCTGGCTCCCGCCCCAGTACGACGAACCGGCCTACCGGCACCACAGATTCCCGGTGGTGGAGCTGCTGCCCGGCTACCCCGGCTCGGCGAAGGCCTGGTTCGGCTCGCTGCACGCGCACGAGCAGTTGGAGCCGCTGATGCGGGACGGGCAGGTCGCCCCGTTCATCCTGGTCGCGCCGCGCACCAATCTGCTGGCCGGGGTGGACACCGGCTGCGCCAACATCCCGGGCACGGTCAACGCAGACACCTGGCTGAGCGTCGACGTGCCGATGATGGTCATGGACAACTTCCGCGCCGAATCCGCCCCGCAGGGCTGGGCCGTGGCCGGCTACTCGGCCGGGGCGCACTGCGCGGCCAAGCTCGCCGTCGCCCACCCGGACCGCTACCGGGCCGCCGTCAGCCTGTCCGGCTACAACGACCCGATCGGCGAACGTGACTCGCTCGCCGCGCAGACCCCCGCGCTGCGGGCCGAGAACAACCCCTACCTGCTGCTGCGCAAGGCGCCCGTCCCGCCGCGCGTCTCGCTGTACCTCTCCGGCCAGCCGCACGACGGCTACGAGGCGGCCGTCGCCCTGGAACAGACCGCGAAGGCCCCGACGACCGTGCACGTGGTGTACATCCCGAGGAGCGCGGGCGGTCACACCATGGCGCTGTGGCGGCCGCAGGTGATCCCGGCGTTCCGCTGGCTGACGGAGGTGACGGGCCACGGCCACGTCACGGCAGGACCGGCTGCTCCTCCTCGCTCACCGTCGACCGGCGGTGCCAGGCCCGCGGAGCTCGCCAGTGGAACCGCATCGCGAGCAGGCGCAGTACGAAGGCGGTGATCACCGCGAGGGCGCTGGTGAGCGGGTTCAGGGCGTCGTAGCGGATGCACAGCGCGACCAGGGCGGCGCCGACGATCGCCGGGACCGCGTACAGGTCACGGTCCCAGCGCAGCAGGGAGGGGACCTCGTTGGCGAGGACGTCGCGCAGCACACCGCCGCCCACCGCGGTCGTCAGCCCCAGGCCGGCGGAAGCGGTCAGGCCGAGCCCGTACTCGTACGCCTTGATCGTGCCGGCGACGCAGAACAGGCCGAGGCCGGCCGCGTCGAAGACGTTCACGGCGACCTGGATGCGCTCCACCTGCGGGTGCAGGAAGAAGACGAGGAGCGTGGCGAGCAGCGGGGTGAGGAAGTACCCCAGGTCCGTGAAGGCGGCGGGCGGTACGGCCCCGATGACCAGGTCACGGAAGAGCCCGCCGCCCAGCGCGGTGACCTCGGCGAGCACGGCGATGCCGAACACGTCGAAGTTCTTCCGCACGGCCAGCAGGGCGCCGGAGATCGCGAAGACGAAGATGCCGATCAGGTCGAGCGTGTGCTGGACGGACGGACTGAAGAGTTGCTGGAGCACCCGAACATTTTTACTCACGGGTGAGTCCCCGCCCTGATGTGCCAGGGGGGTCCGCAAAGTCCCGTCGTCCGCCCGGAGGGCGGGCCCCGCGACGTCCGGTGCGTGCTCTGGGGTTACCCCCTACTCGAAGAGCTCGGGGGAGCGTGCCGGACGTCGCGGGGCAGGCGGGACTTTGCGGACACCCCCTGGGGCGGAGGCTCGGGCGGGGTCACTTCTCCACGGTGGCGGCGCCGCCGTTCTCCGCGGCGACCTCCTTCGCCGACGAGAGCAGCTTGGTGTCCTGCGGCTGCTGGTCCTCGAAGTTCTCCGGGTGGTGGCAGGCGACGCGCTGTCCGGCCCGCAGCTCCACCAGCGGCGGCTCGGTCGTCCTGCAGATCTCCGTGGCCTTCCAGCACCGGGTGTGGAAGCGGCACCCGCTCGGCGGGGCGATCGGCGAGGGCACGTCGCCCTTGAGCAGGATGCGCTCGCTCTTGACGCCCCGGCGCTTCGGGTCCGGGATCGGCACGGCCGACAGCAGGGCCTTGGAGTACGGGTGCATCGGCGACTTGTACAGCTTGTCGCGGTCTGCCAGCTCCACGATCTTGCCGAGGTACATCACCGCGATCCGGTCCGAGACGTGCCGGACGACCGACAGGTCGTGCGCGATGATCACGTAGGTCAGGCCCAGCTCCTCCTGGAGGTCGTCCAGCAGGTTCACCACCTGCGCCTGGATCGACACGTCCAGCGCGGAGACCGGCTCGTCCGCCACGACCAGCTTCGGGTTGAGGGCGAGCGCGCGGGCGATGCCGATGCGCTGGCGCTGACCGCCGGAGAACTCGTGCGGATAGCGGTTGTAGTGCTCGGGGTTGAGGCCGACCACCGACAGCAGCCGCTGGACCTCCTTCTTCACCCCGCCCTCGGGTTCGACGCCCTGGAGCCGGAAGGGGGCGCCGACGATCGTGCCGATCGTGTGCCGGGGGTTCAGCGAGGAGTACGGGTCCTGGAAGATCATCTGCACGTCGCGGCGCATCGGGCGCAGCTCGCCGGTCCTCAGGTGCGTGATGTCCTTGCCCTCGAACTCGACCGAGCCGCCGGTCGGTTCGAGCAGCCGCGTGATCAGCCGGCCCATGGTGGACTTGCCGCAGCCCGACTCACCGACGACACCGAGCGTCTCGCCCTTGCGGACCTCGAAGTCGATGCCGTCGACGGCGCGCACCGCGCCGGTCTGCCGCTGCAGCAGGCCCTTGCGGATCGGGAAGTGCTTCTGCAGGCCGGTCACCTTCAGCAGGACCTCGCCGTCGGGGGCGCTGTCCTGGGTGAGGGTGCTGCCGCTCGTGTCCGGTTCGCTCACCGTTTTGTCGTCGCTCACAGCTTCGGCGCAATCTCTTCGGTCCAGATACGCTCCCGCTGCTCCTGCGTCATGTGGCAGGCGGCCCAGTGCGAGCCGCCGACCTCGGTCAGCTCGGGGCGGACCGTGCGGGTGACGTTGTCCTTCGGGACGTCCGCGTACGGGCAGCGCGGGTTGAAGGCGCAGCCGGACGGGAGGTTGATGAGGGAGGGCGGCGCGCCCTTGATCGGGATGAGCCGGTCGGTCTCCTCGCGGTCCAGGCGCGGCATCGAGCCGAGCAGGCCCCAGGTGTAGGGGTGCCGGGGCTCGGAGAACACGTCCTCGGCGGGACCGCGCTCCACACACCGGCCGCCGTACATGACCAGCAGGTCGTCGGCCATCTCCGCGACCACACCCAGATCGTGCGTGATCATGATGACCGCGGAGCCGAACTCCTTCTGCAGATCGTGGATCAGGTCGAGGATCTGCGCCTGCACGGTGACGTCCAGGGCGGTGGTCGGCTCGTCGGCGATGAGCAGCTCGGGGTTGTTCACCAGCGCCATGGCGATCATGGCGCGCTGGCGCATACCGCCGGAGAACTCGTGCGGGTAGCCGTCCACGCGCTTGGCGGGCTCGGGGATGCCGACGCGGTCCAGCATCTCGATCGCCCGCTGCCGGGCCACCTTCTTGCTGACGTCGTTGTGGACCCGGTACGCCTCGACGATCTGGTGCCCGACCGAGTAGTAGGGGTGCATCGCGGACAGCGGGTCCTGGAAGATCATGGCCATCTTCCGGCCGCGCAGCCGCCGTACGTCGTCGGGGTCGGCCCCGATCAGCTCCTGGCCGTCCAGCCACACCTCGCCGGAGACGTGAGCGCGCGCCGAGCGGTGCAGGCCCATCACGCCGAGCGAGGTGACGGACTTGCCGGAGCCGGACTCGCCCACGATGCCCAGGGTCTTGCCCTTGCGCACGTCGAAACTGACGCCGTCCACCGACTTGACCAGACCGTCGTCCGTGTCGAAGTGGATGCGCAGGTCGCGGACGGACAGGAACACGTCGTCCGGGACGGACGGGGCGGCGGTGTCCGGTTCGCCGAGCGCGGCTTTGTCGAGCTTGCTCACGAGTACCTCACCCGGGGGTCGATGGCGGCGTACACCAGGTCGACGACGAGATTGCAGAAGACGATGAAGAACGCGGCGACCAGGGTCACGCCCATCACGATGGGCAGGTCGTTGTCCTTGATGGCCTGTACCGAGTATGCGCCGATGCCCTGGAGGGAGAACACGGTCTCGGTGAGCACCGCGGTGCCGACGAGGGTGCCGAAGTCCATGCCGAAGATGGTGACGATCGGCGTGAGCGCGGAGCGCAGGCCGTGCTTGGTGACGACCGTGGTCTCCTTCAGGCCCTTGGCCCTGGCCGTTCTGATGTAGTCCTCGCTCATCGTCTCCAGCATGCCCGCCCGGGTGAGCCGGGCGTACAGCGCGGAGAACAGGAAGGCGAGGCTGACCCAGGGCAGCAGCAGGTGCCAGGCCCATTCGGCCGGGTTCTGGGTGAAGGGGACGTAGTCGATGCTGTCCCAGATGGGGATCTCGTAGACGAAGAGCGCGTTCAGCACCTGGCCGGTGAAGAAGATCGGGAGCGAGACGCCGGCGAGCGCGATGAACATGGAGATGCGGTCGATCGGCTTGCCCTTGCGCAGCGCCGAGATCACGCCCGTCGTCACACCGCTGATCAGCCAGATCGCCGCCGCACCGACGGCCAGCGAGAAGGAGACCGGGATCCGCTGCTCCAACTGCGGCCACACCTCGATGTGGCTCTTGAAGGAGTACCCGAAGCAGGGTGCGCCGCAGTGCGTCGCCTCGGGGCCGAACCGGTAGTCGGCACCCGCCACGAGGCCCTTCAGGAAGTTCCAGAACTGCTCGTAGACGGGCTGATCCAGTCCCAGGTTCTTCTTGATCGCGGCGACGGACTCGGGGTTCGCGTCCTTGCCGACGTACTGGGTGGCCAACTGGTCGGCCGTCTGGCCCCCGAGGCGGGGCACCAGGAAGAAGATGGCGAAGGTGACTGCGCTGACCACCAGCAGCAACAGCACCGCGCCCATGACGCGTCGGAGGATGTACGCAGCCACAGCTGTACGGCCCCGGGTGGCCGCGGCGGGATCATCCGCCGCGGCCACCCGTTGCCTTCACCTGCCTTTCGAAAGGATCCGGCCTGCTGGTGTTACTTCGAGGAGCTCATCAGCAGGTAGTCGTACATGCCGAGGTAGGCCTGCGTGACCGTGACGTTGGTCGCGGACTGCGGCCGGAGCAGCAGGTTCTTGCGGTAGACGACCGGCACGACCGAGGCGTTGTCGAGCACCATCTTGTCGATCTCGCCCCAGGCCTTGGTCCGGGCCGCGTCGTCGGTGTTGGCGATCGCGTCCGTCAGGGCCTTGTTGATCTTCGGGTCGTCCAGCTCCATCAGGTTGTTGCCGCCCGAGGGCTTGATGGCCGCGCCGTTGACGATCTGGTCGAGGAAGCCGTAGCCGGTCGGCCAGTCGGCACCCCACGCCATCGAGAGCATGCCGAGCTTGTTCTCGTGGACGTAGCTGGGGACACCGGCGAAGTTGGAGAAGTACTTACCGGCCGGGAACTGCTTGATCTCGACGTTGATGCCGATCTTCTTCAGCGACGCCTGGACGGCCGTGGCCTGCGCCACCTCGGCGGGGCGGTCGGAGCGGGCGGTCAGGATCGTGTTGAAGCCGTTCGGCTTGCCGCACGCCTTCAGCTCTTCCTTGGCCTTGGCCGCGTTGCCCTTGTGACCCTCGGTCGCGTAGGTGTCGAACTTGGTGTAGCCGTTGACCGACGGCGGCAGCAGCGTGGTCGCCACGTCACCCTTCGGCGTACCGCCCATCGCGTCCAGCACCGACTGCTTGTCGAGGCCCCACTGCACGGCCTTGCGGCAGTGGATGTTGTCGAACGGGGCGACCTTCAGGTTCAGCGCGATGTACTGCGTGGCGCCGGCGTACGAGCTGTCCGTCTGGCCCGCGTTCTTGCCGGCCAGCACCTTCGGCTGGGTCTGCGGCGCCACACCGGTGCCCGCCGCGTCAGCCGTGATCTTGTTGGAGAGCAGGTCGTTGTCGATCGTGACCTGGTTGACCTTGAACTTGATCGTGACCTTGTCCGGCAGCGCCTTGCGGATCGGGTCCGTCTTCGCGTCCCACTGCGGGTTGCGCACCAGGGTGGCGCCGCGGCCCTCTTCGTAGGACTGGAACTGGTACGGGCCGGAGGACACGATGTTCTGCACGTACTTCGCGCCGTTGTCCTTCGCCTTCGGCACCGGCGCCGTCTGCGAGAACGTCGCCAGGTAGTCGAAGTCGGCGAACGGCTGCTTCAGCTTGAAGACGATCGTCCGGTCGTCCGGCGTCTCGATCGACTTGATGCCCTCGGCGGACTTGTCCTTGTAGGGACCCTGGTACTTGTCGCCGCCCTCAAGGTACGACTTGAAGTACGTCGGGCCGTTGGACAGTGCCTCGGGCGCGAAGTTGGAGCGCTCGATGGCGTACTTCACGTCCTTGGACGTCACCGGGGTGCCGTCCTGGAACTTCACGCCGGCGCGCAGCTTGTACGTCCAGGTCTTGGCGTCCGGGCTGGACTTGCCGAGGGACTCGGCGAGGTCCGGGACGACCTCCAGACCTTCCTTGCCCGCCGCCGGTTTGAACGTGGTGAGCGTTCTGCCGTAGAGGCGGGAGAAGTTCTGCACCCAGCCGTAGTACGTGTTGCCGGGGTCGAGGGAGTCGGGCACGTCCGAGTGCTCGTACGTGACCGTCCCGCCCTTCTTGCTCGACGGGTTGACGATCGAGGTCAGCGCGGCGTCCTTCTTGCCGTTGCCTCCGTTCCCGTCGTTGTCGTCGCCTCCGCCGCCACATGCGGCAGCGCCCAGCGACAGTGCCAGGACCGACGCAACGCCGGCGGTCACCCTTCTCGTCTTCACCTGAGGAAGCCCCCTCATTCGATGGATCACTTGCTGCGAGGGTCGAGGGCGTCACGCAGCCCGTCACCCAGCAGGTTGAAGGCCAGGACGGTGATGAAGATCGCCAGTCCGGGCACGAACATGTACTGCGGATCAGCCGTGTAGAGATCCACAGCGTTGCTGAGCATGCCGCCCCAGGAGGCCTGCGGCGGAGCGATACCGACACCGAGGAAGCTCAGCGCGGCCTCGAACAGGATGTTCGTCGGGATGATCAGCGTCGAGTAGACGAGGATCGGCGCGACGAGGTTCGGGAGCAGTTCCCGGAACAGGACGTACGGGCCGCGCGCCCCGAGGCTCGTGGCGGCCTCGATGAACTCCCGCTTGCGCAGGGTCATCGTCTGGGCGCGCACGATGCGGCCGATGTACGGCCAGCTGAAGAAGCCGATCACGAAGATCAGCACGCAGATGCGCAGGGACAGGCCGTCGAGACCGAAGAACCCGTCCTGCACGGAGGCCGAGATCGAGATGGCGAACAGGAGCAGCGGGAAGGCGAGGAAGGTGTCCATCAGCCTGCTGATGACACTGTCCACCCAGCCGCCGTAGTACCCGGCGACGACACCGAGCACGGTGCCGATGCACACGGACAGCAGCGTGGCGCCGCCCGCGACCAGGAGGGAGACCCAGGAGCCGTCGATGATGCGGGCGAGCATGTCCCGGCCGTACTGGGGGTCCACGCCGAGCGGGTGGTCCCAACTCATGCCTCCCCAGCCGCCCTTGGGGGCGAGCAGCGCGGGGTCGATGAGGTCCTGGTTGAACTTGTTGGGATCGAGGTTGAAGATCCACTGGATCGGCTTGGAGAGCACCGCCATCAGCACGAGCAGCATGACGACGACGCCTCCCGCCATCGCCACCTTGTCCCGCTTGAAGCGCATCCAGGCGATCTGGGTGAGCGAGCGCCCTTCGATCTGGCTCTTCTTGACCCCGGAGAGCACGGCCTCGGGCTGTGCTCCGGCTTCCGCCCCGGTGGTCTCGATCGGTGCGGTCACGGTGCGATTGACCCCTCTCGGGCCGGCGATCGCCGAGCCCCTGGCTGCCGCTGTAGCGGTTTGCTTGTCTCGTACACGAGACCGACCCGGCCCGTGTCTTGCGGGGAGTCTTCAACGCTTTGGCGATCTGTTGCCAGACTTGACGGTGAAAGGATGCGTAAACGTGATGCTGTCTGCGGGGTTCCGTTATCCGGACAGTGGGTAGCGGGGGTCGGACGCGCTGAGACAGGGGCATTTTAGGACATACCTGCGCTTTTCACCCCTATCTACGCGCGAAGAGCTGAGAGCCTGTCGCGTTTGAGGGTGGGAAGCAGGGACCGTGGGGGCGGCCTGGAGGTGGGTCAGTACCGGCCCTGGACCGGGGGGTAGCCGTAGCCCGAGGCCGGGGCCTGGACTGGGGCGGTGGCGTGGGCCTCACGGTCGTAGAAGGGGCGGGCGCTCGCGCGCAGCCACATGGCGACCGGGTCGTGCTCGTCGGACATGGCGACGGTCGAGACGGGCAGCCCGTCCGGTACGGCACCGAGGGACTGCTGCATCATCGCGCGCACGGAATCCACGGCCGGCGGCGAGGTGTCGTACACATCCAGTCCGATGGCGAGGTACGGCGCCCCCAGCGCGGGCTGCACCCAGGCCCGGCGCAGCGAGCGGACGGCCGGGGTGCGGTGGGCGTTCTGCGCGAGCAGGGCGTAGAACTGCGGGATCTCGATGGCCGGTTCGGACAGCCGCAGCGGGCCGGCCGGCTGGCGGTCCAGGCCCGTGGCGATCCGGCGCAGGTCGAGCCAGGGGATGCCGACGCCGCCACCGGGGGCGTGCGGGTTGAGCCAGAGGCCGTAGTGGTCGGGGTAGAGGGCCCGGGCGACGTCGACTCCGTCGATCACCTCGTAACTGCGGTTCCAGCCGCTGGCCGAGAGCTCCTGGGCGGAGGTCACACAGGGGGCGTAGCCGCAGCCGTCGACCTCCATGTTCCCGTACTGGGCGTCGGGGGAGCCCGCCTGGCCGTGCCAGAGGAGCATCCAGATCTGGCCGGAGTGCGGGGTCGCGAGCGCGCGCAGGAGTGCCTCGTAGGCGTCGTAACGCCCGGGCGTGACCTGGCGCAGCATGTGCTCGACCTGTCCGGCCGCGGCCGTGCCGCTCGCGCTCACCTTTACCGCCCCTTCGTACAACGCCTCGACCGTGACCTAGCTTAAGCCCGCCCGGGAGCTCGGGGCCTGGTGCCGGTTTGCTACCGCTGGTAGAAGGGCCGGACCCGGTCCCTCATCCAGTTGCCCACCGGGTCCTCCGTCACGTCCAGGAGCACCAGGTTGACCGGCCAAGGAGCCGGGGACGTCGTGACGGCCCGGGTGAGGGCTTCCAGGGGGAGGGCCCGCAGGTCGCCTTCCCACTGGGAGAGTTCGACGCCCACGAACATCACCGGGTCGGCGGTCTCGATCGCGGCGAGGCAGCGGCGGGCGGTGAGGACGACGCCGATCGCCTCGAACTCGGCGGAGGCGGCGGCGAGGAAGTCCACCGGGTCGTCCTGCCAGTCGGGCTCGAAGAGGCGGACCCGGCCGCCGCTCGCGGGGCCGTCCAAGGGGGTCCGGCCGGCCCGGCAGAGCTCGGCCACGGCGGGCGGCGGGAGCGGTATGCCGACCACACCGCCCGGGTTGACGGCTATTCCGGCGTGCGGCGGCAGGCCGCGGGCGAACTCCACGGCGGGCGCGATCGTGTACGACATGTGGGAGCCGACGACCTGGCGGAACTGCTCCTCGGAGCTGAACACCGGTACATACGCCTGGCCCTCGATCTCGATGCCGGGCAGATCCAGGGGGCCGCTCTGCGGGCCGCCGCCGTTCGGCAGGGGGACCCAGACGAAACTACGGCCGAGCACCTCGACGATCCGCCCGCCGGCCGCCGGCCCGGCGCCGAGGGAGGCCGAGAGCACCTCCTCCAGTTCGTTGCCGGGCCATCCGCCGTGCGGGTGGGTCTGCGTGTGCGCCGGGAAGTCCGCGGAGAAGTCCGCCGGGAAGTCCATCTGCCTACCGCCTGCCTGGAACCACTGCTGAGGCTCAAAAGGCTAACGGCTCACCGGCCCGCGGCGGTCAGCCCGTGAACCCGATCCGGCGCAGGGTGCCCGCCGCGTCCCGGTCGACGAGGATCGCCGAGCCGCAGCCCGCGGGCAGTTCGCCCCGCTCCACGGAGCGCAGCAGGCGGTTGGTCGCCGCGCGGTGGCGCAGGAACGCGTACCGCGAGACACCGCGGCCGCGGTCGCGCTGGCCGGCCAGGGCCTCCTCGGGGGTGACGTCGAGCATGAGCAGATGCAGGGTGCCGCCCCGGCGGCGGGCTTCGCGGGCCAGCCAGCGGCGGACCCAGGCCTGCGTGCCGCAGTCGTGCACGACGACGCCCTCGCCGGTGCGCAGGGCGCGGCGCAGCCCGGCGTAGTGGGCGAGGCGGACGAGCGGGCGGTAGAACCCGTACGGCAGGAAGCTCGGCATGCGGCTGTCCCAGCGGTCGCGGGTGTCCTGGGAGTCGATGCGCCGGCCCGGCACGGTGCGCCGCATCAGCGTGGACTTGCCGCTGCCGGGCAGACCCGTGACCACGACGAGGTCGCGGGGGCCGAAGAGCAGCGCGTGCGGGCCGCGGCCGGCGCGCTCGCGCAGATCGCGGACGACCGGCAGCGGGCCGCAGGCCGCGGCTGCCGGAGCGGCCGGCTGCTCGGGCAGCGCGATGCCCGACGTCGTGGCGTAGGCGGTGGTCCTGTTCACCGTGATCGTCCTCCCCTGGGGCCAGGTACGGAGTCCCATCCCCGCCGAGTGTAAAGAGAAGGTAATGCCCGATGTCTCTGGTTTTAGTCCTCTTCCCGCAACAGGCCTGCTACAGGGTGGTCCCCCTGCCACCCGGCGACGATGCGTGCAATGATGTGCGCGCCAACTGCATACCGGCCGTTTGAATCCGCGCGGGAGAGTCCCCAGCACCGTCCGACGCTGGGGCGCCGAAGGAGCAAGTCCCTCCCTTGAATCTCTCAGGCCCCGTTACCGCGCGGGCGAGGCACATCTGAAAAGCGGGCCGCACCCTTCTCTCGCAGCTTCGGGAAGTGGCGTGGCTCCACCCAAGGTGCAAGCCGTGTCCCCTGTGGTCATGGCGAACCTCTCAGGTTCCGATGACAGATGGGGAGGAACGACCTCGCCCGTCATGCCCTTGGAGACGACCGCCCGATGAGCAGTACGCCACTGCGCCACACCGCGCTCGATGCCCTGCATCGTTCGCTCGGCGCGACGATGACCGACTTCGCCGGCTGGGACATGCCCCTGCGCTACGGCTCCGAGCGCGACGAGCACAACGCCGTGCGCACGAAGGCCGGGCTCTTCGACCTCTCCCACATGGGGGAGATCACCGTCACCGGCCCGCAGGCCGCCGCCCTCCTCGACTTCGCCCTGGTGGGCAACATCGGCGGCGTGAAGCCGGGCCGCGCCCGCTACACCATGATCTGCCGGGCCGACGGCGGCATCCTCGACGACCTGATCGTCTATCGCCTGGGCGAGACCGAGTACATGGTCGTCGCCAACGCCTCCAACGCCCAGGTCGTCCTGGACGCGCTCAGCGAGCGCGCCGCCGGCTTCGACGCCGAGGTGCGCGACGACCGGGACGCCTACGCGCTGATCGCCGTACAGGGGCCGGAGTCCCCCGGCATCCTGAAGTCCCTCACGGACGCCGACCTCGACGGCCTGAAGTACTACGCCGGGCTGCCCGGTACGGTCGCGGGCGTCCCGGCGCTGATCGCCCGGACCGGGTACACCGGCGAGGACGGCTTCGAGCTGTTCGTGAAGCCGGAGCACGCGGTCGAGCTGTGGCAGGCGCTGACCAAGGCGGGCGAGGGCGTCGGGCTGGTCCCCTGCGGGCTGTCCTGCCGGGACACGCTGCGGCTGGAGGCCGGCATGCCGCTGTACGGGCACGAGCTGTCGACCTCCCTCACCCCCTTCGACGCGGGCCTCGGACGGGTGGTGAAGTTCGAGAAGGAAGGCGACTTCGTGGGCCGCGCGGCCCTGCGTGAGGCCGCGGAGCACGCGAACCACGAGCCGCCGCGCGTCCTGGTCGGCCTGATCGCCGAAGGCCGCCGGGTCCCCCGCGCCGGGTACGCCGTCGTCGCCGAGGGCAAGGTGATCGGCGAGGTCACCTCCGGGGCCCCCTCCCCCACGCTGGGCAAGCCGATCGCGATGGCCTACGTCGACGCCATGTACTCCACGCCGGGCACGGCCGGTGTCGGTGTGGACATCCGGGGCAGTCACGAGCCGTACGAGGTCGTGGCGCTGCCGTTCTACAAGCGTCAGAAGTAGACACTGGCCGGAGGGCCGCGGCACCGCCTCGTGCCCGTCGTCCCAGCTCACCAGCAGTCCCCCCTTCCACAGCACTCCCGCGCGTACAGGAGAATCCAGGCCATGAGCAACCCCCAGCAGCTGCGTTACAGCAAGGAGCACGAGTGGCTGTCGGCCGCCGAGGACGGCGTCTCGACGGTCGGCATCACGGAGCACGCGGCCAACGCGCTCGGCGATGTCGTGTTCGTCCAGCTTCCCGAGGTCGGCGACTCCGTGTCCGCCGGCGAGACCTGCGGCGAGCTGGAGTCGACCAAGTCGGTGTCCGACCTCTACTCCCCCGTGTCCGGTGAGGTCACCGAGGTCAACGAGGACGTGGTGAACGACCCGTCGCTGGTGAACTCGGCCCCCTTCGAGGGCGGCTGGCTGTTCAAGGTGCGGGTCACGGACGAGCCGGGCGACCTGCTCTCCGCCGACGAGTACACCGCGTTCTCCGCCGGCTGAGGAGTCGTAGCCGTATGTCCGTCCTGAACACACCCCTGCACGAGCTCGACCCGGCCGTGGCCGCCGCGGTCGACGCCGAGCTGCACCGGCAGCAGTCCACGCTGGAGATGATCGCCTCGGAGAACTTCGCTCCGGTCGCGGTCATGGAGGCGCAGGGCTCGGTCCTCACCAACAAGTACGCCGAGGGTTACCCGGGCCGCCGCTACTACGGCGGCTGCGAGCACGTCGACGTGGTCGAGCAGATCGCGATCGACCGCGTCAAGGAGCTGTTCGGCGCCGAGCACGCCAACGTCCAGCCGCACTCGGGCGCCCAGGCCAACGCCGCCGCGATGTTCGCGCTGCTCAAGCCGGGCGACACCATCATGGGTCTGGACCTCGCGCACGGCGGGCACCTGACCCACGGCATGAAGATCAACTTCTCCGGCAAGCTCTACGACGTCGTCGCCTACCACGTGGGCGAGGCCGGCCGGGTCGACATGGCCGAGGTCGAGCGGCTGGCGAAGGAGTCCAGGCCCAAGCTGATCGTCGCGGGCTGGTCGGCCTACCCGCGGCAGCTGGACTTCGCCGCGTTCCGCCGGATCGCGGACGAGGTCGGCGCGTACCTGATGGTCGACATGGCGCACTTCGCCGGGCTCGTCGCGGCGGGGCTGCACCCGAACCCGGTGCCGCACGCGCACGTGGTGACCACGACCACCCACAAGACGCTGGGCGGCCCGCGCGGCGGTGTGATCCTCTCCACGGCCGAGCTCACCAAGAAGATCAACTCCGCTGTCTTCCCCGGTCAGCAGGGCGGTCCGCTGGAGCACGTGATCGCGGCCAAGGCGGTCGCCTTCAAGGTCGCGGCCTCGGAGGACTTCAAGGAGCGCCAGCGCCGTACGCTGGAGGGTGCCCGCATCCTGGCCGAGCGTCTGGTGAAGGACGACGTCCGGGCCGTGGGTGTGGACGTCCTGTCCGGCGGCACGGACGTGCACCTGGTCCTGGTCGACCTGCGCCACTCGGAGCTGGACGGTCGGCAGGCCGAGGACCGCCTCCACGAGGTGGGCATCACGGTCAACCGGAACGCGATCCCGAACGACCCGCGCCCGCCGATGGTGACGTCGGGTCTGCGGATCGGCACGCCGGCCCTGGCGACCCGGGGCTTCGACGCCGAGGACTTCGCGGAGGTCGCGGACGTCATCGCCGAGGCGCTGAAGCCGTCCTACGACGCCGAGGCGCTCAAGGCCCGGGTGAAGGCCCTGGCCGACAAGCACCCGCTGTACCCGGGTCCGCACACGGGTTCGCACTCATAACGAAGAAACCTTTCAGGGTGCCCCGTTCCGCGTGGGCGGGGCGCCCTGCCCCCTCGCACCACCCCCGTAGTCAGGAGTCCCCGTGGCCATCTCGGTCTTCGACCTGTTCTCGATCGGCATCGGCCCGTCCAGCTCCCACACCGTGGGTCCGATGCGCGCGGCCCGGATGTTCGCCCGGCGGCTGCGCAACGAGGAACTGCTCGCCCCGACCGCGAAGGTCCGCGCCGAGCTGTACGGCTCCCTCGGCGCCACCGGCCACGGCCACGGCACGCCCAAGGCGGTGCTGCTCGGCCTGGAGGGCGACTCGCCGCGCACGGTGGACGTGGAGACGGCCGACGAACGGGTGGAGACGATCAAGGCCGCCGGCCGGCTGAGGCTGCTGGGCGAGCACGAGATCGCGTTCTCCTACGACGACGACATGGTCCTGCACCGTCGCAAGGCCCTGCCGTACCACGCGAACGGCATGACCCTGTGGGCGTACGACTCCTCGGGCGCGGAGCTGCTGACGAAGACGTACTACTCGGTCGGCGGCGGCTTCGTCGTCGACGAGGAAGCGGTCGGCGCCGACCGCATCAAGCTCGACGACACCGTGCTGAAGTACCCCTTCCGCACGGGCGACGAGCTGCTGCGCATGGCCCAGGAGACCGGCCTGTCCATCTCGGCGCTGATGCTGGAGAACGAGCGCGCCTGGCGCACCGAGGAGGAGATCCGCGCCGGTCTGCTGGAGATCTGGCGGGTGATGGAGGCGTGCGTGGCACGCGGCATGTCCCGCGAGGGCATCCTGCCGGGCGGTCTGAAGGTACGCCGCAGGGCCGCGAACACCGCCCGCAAACTGCGCTCCGAGGGCGACCCGAAGGCCCTCGCCATGGAGTGGATCACCCTCTACGCGATGGCGGTCAACGAGGAGAACGCGGCCGGGGGCAGGGTCGTCACGGCGCCGACGAACGGCGCGGCCGGCATCATCCCGGCCGTCCTGCACTACTACGTCAACTTCGTGCCGGGCGCCGACGAGGAGGGCGTGGTCCGCTTCCTGCTCGCCGCGGGCGCGATCGGCATGCTCTTCAAGGAGAACGCGTCCATCTCCGGCGCCGAGGTCGGCTGCCAGGGCGAGGTCGGCTCGGCCTGCTCGATGGCGGCGGGCGCGCTGGCCGAGGTCCTCGGCGGTTCTCCGGAACAGGTCGAGAACGCCGCCGAGATCGGCATGGAGCACAACCTCGGCCTCACCTGCGACCCGGTCGGCGGCCTGGTCCAGATCCCGTGCATCGAGCGCAACGGCATGGCCGCGGTGAAGGCCGTCACGGCCGCGCGCATGGCGATGCGGGGCGACGGCTCCCACAAGGTGTCCCTGGACAAGGTCATCAAGACGATGAAGGACACCGGCGCGGACATGTCGGTGAAGTACAAGGAGACGGCCCGGGGCGGGCTGGCGGTGAACATCATCGAGTGCTGAAGTCGCTGGTTCCCGCCGGAACCCCTGTGCGACGTTTTTTCGAGTGTCCGTCAGGTGGTCGGATCAGACGTCACCGCTCACGGTGACGCACCCCGCCGCCCGTCGAAGTTGACATTCCCACGTCAGTGCGGAAGAGGCCGTGTCATGGTGGTGAACACAACTCCCCTCCCCCCACCAGCACTTCAGGGAGCCTCCCATGCTGCGCGGCATCGACGTGAGCGCCTACCAGTCCTCCTCCTACGACACCGACGGCCTGTCCTTCGTCTTCGTCAAGGCGACCGAGGGTCGTTCCTACGTCAACCCCAGACTCGCCGCCCAGACGAGACGCGCCCGGGACCACGGGCTGGTCGTCGGCTTCTACCACTTCCTCTGGCCCGGCAACCTCGGCGCCCAGGCCGAGTACTTCGTCAGCAAGGCCCCGGACCGGCCGGGGGACATCCTCGCCGTCGACTGGGAGACGACCAGTGACGGAACGCACGCGAGCAACGCGGAGAAGGACCTGTTCATCCGGAAGCTGAAGGATCTCCGGCCGGACAACCAGGTCGTCCTCTACGCCAACCGCGACTTCTGGCTCAACGTCGACACGACCTCCTACGCGGGCGACGGCCTGTGGATCGCCGACTACGTCAGCGCGGGCAAGCCCCGCATCAAGGCGAAGTGGCGCTTCCACCAGTACACGGACGACCCGCTGGACAAGAACGTGGCCGACTTCGCGAGCAAGGCGGCACTGCGGGAGTGGGCGGAGGACGCCTGATCGAGAACCGTGCGCGGGCCCCCGCGCCGCCCTGGTACCGCAGCATGCGCATCAGGGCCCGAGCGGGAACATACTTGCCTTTAGAGGTGAGACCTTGCCTTCAGAGGTGAGACCCATGGCGCCTGTGCGAGATGAATTCGACGCGTCTCCGCCCGCAGAACCGCGCGATCTCCTCGATGCGTCCCACGACGCGGTCGCGCTGGTGTCCACGGCCGGCCGGGTGATCGGCTGGACGCGGGGCGCCGAAGCGCTCCTCGGCCACTCCGGTGCGGAGGTGGTCGGGCGCCCCGCCGCGAACCTGCTGGCGATGCCCGGGGACCCGGTACGCGTGGCCCGTATCGCGGAGCGGTGCCGCGCGGGAATGGGCTGGAGCGGCCGGGTCTCGGTGTGGCGCCGCGACGGCGGCCCTGTCGAGGTCGGCCTGCGCGTGTCCGGGTCCTTTCACGTCGGCGAGGACGAGTGTTTTCTGATCTCGGCACGGGAGGAGCGGCAGCAGTGGACCATGGGCCAGTCCGTCCTCGACGGCTTCCTGACCCGCTCACCGGTCGGCATGGCGGTGATGGATCTGGACCTGCGCTACGTCTGGCTGAACGACACCCTGGAACGCTTCGGCGGCGTACCACGTGAGCAGCGCCTGGGACGCCGTCTGGGCGAGCTGCTTCCGGGACTGCAGGCGGAGACCCTCGAGGGCGTGATGCGCAAGGTGCTCACGACCGGCGTCCCGGTCACCGACTACGAGTACATGGGATGGAGTTGGGCGGACCCGCACCGTCAGCACGCCTACTCCACCTCGTTCTTCCCGTTGGTGGACGCCGGCGACTCCGTCACCGGGCTGTGTTACATGGTCATGGACGTCACCGAGCGCTGGAACGCCCGCCGGCTGCTGGCGCTGGTCAGCGAAGCCGGCACCAGCATCGGCAGGACGCTGGACGTGATGCGCACGGCGCAGGAACTCGCCGACTTCGCTGTTCCCCGCTTCGCCGACTTCGTCATCGTCGACCTTCTCGAACCGGTCCTGACCGGGGAGGGCCAGGGGCTCTGGTTGCCCGACGCCGGGCCGGCCCCGGCCCGGCCGGTGATGCGCCGGGCCGGAATGAGCTCCGTGCGACAGGGCTGCCCGGAGGCCGTCGCACAGATAGGGGACAAGGTCGACTTCGTTCCCCCGCCGCACGACGCGAACCTGCTCGTCGACGGCGAACCGATCTTCATCCCCGTTCTCGACCCGAGCGATCGCCTGTGGACCACCGAGCAGCCGGCCAGGGCCGCCAGCATCCGCGAGTTCGGCCTGCACTCCCTCATCTCCGTGCCGATGCGGGCGCGCGACACCGTCCTCGGTCTCGCCACGTTCACACGATCGCTGAATCCCACCTCGTTCCAGCAGGACGACGTGCTGCTGGCTCGGGAGCTGGTGGCGCGGGCGGCGCTGTGCGTCGACAACGCCCGCCGCTACACCCGGGAACACACGGCGGCGGTCACGTTGCAGCGCAGCCTGCTGCCCCATGCCCTGACGGGTGGAACAGCGCTGGAGGTGGCCTCCCACTACCTGCCGGCAGACGCGTCGGACGGGGTCGGCGGCGACTGGTTCGACGTGATCCCGCTGTCCGGCGCCCGTGTGGGACTGGTCATCGGTGATGTGGTCGGCCACGGCCTCACCGCGGCGGCGACGATGGGCCGGTTGCGCACCGCCGTACAGACCCTCGCGGACATGGACATGCCCCCCGATGAGCTGCTGGCTCACCTCGACGACCTGGTGCTGCGGCTGAGCGAGGAGCGGACCACCGACCGGACGGCCGACCAGACCATCACGGCCTTCCTCGGAGCGACCTGTCTGTACGCCGTCTACGACCCGGTGACACAGCGGTGCACGCTGGCCCGGGCCGGCCATCCGCCCCCGGTCCTCGTCACTCCGGACGGGCGCGTCTCCTTCCCGGAGCTCCCCGCCGGGCCTCCGCTCGGGCTGGGCGGGATGGCCTTCGAGGCCACCGAGATCGAGCTCCCCGAGAACAGCGTCTTCGGCCTCTATACCGACGGCCTCGTCGAAGGGACCGACCGCGACATCGAGCGCGGCATGTCCCGTCTCGGGCACCTGCTGTGCTCGCCCGGCTCCGACCTGGAAACGCTGTGCGCGGACGCGGTGCGCCAGCTCGTTCCCGTGCCGCAGCCCGACGACGTCGCCCTCCTGCTCGCCCGCACCCACGCCCTGGGCCCCGATCGGGTCGCCTCCTGGGACGTGCCGCTGGACCCGGCCGTCGTCGGTGACGTCCGGGCCGGCGCGACGCGTCAGGTCGAGGCGTGGCACTGTCAGGAGCTGGCCATGACGACGGAGCTCATCGTGAGCGAGCTCGTCACCAACGCGATCCGCTACGCCTCGGGCCCCGTACGCCTGCGACTGCTCCGTGACGCCCGCCTGACCTGCGAGGTCGCCGACGGCAGCAGTACGGCTCCGCGTCTGAGGCATGCCCGCAGCACGGACGAAGGCGGCCGCGGGCTCTTCCTCGTGGCTCAGCTCTCCCATCGCTGGGGTGCTCGGTACACACCCGGAGGAAAGATCATCTGGGCCGAGCAGGAGATCCCGTGACCGCCTCGGCCTTCCCCCGAGCACGCGGTTCGTCCTAGCCGCTGAACTCCGGCGTGCGTTCCGGGGACGCCTCGGCCAGGGCCTTGGTGACCGCCTCGACGCCGCCGCGCAGGCCGTAGACCGGGGTGCCGGGCTGCTGGCGCCAGGAGTCGTCGAGTCCGCCCGCGTCGACGGTGTCGAAGCCCAGTTCGTCGATCAGGTCGCGTACCGTGCGCTTGGCGGCCTCGTCGTCACCGGCCACCGGGAGGGCGATGCGGCCGGGGTCGCCGGCCGGGAGCGGGCGGTCCAGGATGTCCTGGGCGTACGTGCCGTTGAAGGCCTTGATCACGGGGTGGCCGAGCCGGCGTTCCGTCCAGCGGCTCTCGGTGAGTCCCTCGTCCTCGATCGCGGCGATCCTGCCGTCCCGCTGCCGGGGGTAGTAGTTGCCGGTGTCGATGACCGCGACGCCGTCGGCCGCCTCGTCGAACAGGCCGGAGGGCAGGTCCGGGACCGCCTTGAGCGGGATGGTGACGACGACGATCTCGGCGCCGCGCGGTGCCTCCTCGACCGTCACGGGCCTGGCGCCGGTCTCCTCCGCGAGCGCGGCCAGCGTGTGCGGGCCCCGGGAGTTGGCGACGGACACGTCGTGACCGAGGGCGGTGAGCCGCCGGGTCAGGTTGCCGCCGATGTTGCCCGCTCCGATGATGCCGATCTTCATGTCCTCGCCTCGCCCTTCCAGGGGTCGGTAGCGTCTGGCCCAGCCTTCGTGGTCAGGGTCAACTCCGGGGGACGAGGGGCTATTCCGGCTTCGGGGAGGGTGCGAACGGGTCCTCCAGTTCCCCGCGCAGCACCTCCGCCGCCCGCTCCGCGTCCCCGTCGGCCACCGCCCGGACGAGTGCCTCGTGCGCCTGGTCGCCGGTGTCCGGGTCGTCGGCGCGCAGGCCGGTCAGGGACAGCAGCTCGATCAGGCCCTCGCGCAGGACGGGGCTGAACTCGGCGAACAGGTCGGCGAGCACCGGGTTGTGGGCGGCGGCGATCACGGCGGCGTGGAAGGCGATGTCCGCGTCGACGAAGGCGGCGTCGTCGGCCGTGCCGGCGGCGCGGCGGCCCTCCAGCGCGGCCCGGAGCGCCGTGACGTCCTCGGGGGTGCGGCGGCGCGCGGCGAGCCGGGCCGCGTGCACCTCGATCGCCATCCGGACCTCGTAGACGTCGGTCACGGCGGCCCGGCGCAGCCGGGTCGGCCAGTCCTCGACCGGCTCGGTCGCGATGACGAACACGCCGGCGCCCTGACGGGGTTGGACCAGCCCGGCTCCGGCGAGCGCGCGCAGCGCCTCGCGGACGGTGGAGCGGCCCACGCCCAGTTCCTTCGCCAGCGTCGTCTCACCGGGCAGCCGGGTGCCGACCGGCCATGCGCCGCCGGCGATCTGCTCGCGCAGCCGGGCGGCGGCCTGCTCGACCAGGGGGCTGGGGCGGACGGCGCCTAGCGGCATGTGGTTCACCAACTTGTCTGAGGAGTGGGAGGTTTCCACTTGTCTGAGGACCTGAGTGGTGGATAGCGTACTGCGCATGATCTTCCGTGGTCTTCTTCTCGGCTGCCGCGGCGGGGCCTGACGCGACCGGCACCCCGCCGCGGGGCGCCGTGCTGCCGGTCACCGTCCGACCGAGCCGGAAGGCCACAGCCGACGATGACCACCACCCCTGCCCCGGTCTGGAACCCCCAGCGCCCGGGCCCCATGCCCTTCCACCGCTACCGTCCCTTTCAGGAGCGCGTGCACGTGCCCGCCGCGGACCGCGACTGGCCCGCCGCCCGGATCGAGCGCGCTCCCCTCTGGGTCCCCGTCGACCTGCGCGACGGCAACCAGGCCCTCGCCGAGCCGATGGACACGCCCCGCAAGCGCCGCTTCTTCGACCTGCTGACCGGCATGGGCTTCAAGGAGATCGAGGTCGGCTACCCCTCGGCGAGCCGCACCGACTTCGACTTCGTACGGCACCTGGTGACCTCCGGTGCCGTACCGGACGATGTCACGCCCGTCGTGTTCACCCCGGCCCGCCGGGACCTGATCGACCGCACCTTCGAGGCGATCGAGGGGCTGCCGAGGGCTGTCGTGCACCTGTACATCGCGACCTCGCCGGTGTGGCGGGACGTCGTCCTCAGGCGGGGCCGGGCCGAGGTGTGGCGGACCGTGCGGGAGGCCGCCGAGCACATGGCCCGCCGGGCGGACCGGGCCTCCTGCGTCCGCTTCCAGTTCTCCCCGGAGACCTTCAACCTGACCGAGCCGGACTTCGTCCTGGAACTGTGCGACGGGCTGACCGGGCTGTGGGACGCGAGCCCGGACCGGCCGGTCACCCACAACCTCCCGGCGACCGTGGAGATCGCGACACCGAACGTCTACGCCGACCAGATCGAGTACGTGCACCGCCACCTGTCCCGCCGCGACAGCGTGATCCTGTCCGTGCACCCGCACAACGACCGCGGCACCGGCGTGGCCTGCGCCGAACTGGCCGTGCTGGCCGGTGCCCAGCGCGTCGAGGGCTGCCTGTTCGGCAACGGGGAGCGCACCGGCAACGTCGACCTGGTGACCCTGGCGCTCAACCTCTACGCCCAGGGCGTCGACCCGATGATCGACTTCCGTGACATCGACACCGTCAGGGAGACGGTCGAGCACTGCAACCGGCTGCCCGTGCACCCGCGCCACCCGTACGCCGGGGAGCTCGTCCACACCGCCTTCTCGGGCACGCACCAGGACGCGATCAGCAAGGGACTGGCCCGGCACGCCGAGCTGGCCCGGGAGCTGGGCGTGCCCGAGCGGCGGGCGCCCTGGTCGGTGCCGTACCTGCCGATCGACCCGGCCGACGTGGGCCGCTCCTACGAGGCGGTGATCCGCGTCAACTCGCAGTCGGGCAAGGGCGGCACGGCCTATCTGCTGCGCACCCACCACGGCGTCGACCTCCCCGCGCGCATGCGGCCGGACTTCTCCCGGACCGTGCAGGAGGCGACGGACGACAGCGGGCGGGAGATGACGGCGAAGGAGCTGTACGCGCTGTTCCGGGCGACGTATCTGGTGGAGGACGGGGAGGTGGCGCTGGAGGCCTGGTCCGTGCACCGGGACGAGGCCGGCGGCCATCGCTTCGTGTGCACGCTGCGCACCGGCGACCGTACCGGCGACTACGAGGGCACCGGCACCGGCCCGGTCTCCGCGTTCGTCGACGCGCTGGCCGGCGCCGGGATCACCGTCGACGTCCTCGACTTCTGCGAGCGGACCGGCGACGAGGGCACCGACGCCTTCGCCGAGTGCCGAGCCGGGGGCAGGACGAGCTGGGGCGCGGGCCGGGACTCCTCGGCCCTGGGCGCCTCGGTCCGGGCGGTGCTGTCCGCGGTGAACAGGGCGCTGCGGTGACGCCGGTCGTCCTGCGCGCCGAGGACGTCCACGTCGTACGCGACGGCCGGCCGATCCTTCAGGAGGTGTCGCTGACCGTCCGGGCCGGTGAGCACTGGGCGCTGCTCGGCGCGAACGGCGCGGGCAAGTCGACCCTGCTCCGCCTGCTCGGCGCGCTCGTGCACCCGACCCGGGGCTCCGTGGAGGTGCTGGGCCACCGGCTGGGCCGGGTCGACCTGCGGGAGCTGCGCGCGCACGTCGGGCATGTCGACCCGCGGCATCCGCTCACCTCGCCGCTGCCGGTACGGGACGTCGTCCTGACCGGCCTGACCAACTCGGTGGAGCCGCTGCCCCGGTGGCTTCCGGCGCCGGAGCAGCGGGAGCGGGCGGACCGGCTGATCCGGACGCTGGGGCTGGCCGAGCACCGTGAGGCGCGCTGGCCCACACTCTCCCAGGGGCAGCGCGGCCGGGCCCTGATCGCCCGGGCCCTCATGCCCGAGCCCCGGCTGCTGCTCCTGGACGAGCCGGCCACCGGCCTGGACCTGCCGGGCCGGGAGCAGCTGATCGGGGCGCTCGGGGAGCTGCGCCGGGAGCATCCGCACCTGGCGACGGTCCTGGTCACCCACCACCTGGAGGAGCTGCCTGCCCACACCACGCACGCCCTGCTGCTGCGCGAGGGGCGTCCGCTGGCGGGCGGCCCGGTCGCCGGAGTGCTGACCGCCGACCAGCTCGGCAAGTGCTTCGACCTGCCACTGGTGCTGGAGCGGCACGACGGCCGCTGGAGCGTGCGCACGGCTCGGCGGGCATGACGTGGGGGCCCGGTCCGTCCGCGGACGGACCGGGCCCCCACGCCTCGCAGCGCCGGAGCGCCGGCGTCACTTGTTCAGGTAGGCCCAGAACTCGTCGAAGCTCAGCCTCTTGTCGCCGTCGAGGTCGCGGGTCTTGATGACGACCTCGGCGACCGACTCGGTGACGTTCCAGTCACCGGACCGGGCCAGGGCGGTCTTGAACTCGGCAGCGGTGATGAATCCGTCACCGTCCGTATCGATCCGCTCGAACTGCTTGCGTGCTTCCTCGATGTCCGCCACCGATCCGCCCCTACTCTCGTGTTCCGCGCCGTGCAGACGCGCCTTGCTGACGCAGGTCAGATTAGCTGCCCGTGTGTGCCTCCAGCGCGGCGACCACCCAGGCGAACTCCTCGCGGTACGCCGCCTCGGGCCCGGCTCCCTTCACGACGGCGAGCAACTCGCGGTAGCGGGCGACCCGGTGGGTGGCGTGCGACCGCAGCCGGTCCAGCACCGCGCCGGGGTCGGCGTCGCCCAGCAGCTCGCGCAGCACCTCGGCGGCCTCCGGCGAGTCGGGGGCGATGCCCCGCTCGCGGGCCCGGGCGCCCAGTTGCACGAGCCGCCGGGAGAACCACAGGGAGGTCCCGGCGGGTGTGTCATGACCGCGGTCGGCCGCGTTGAACTCGGCGACCTTGCGCATCTCGGCCCTGAAGTCCGGGTCCTGGAGCATCTCGGCCAGCTCCAGCCAGGCGTCCACCTGCTGGGGTGTCGGTTCCTCGGGCAGGTCGGCGGCGGTGTTCCGCATGCGTTCGCGGATCATCGGGTCGGCCGTGTCCAGCCCGTGGAACACCTCGTCCACGAACTCCTCCACGATGCGCCGCCGTTCGGCCGCCGACAGCCGTGCCAGTCTGTTCACGAGCGTCATCTCCTCCGCGTCCGAACCACGTTGCGCCACGGTCGACAGCACCGCACGGGCCACCTTGAGCGACCGGATCTGCGCGTCCAGTGCGACCACGTGCGCCGCGGCGACCTGCGCGACGGTCGTCTCGCCGGCCAGCACCCGGCGGACGTCCGCCAGGCCGAGGCCGAGTTCGCGCAGGGTCCGGATCAGCTCCAGACGCGCCACGGACGCGGCGTCGTACAGCCGGTAGCCGCCCACGGACCGGGCCACCGGGGGCAGCGCGCCCTCGTCGGACCAGTACCGGATGGTGCGCACGGTCAGTCCGGTGACCCGGGCCAGTTCCCCGATGGTGAGCAGTCCGGTGCCGTCGTCGGTCATGTCCGCGAGTCTGGACCTTCCAGCGGGTGGAGACTCAAGCCGCGCTCAGTGCCACGGGCTCACCGGAAGATGCCCGTGTGGCCGAGCGAGTAGCGGCCGGGCTGCGGGTAGACCGCGAGGCCGTGCGGGCCGCTGCCGACGGGGATGCGGGCGAGCTGGGTGCCGGTGCGGGTGTCGATGGCGTACACCTCGCCGTCGTAGCGGCCGGACAGCCACAGCACCTTGCCGTCGGCGGACACACCGCCCATGTCGGGGCTGCCGCCGTCGGGCAGCTGCCACTTCCTGGTCAGCTTGCCCTGGGTGAAGTCGAAGACGGAGATCGTGCCCTCGCCGCGGTTGGACACGTACATCTCGCGCGAGTCCCGGCTGACGTACAGGCCGTGGCAGCCCTTGCCGGTGGGCATCAGGGTGGGCTCGGTGAACTTGTCGCCGTCCAGGACCCACATGCCGTGGGCCATCATGTCGGCGATGTAGAACTTCTTGCCGTCGGGCGAGACCTTCACGTCCTGCGGCATGGCGCCCTCGAACGGCAGTCGCTGCTGTCCGACGACCTTCATCTTCTCCGTGTCGACCTTGAGCAGTTCGCCGCTGAACTCGCAGGAGACGATGAAGTAGCGGCCGTCGAGGGAGAAGTCGGCGTGGTTGACGCCGTAGCAGGAGACCGGGACCGTCTTCCTGCGCTTCATGGTGTGCGGGTCGCGGAAGACCAGTTCGCGGTCGAGGGAGGCCATGACGACGGCGTACTTGCCGTTGGGCGTGAAGTAGAGGTTGTACGGGTCGTGGACCTCGACCTCCTTGCCCGCCTTGCCGGTCTTGGGGTCGATCGGGGTGAGGGTATGGCCGCGGTTGTTGTTGACCCAGAGCGTCTTCAGGTCCCAGGAGGGGACGACGTGCTGGGGCTGCCGGCCCACGGGGATCGTCTCGATGATCTCGTACGTCTTCGGGTCGATGACGGAGACCGTGTCGGACTCGGTGTTGGGGACGTAGACCCGGGACGGGAAGTCCTTGACCACGGGGGACAGTCTGTTCGGGCGGTCGGCCGCGTACACGTCCTCGGGGTCGAGGACGGGCGGCATCCCGGGCAGCCCGTCGACGGGCTTCTTCTCGCGCGGCGCGGGCACGGCGGCCTTGGTGCCGCGTGTCTCGGAGGGCCGTTCCCCGCCCTCGGTGCCGCAGGCGGCGAGGACGGCGAGGGCGACGCCCGCGACGAGGGCGCTTTTGACAAGGTGGCGGTGCATTGCACCATTTAAGGTCTGCTTCACGGGGAAACCGGTGATTCGCCCGATCGGCGGCCAGGCGAGCCGTCGCAGGTCACACCCCTCGTCGAGGCCGGCCGGGACGGTTCTCAGCGGTCGTTGACCCGCATCTCGAACCACGTGGTCTTCCCGCGGGGCAGCAGATCGACCCCCCAGCGGTCGGCCAGCTTGTCGACGAGGAACAGCCCCCGGCCACTGATGTCGAGCTCCTGGACCGGCATCAGACAGGGCAGTCCCCGGGACGGGTCACGGACCTCGACGCGCATCCAGCCGCGGCGCCGGTGCAGACGCAACCCGAAGACCCGGGCGCCGGTGTGGCGTACGGCGTTGCCCACCAGCTCGGAGACGAGTAAAACCGCTTCCTCGGTGGTCTTGGGGGGGAGTCCCCAGTGGCGCAGGACCACGACCTGGGTCAGTCGTCTGGCGGTGGCCGCGGACTCGGGGCGGGACGGCAGGGGGACCTCCGCCTCCGTCGGATTGCCGTACAACTCCAGCGCCTTCAGCGCGCGTTCGTCCTCGACGGTCGGCGACCAGCGCGCCGCGGCCGCATGTGCGTGTCCCCGCGGCTGTTCCATACCCTCCAGCCCCGCCATGCCCCCATCATGGCCGCCCGGAGCGCCCCCGGGGGCCGTTCCCGGGGAAAACACCCCCGGGAACGGGGTGCGGACCGGCGAGCCGACGGCATATGCCAAGGGCAGTTCGATATCGCCCGCAGCCCCTCTGACCTGCACTGACAGCCCGTTTCACGGCAACCGACGGAGATGCGCGACCGGGCACGCTTAAGGCTGCCTTAAGGCTGGCATAACCGCCCCAACGAGGGACCCGTATCAGACACGGCGTCAAGTGCAAGCCCTGCGCAGGAGTTTCAGAGGAACTTCGCCTTGCCCGGCCCCTCCTCCACGAAGCTGCGCATGCCGCGCTCGCGGTCCTCGGTGGCGAACAGGCCCGCGAACCAGTTCCGTTCGACCGCCAGGCCGGTGTCGATGTCCGTCTCCAGGCCCGTGTCGACCGCCTCCTTCGCGGCGCGCAGGGCGAGGGCCGGGCCCTGCGCCAGCTTCGCGGCCCAGGCGTGCGCCTGCGCGTACACCTCGTCGGCGGGCACGACCCGGTCCACCAGACCGATCTCCTTCGCCTCGTCGGCCTTCACCATCCGGCCGGTGAAGATGAGGTCCTTGGCCTTGGACGGGCCGACCAGGCGGGCCAGGCGCTGGGTGCCGCCCGCGCCGGGGATCAGGCCGAGCAGGATCTCCGGCTGGCCGAGCTTGGCGTTCTCGCCGGCGATGCGGAAGTCCGCGCACAGCGCGAGTTCGCAGCCGCCGCCGAGCGCGTAGCCGGTCACGGCCGCGACGACCGGCTTGGGGATCCGGGCCACCGCCGTGAAGGAGTCCTGGAGGGCGCGGGCGCGCAGGACCATCGCGGTGTGGTCCATCGCCTGCATCTCCTTGATGTCCGCGCCGGCGGCGAACACCTTCTCGCCGCCGTACACCACCACGGCCCGCACGTCCTCGCGGCGCGCGGCGTCCTCGGCGAGTTCCTTGAGCCGGTCCTGCGTGGCGATGTCCAGCGCGTTCATGGGCGGGCGGTCGAGACGGAGCGTGCCGACGCCTTCAGCGACTTCGAGAGAGACGGTCATAGGCAGCAGGTTAACGGGGGCTAACGGGTCGGGCCCTGGTGCGGTCCGTCACACCAGGGCCTCGTCGTCAGGCCGGGATCACTTCTTCCACTTCTCCCACGACATGTTCCAGCCGTTGAGCCCGTTGTCCGGGTCGACGATCCGGTCCTCGGAGTTCTTGACGACCACCACGTCGCCGACCATCGAGTGGTTGAAGAACCACGCGGCCGGCACCTTCTTGTCCCAGCCGCCGCGCACGTCGCGCAGGCCGATGCAGCCGTGGCTGGCGTTGTAGTTGCCGAAGGCGCCGCCCGCCCAGTAATTGCCGTGCAGGAAGGTACCGGAGGTGGTGAGGCGCACGGCGTGCGGGACGTCCTTGATGTCGTACTCGCCGCCGTAGCCGACGGTCTCGCCGTTCATCCGGGTCACCGTGAGCATCTCGCTGATGACCATCTGGCCGTTCCAGGTCTCCATGCCGGGCTTGCCGGTGGTGACCGGGATCGTCTTGATGACCTTGCCGTCGCGCATGACCTTCATCGTGAGCTTCTTGGCGTCGACGACGGAGACCTGGTTGCGGCCGATGGTGAACTCGACCTTCTTGTCCTGCTCGCCGTAGACGCCGGGGCGGCCCTCGACGCCGTCGAGGCCGAGGTCGACGGTCACCTTGGTGCCGGGCTTCCAGTACTTCTCGGGGCGGAAGTCGAGCCGGTCGTTGCCGAACCAGTGGCCCTCGACGTCCACGGCCGGCTCCGTCTTGATGCGGATGGCCTTCTCGACGTCGTCCGGGTTGGTGATGCCCCGGCTGAAGCGGATGGAGAACGGCATGCCCACGCCGACCTTGGAGCCGTCCTCGGGGGTGAAGGTGCCGATGAAGGTGTTCTTCGGCGTCAGGGTCGTGAAGCCCGCGTCCTCCGCCGCCGTGCGGCCCTCGGAGTCCTTGGCGACCGCGTGGACCGTGTACTTGGTGGCGGCGGCCAGGTGGGTGGACGGCGTCCAGGTGGCGCCGTCGCCGGATATCTCGCCGTCGACCTTCTTGCCCTTGCCGTCCTTGACCACGACCTCGGTCAGCTTGCCCTTGGCGGCGGTCACCTTCAGCGCCCCGCTGGTGTCGACGGACTTGGCGCCGTCCTTGGGCGTGATGCCGACGACGGCCTCGGACTGCTTGCTCCGCGCGGCGTCCGCGTCCTTGCCCTGACCGGCGCCCGCGCCGGAACCGGAGCCGGTCCCCCCGCCGCCGCACGCCGTGACGGCGAGCAGCAGCCCGCCCAGTATCAGTGCGAGCAGCCCCTGCCTGCCGCCAACCGACGCCCCCGATATCGGTCGCCCGTTCACGTTGTTCTCCCCTCCCAGGGCCTGGTCAGGCCCACCCCTGCGCGTCCCCCGCGCACCGGCGAATATTAACCACAAGGCGACGGGCTCCGGCGGCCTGCGATTGTCACCGTTCAGTCCCAACTTCCACGGAACGTTGAAGCAACCCGCCCCCCGGTCGGGTCACTTCACCGCGCTGCCCGCCTTCCATGCGGTCCAGCCCATGTTCCAACCTCCGAGCCCGTTGTCGGGAGCGACCTTCTTGTCGTTGCTGTTCACCACCTCCACGACGTCCCCGACGAGGCTGCGGTCGAAGAACCAGCCGGCCGGGGTGTCCGAACCGCCGCCCTTCACGTCGCGCAGCCCGACGCAGCCGTGGCTGACGTTGGTCCGTCCGAAGACGGTGCGGTGGGCCCAGTAGTTGCCGTGCAGGAAGGTGCCGGATTCGGTCAGGCGCATGGCGTGCGGGACGTCGGGGATGTCGTACTCGCCCTTGCCGTCGCGCTTCTTGAAGCCGACCGTGGCTCCGTTCATCCGGGTGACCTCGAGCATCTCGGTCACCACCATCTTGCCGTTGTACGTCGTGTTCTTGGGAGCCCCGGCCGTGACCGGCACGGTGGCGAGCACCTCGCCGTCGCGCCGCACCTCCATGGTGTGCCGGGCGGCGTCGACCACGGAGACCTGGCTGCGGCCGACGGTGAAGGAGAACGTCTTGTGCTGGAGGCCGTAGACGCCGGGCGCTCCCTCGACGTCCCGCAGGCGCAGGGCGACGGTGACCTGGGTGCCGGGTTTCCAGTACTGCTCGGGGCGGAAGTCGAGGCGGGTCCGGCCGAACCAGTGCGGGCGGATCTCGACGGCCGGGCGGGCGGTGACCCGCACCGCGCGTTCGACGGCGGCGCGGTGGGCGATCTGCCGGTTGAACTCCAGCGAGACGATCATGCCGGTGCCGACCGTGGCCCGGTTCTCCGGGCTGACGTAGCCGATGAAGCGCTCCTCCGGGACGTACGTCGTGAACGTGGTGTGCCGGGCGGAGCGGCGTCCGTCGCCGTCCACCGCCACCGCGTCGACCGTGTACTTGGCGGCCAGCGCGAGCCGCTCGTCGTCGGGCTCCCAGGTCAGTCCGTCGGCGGAGAGGTGCCCGGGCACCGGGGACTCCTGCGCGTCCTGCGAGCGGACGACCTTCACCGACTCCAGCCTGCCGTCGGGCACACGCACCCGCAGCTTCTTCCCGGGGCGCACACCCCTGCTGCCGTCGCCGGGCGAGACCCGGATGACGTCCTCGGGCGCCGGGGGCGCGCCGAACGCCCCGGCGATCCCGCCCACGTCGTCCGAGGTACAGCCGGTGGCCCCGGTCAGGAGCCCTGCCCATGTCACTACGGCGGCCAGCGCGGCCCTCGCGCGCCGCGCGCGCCCTTGTACGTGCCTCACGAGGTGCCCAACGACCGGTCGCGTCCCCGGGAAACGACCATGCCCGCCCCCGGGGAAACGTGAGTGCGACCCACGCTCTGGGCAGAACAGTGGGGAGGACGACGCGCAGGGGAGCCGCGACCCGGGCCGCAGCAGGACCGCACCCCTCTGTCCCCCGTCGTCCCACGAGCCGCGGGAGGCTGACAGGTGTCCAGCGCAGCCGAGCAGGAGGCGGTGGCCGGTCATCAGGCCACCGGGAACGGGCGCCAGGCCGCCGCCGCGCACGGCACACGGCGGGCCGCGCCGCCGCCCGCGGTGCCCGCCCGGCCGGGCGCGCCGACGCCGCTGGGCGCCCGGTTCCGGGTCGGCCCGGACGGGGTGGCCGGGACCAACTTCGCCCTGTGGGCGGGCGGGGCCGAAGGGGTCGAGCTGTGCCTCTTCGACGAGACGGGCAAGGAGTCGCGGGTCCGGCTCGCCGAGCTGACCCACGAGATCTGGCACGGCTTCGTCCCGGGCGTACTGCCCGGGCAGCGCTACGGCTACCGGGTGCACGGCCGCTGGGACCCGTGGACGGGCGCCCGCTGGAACCCGGCGAAACTGCTCCTCGACCCGTACGCCCGTGCCGTGGACGGAGACTTCAGCCTGCCGCCGGAGGTGTACGGGCACGTGCGCGACTGGCCGCAGCAGCACGTCGCCGACACCGTGCGCGACGGCCGGGACTCGGCGCCGTACGTCCCCAAGGGCGTCGTCGTCCACGATGGCGGAACCGAGGACGAATGGACGTACGACCGCCGCCCGAAGACGCCCTGGGCGGACTCGGTCATCTACGAGCTGCACGTCAAGGGCTTCACCCGGCTGCACCCGGACATACCCGAGGAGCTGCGCGGCACCTACGCCGGCCTCGCGCACCCGGCGGCGATCGAGCACCTGGTGAAGCTGGGCGTGACGGCGGTGGAGCTGCTGCCGGTGCACCAGTTCGCGCACGAGGACCATCTGCTGCGCAGAGGCCTGAGGAACTACTGGGGCTACAACTCCATCGGCTACTTCGCCCCGCACGCGGCCTACGCGGCCTCCGGGACGACCGGCCAGCAGGTCGGCGAGTTCAAGCGCATGGTGCGCGCCCTGCACGCGGCCGGGATCGAGGTCATCCTCGACGTGGTCTACAACCACACGGCGGAGGCGGGCGAGCTGGGGCCGACGCTGTCACTGAAGGGCATCGACAACCGCGGCTACTACCGCCTCCAGGACGACCCCCGCCGCTACGCCGACTACACCGGCTGCGGCAACACCCTGCACGTGGTCCAGCCGCACGTGCTGCGCCTCATCACGGACTCCTTGCGGTACTGGGTGACGGAGATGGGCGTGGACGGCTTCCGCTTCGACCTGGCGGCGGCGCTGGCCCGCTCCATGCACGACGTCGACATGCTCTCCCCGTTCCTGGCGGTCATCGCCCAGGACCCGGTGCTGCGCCGGGTGAAGCTGATCGCCGAGCCGTGGGACGTGGGGTCGGGCGGCTACCAGGTGGGGGCGTTCCCGCCGCTGTGGACGGAGTGGAACGACCGGTACCGCAACGCCGTACGGGACTTCTGGCGGCACGCGCTGCCGGACGTACGGGAGATGGGCTACCGCCTGTCCGGCTCCAGCGACCTGTACGCCTGGGGCGGCCGCAGGCCCTACGCGTCCGTCAACTTCATCACCGCGCACGACGGTTTCACCCTGCGCGACCTGGTGAGTTACTCGCACAAGCACAACGAGGCCAACGGCGAGGGCAACCGCGACGGCACGGACGACAACCGGGCCTGGAACTGCGGCGCGGAGGGCGAGACGGACGACGAGGGCGTACGGGCGCTCCGGCGGCGACAGCTCAGGAACCTGCTGACCACGCTGCTGCTGTCGACCGGTGTGCCGATGCTGGTCGCGGGCGACGAGCTGGGCCGCACGCAACGCGGCAACAACAACGCCTACTGCCAGGACAACGAGATCAGCTGGGTGGACTGGGGCCTGCTGGCGGACCCGGGCTGGAAGGCGCTGTTCGAGCTGGCCTCCCGGCTGATCGAGCTGCGCCACCGGCATCCGGTGCTCCGGCGCCGGGCCTTCTTCTCGGGCCGCGCCCAGACCGCCGACGGCCTGCGCGACCTGGCCTGGTTCACGTCCCGGGGCACCGAGATGACGGAGCAGGACTGGTACGCGCCCGCCGCCACGCTGGGCATGTACCTCTCCGGCCGGGACATCCCGGGCCGGGACGAGCGCGGCGACCAGATACTCGACGACAGCTTCCTCGCCGTCCTGCACGCGGGCGAGCAGCCGGTGAGTTTCGTGCTGCCGGGGCCGCCGTGGGCGGAGCGGTACGAGGTCGTCGTCGACACCAGTCTGGAGGAGCAGGGGGAGGCGCCGGGGGTGGAGCACCCGGCGGGGACGGAGATCACGATGCCGGCGCGGGCGGTGCTGCTGCTGCGGGTGGCGGGCTGAGGCATCGTTTCGCCGGCCGGGGCGGCGCAGCGCTTCGGCCCGCCGACCTGGCGGTCGGCGGGCCGGTCCGCGCCTGGCCGGGCCGCTACGCCTGCGACGCCGGTGCGAGCGGGGCGGCGGGAGTCGACGACGCCGGAGTGCCGCGCCCGTGCTGGGAGTACGACAGGACGCCCGTGAGGACGATCCTGAGGACCTCGCGCAGTTCGATGTGGAGCGGCACGCGCCCGCCCGGGTTCTGTGACCAGCGGTAGAGCAGCCCCAGGTAGGAATCACGCAGGATGTTGCCGACCCGCATCGGGTCGATGTCGAAGGTGACCTCCCCGCGCTGGCGCCCGGCTTCGATGATGTTGGCGAAGACCTGGCCCGCGTAGGGCTCCTCGAGGAGTGGCTGGCCGGCCTTCACCCAGGCCTGGAGCATGGCGGCGGTGATCTCCCGCTCGGACTCGTTGAACTCCGCCAGTGCCGCCATGCAGCGCTCCAGGTGCACCGTCACATCGTCGTCCCGGGACCTCATCGACTCTTCCATGCACAGCTCCAGGCGCCGCTTGCGGGCCTCGGCCCAAGCGGTGACCAGGTCTTCCTTGCGCTGGAAGTAGTTGAAGAAGGTGCCCCGGGCCACGTCGGCGTGCTCGGCGATCTGGTCGATCGTGGTGCGGTCGTAACCCTGCTCCGCGAAGAGGGTCAGGGCAGAGGTGTAGATGCGGTCCCGCACCCGCTGCTTGCTGCGCTCTCTGCGCCCGAGGGGGCGGGCAGGTTCAGAGGCCATGTGCTTCCTCGCCTTCTCACGTCGTTGTGCGGGCTCCCCCGGCCAGGAGAAAATTATACCACGGTACATCTATGAGTCATGGTCTTCGTTTTTCTGTGGTGACTTCAGGACGGGGACGCCACGGAAGCGGCGATCACGCCTATGGGTTCGCGGCCCAGCAACCGGGTGGCGGGTATGTCGACACCCGCCGTGCGGTGCAGGCGCACCCTGAGCTCGGCCGCCAGCAGGGAATCCAGTCCCAGGGTCCGCAGGGGCCTGCGCGGATCGAGCCGGGTCGCCGAGAGGCCGAGCACGGTGGCGGCCTGCTTCAGGACGTCGTCGGGTGTGGGGGCGTGCTCAGGGGTGGCGGCCGGGGGAGCCGGCACCGGGGCTTGCGCGGCGCGCGCCTCGTGGGCGGGCCCCACCGCTCGGCGACGCAGCCGTACGTCACGGAACTCCGCGATCGGACCGCCGTCCTCGCCCGTCAGCCACACGTCACAGCGCGCGTCGTCCGTACCGTCCGAGGGCGTGAAGCGGGCCACGCACCAGTGGTCCCGGCCGACTCCCGCCGCGTCCTGGACCTGGACGCGGCCGAAGGACACCGGCACGTAGCCGTCCGCCTCTCCCCCCGCGCCCGTGAAGTGCGGCCATGTGGCGAGCATGGTCAGCAGCCCGGCTTCGAGCCCGGCCGTCCCCGCGCCCGGCGAGCGGCGCATGCGAGCCACTGATTCACCTTCGGCGCACCACAGTTGCGCGACGGTGCGGAGCGCCGCGTCGACGGTGTAGCCGCGGCCCTGGGCGCGGCGGTAGAACTCCGCCGCCGGCACGTACCCGGTGCACCGGGTCAGGCCGGCGTCCAGCAGTTCCCGGCCGTGCGGTCCGGCCACCGCGCTCTGCCCGGCGGTGCGGTACCTGCCGGTCATGCACAGCTCACCGTCCCGGGTGCCGTCCACGGTGCGCAGCGTGGTGACGGTGAACACGAAACAGCCCCGCTGTGCGGCGGGCGCCAGGGACACGCGTACCGCGGCGTCGCGCGCCTGTGCCAGCTCCCAGGGCCGGGTCCCGAACTCGACGTCCTCCAGCACGCCCGCACCGCCCGGCGCGATGTCGTCCGCCGCCCGCAGGACGGCCTCTACGTAGAGCACCGGCGGTACGACGGCCGCGCCGCCCCGGGTGCGGACGCTCTCCCCCAGGTCGTCCAGGCCCAACTCGCGCAGTCCGACCTCCCGTACGTGCTCGGCCGGCGTGGCGGACGCCGCGGCGGGGGCCGGGACGGCAGCCGGTTCCCTCCTGAACTGTTCCTGGTCCCAGGCGTACGTCGGCAGCGGCACGCGGGGCGCGGTCCCCTGGAAGAAGCGGTTCCAGTCGATGCGCCCGCCGTGGGAGAAGAGCTGCCCGAGCGCCCGGGTGATGTTCTCGCCGTCGTCCTGGTGGCGCTTGAGGGTGGCGACGGCGGCCGGGGCGGCGCCCTGCTCGTCGAGGACCGCCGTGACGGACTGGACGAGCAACGGGTGCGGGCCGACCTCCAGGAACACCGTCTCCTCCTTGGCGGCCACCCGCACGGCCTCGACGAAACGCACCCGCTCGCAGAGGTTGTCCACCCAGTAGGCGGCGTCGAGTTCGGGTCCGTCGACCGGCTCGCAACGGGTGGTGGAGAACATCGCGGTACGGGCGGGCGACGGCGTGACGTGGGCGAGGGCGTCGGCCAGGTCGTCCCGCAGTTCCGTCATGTACGGGGAGTGCGACGCCACGTTGACCTTGACGGGCCGGCACGACACCCCTTCGGCCTGGAGGCGTTCGGCGACCAGGTGCAGGGCGTGCGCGTCCCCGGCGAGGACGGTGCTCCCGGGGGCGTTCTCCGCCGCGACGCACACCGCGTCCCCGTAGGGCGCCGCGGCGTCCGCCGCGCTCAGCGCGTCGAGTTCGACGGCGAGCATCGCGCCGCGCCCTGCCAGGCGCTGCATCAGGGAGCTGCGCCGGCAGATGACCGAGGCGGCGTCCTTCAGCGACAGCGCCCCGCAGACCTGGGCGGTGGCCACCTCACCCATGCTGTGTCCGATACCCAGGTCGGGTTCGACGCCCTTGGCGCGCAGGAGCGCGGCCAGCGACACCTGCACGGCCCACAGCAGGGGTTGCACCACTGCGACGTCATCGGGGAGTTCCTGCGGGGGTGTGTCCTCGCCGTCGCCGGTCAGCAGGCCGATGACCGACCACCCCAGTTCCTCCCGGACGGCCGCGTCGCATTCCGTCAGGGTCCGGCGGAACACCGCTTCACAGGCCAGCAGACGGCGGCCCATGCCGAGCCACTGGGAGCCCTGTCCGGGAAAGACGAAGGCGGTCCGGCGGTCGCCCGCGAATCCGGCGTCCGCCGTCCCTCCGTCCGGGGTCTCCTCGCCCGCGGCCAGGGCGCGCAACGCGGCGGCGAGTTCGTCGTGGGTGCGGCCGACGGCCCACAGGCGGTGGGGGTGGGCGTCACGGCGCGTCGCGGCGGTGTGGCAGATGTCGCGCAGCGTGAACGCTCGGCCCTCGGCGCCTTCCAGGAAGCCGGCGTAGCGCGCGGCGAGTCCGCTCAGGGCGGCCGGTGTGCGGGCACTGAGCAGCAGCAACTGCGGTCCTCCGGGAACGTCCGAAGCTCCGTGCGAGAGCTGCGCCGTGCGCGGCTCGGGCACGTACTCGCCGACGATCACGTGCGCGTTGGTGCCGGAGAGACCGAAGGAACTGACTCCCATGAGTGCGGCCGGGCCGCCCGGCACGAGCGAGGTGTTGCGCGTGACGCAGGCGAGGGCGGCGGCGTCCCCGGCCAGGACCGGGTGCGGCGTGCGCAGGTGCAGTGACGCGGGGATGGTGCGGTGCCGGGCGATGAGCACCGTCTTGATCAGGCCCGCGATCCCGGCGGCGGCTTCGGCGTGGCCGATGTTGGTCTTGACGGAACCGATGGGCAGCGGGCGGGACCCAGGCCGCCGTTCGTCGCCCAAGGCCGCTGCCAGGGCGCGCAGTTCGACGTCGTCCCCGACGGGGGTGCCGGTGCCGTGCGCCTCCACGTAGTCGAACTGGGCGGGGGTGATGCCCGCGCTGCGGCAGGCGGAGCGGATCATCTCGGTCTGTCCGGACACGGCGGGCTGCAGCAGCGTTCCGCTGCCCTGGCCGTCGTTGGTGACGGCGCTGCCCCGCAGCACGGCGAGGACCTGGTCGCCGTCGCGCAGCGCGTCGGGAAGCCGCTTGAGCAGCACGGCCCCCACTCCTTCGCTGCGGACGAAGCCGTCGCCCGAGGCGTCGGCGAACTTGCAGCGTCCACCGGGTGCGAGCATGCCGCCCCGGGAGTAGGTGATGGCGTCGGACGGCGAGAGCACGGCGTTGACCCCCGCGGCGACGGCCAGGTCGCTCTCCCCGGTCAGCAGGCTCTGCCGGGCCAGGTGCACCGCCACCAGGGACGAGGAGCACGCGGTGTCGACCACCAGGCTGGGCCCCCGCAGGTCGAGGGCGAAGGAGAGGCGCCCCGCGGTGATCGTCCGCAGCCGGCTGCCCGCCATGCCGTGCACGTCCTGATGCCCGTCGGACTCCGCCAGGTCTCCGTACTCGGCGGTCGCCTGGCCCACGAACACGCCGGTGCGACTGCCCGCCAGCGAGGACGGCAGGATGTGCGCGTCCTCCAGCGCCTCCCAGACGACCTGGAGGAGGACCCGCTGCTGAGGATCCATGGCCAGCGCCTCGCGCGGGGCGATTCCGAAGAAGGCGGCGTCGAAGCCGTACAGGTCATCGATGAACCCACCGTGCCGCGAGACGGTCGTGCCCGGTTCGCCCGGCCGCGCCGAGTAGTACCGCCGCACGTCGAACCGGTCCTCCGGCACGGGTGTGACGGCGTCGGTGTTGTCTTCGAGCAGGCGCCAGAAGGCACGCACCCCGCGCGCTCCCGGAAATCTGCATCCCATCCCGACGATCGCGATGTCAGGCATGCCGCCTTGCTGCACGAAGCCCCCCTCAGTTGTGCGGTGTCAGGTCCAAAAGTACACCAGAGACCAAGTTTGACTTCCAGTTGACTCTATGAACGCCAGGAAAAGGGTGGGCCACGGGTGACTTTTGACCACTCCGTGCGGCTGACGACCTGCGATTTACTCATACCGTGCGCCGCCCCCTCGAACGACACGAGTAGAAAAATGGGCTACAGTCCATTGATAAACCGCTACACAGGTTGCCTGAGCGAGGAGGACGGATGATCGCCAGAGTGCTGGGCCCCCTGCGCGTGACCATGAACGGCGTGTCGGTGGTCCCCACGGCGCTGAAGGCCAGAAAGCTCCTCGCCGTGCTCATCCTGAACCGGGGCCGCGTGGTGCAGCGAGCCGCCATCGAGCGCGAACTGTGGGGCCTCGACGTGCCCATGAGCGCCTCGACAGGCATCCAGAACTGCGTCATGCAGATCCGCAAGAGCATCGGCCGCGCCGTCGACGGCGGCCCCTCGGACCGTCTTCCCAAGGAGACGCTGATCACCGAGGCCACCGGTTACCGGCTCGAAGTCCCCGGCGAACAGTTCGACATCGTCGGCTACCACCGGCTCGTCTCGGCGGCGGGAGAGGCCGAGGCCCGGGGGGATCTGTCCGAGGCGTCGGCCCAGCTGAACAACGCCCTGAGACTGTGGCGTGACGCTCCCCTGGCCGATGTGCCGGCCGGGCCCGTGCTGCACCCGCACGTGCTACGGCTGGAGGAGGACCGCAAGGCGGTGCTGAGCCAGCGCGTCGGCCTGGACCTGCGACTGCGCCGCTACGCCGAGGTCGTCGGCGAACTGCACGCCCTCGTGGCGCTCAATCCCTACGACGAGGTGCTGCACGAGTACCTGATGCTGGCGCTGTACCTCTCCGGGCGCCGCAACGACGCGCTGGCGGCCTACCAGGGCGTGCGCGCCGCGATGACCGACGGGATCGGCCTGGAGCCCTCACACCGTCTGCGACGCCTCCAGCAGCAGATCCTGAACTCCGACGACGCCCTGGAGCACCCGTTCCTGGACGACCGCTCCCCCCATCTCGTCGGGGCGTAGCCGCGTCAACGGGCGGGCGCCCCCGGGTGAGCGGCCGTCAGGGACGCGAGGAGCTCTTCGAGCAGGACGCCCTGGCCGTACGGGGTGAAGGGGAAGAAGTGCCCGCCCTCGGCGAGCCGGCAGCGGACCGGGCCCGACGTGAAGCGGGCCCACAGCGGCAGCACGCCCGGCGCGACGAGCGGATCCTCCGTACCGGCCAGCGCGGTCACCGGCACCGTGAGGCGGAGAGGCTCCACGGTGTGCAGCGCCTCCCGCGCGAGCGCCAGGTCTTGGGCCAGGGCCTGCTGCGCGGGGCTGAGCGACGGGTCGCGCAGGGCGTCGGCGGGCAGGCGGTGGCGGGCGAAGATCCCGGCCAGTTCGGCGGCGGGGCCCGGGTGTTCCGGGCGTGGCCGGCTTCCGGCCCCGGGCTGCGAACAGCTCACGACCAGGCCGTCGCAGTGTCCGCCGGTGTGGGCGACGGCGAGTGCCAGCAGCCCGCCCAGGCTGTGCCCGTAGAAGACCGTGGGGGCGGGGGCGAGGACGCACAGCTCCCGGCGGATGCCCGTCACGGCGGCGGTCAGCGTCGTACGGGGTGCAAGGCCCGCGCGCCGCTCCCGCCCGGGCAGCGTGACGCCCACCACCTCCACCGTTTCCGGCAGACCGGCCAGGACGCTCGCGTAGCGCTGGGCTCCGGCGCCCGCGTGGGGGAAGACGACGATGCGGGCCGTGCGGTGTGCCGAGGGGCGCAGCACGTGCGTCCAGTCGTCGGAATCGTCGGAGGGGGAAGCCATGCTCATTCCTAGGTGGGTCGGGGCCGTGGGGAGCGCGCCGGCGGGGAGCGTGCTCCCGGCCCGGCGCGCTCCGTGGGGCTCAGGCCGACGTGATGACGAGCGCTGCGTTGTGGCCGCCGAATCCCAGCGACGTGCTGACGGCGACGTCCACCGGGGTGGTGCGGGGTTCGCCGCTGACCACGTCCAACTCGATGGCGGGATCCGGGTTCTTCAGATTCGCCGTCGGCGGCACCGTGCCGTGCTGCACGGCCAGCACCGTGTACGCGGCCTCGATGGCGCCCGCGGCCGCCAGCGCATGGCCGGTGACCCCCTTGGTCGACGTGACCAGGGGCGTGTCGCCCAGGACACGGCGCAGCATCCTGCCCTCGACGAGGTCGTTCATCGCGGTGGCGGTGCCGTGCGCGTTGACGTGGCGGACGTCGGAGGGGTCGGCACCCGCGTCCGCCAGGGCGGCGCGCAGGGCCCGCTCGATGCCCTCCCCGTCGGGGTGCGGGGCGGTGGCGTGGTGGGCGTCGGAGGAGGATCCGTAACCGCTGACGACGGCGCGGATCGCCGCGCCCCTGGCACGGGCGTCCGCCTCCCGCTCCAGGACCAGCACGCCGGCCGCCTCGGCGGCCACGAAACCGTCCCGTTCCGCGTCGAACGGCTTGCCGGCGTGCTCGGGCGCGTCCCCCGACTTGGACAGGGCGCCCATCTTGCACAGCCCGGCCATCACCGTCGGGGTGAGCGCGGACTCGCTGGCGCCCGCCAGCACGATGTCGCACACGCCGGAGCGCAGCAGGTCCCGGGCGATGCCGATGGCGGTCGCCCCGGACGCGCAGGCCGTGGCGGTGACCAGACTCGGCCCCCGGGCACCGCAGTCGATCGCCACATAGCCGGCGACCATGTTCGGCATGTACTTCGTCACCAGCAGGGGCGAGACCTTGCCGGCGCCGCGATCGCGCAGCGTGTCGTGCTGCTCCGCGAAGGTGGCTGCGCCGCCGAGCGAGTTGCCGAGCACCACCCCGACCCGGGTTCCATCCCAGGTCGTGGCGTCCCATCCGGCGTCGGCGACGGCCATCCGGGAGGCCACGACGGCGAGTTGGACGAAGCGCTCCAGCTGCCAGCCGGCGAAGCCGCCCAGCAGTTCGCCGGCGTCGAACCCCGGTACCCGGCAGGAAAAGTCGACCGACAGCTCGGCGAGTGCCGGGTCGCGCGTGGCGCAGGAGCGTCCCGACAGCACCCGCTCCCAGTTCTCCTCCACGCCGAGTCCGGCCGGGGTCACCAGGCCCAGACCGGTGACGGCTGTCCGTTGCGTACGACCGTCCGCCATCAGACCGCCGCTCCCTTGGCCGACAGCAGCTGGACCAGGTCGTCCAGGGTGTGCTGCTCGGTGAGTTCACCGTCCGCTATCTCGACGCCGAACTCCTTGTCCAGGACGAGGCCGAGCTCGATCAGGACCAGGGAGTCGAAGGACAGCTTGCCGAGGGTCACCTCGGACGCGATGGTCTCCGGCTTGACCTTGAACTGGTCGGAGAGAAGGACCGAGACCCGCTCCGCGATCGCCTGCATGGTGTTTCTCCTTGTGGTGCGGTGAGTGATGTAGGGGTGAAGGGACGAGGGTGGCTGTGCTGCGGCGAGGGCCGGCGTCAGGCCGCCGTGATGTCGGGCCATACGAGCGCCACCGACCCCCAGGTGAGCCCGCCGCCGAACCCGCCGAGCACGACGCGCTGGCCGGGGAGCAGTTCGCCGTCGGCCGACGCGTCGGCCAGGGCCAGCGGGATCGAGGCCGCGACGGTGTTGCCGACCCGCTCGATGTTGGCGGGGAAGCGTTCGAGAGGTACGTCGATGCGCTCGGCGACCGCTGCCAGGATCCGCGCGTTGGCCTGGTGGAGGACGACCTTGTCGATGTCCTCGACGGCCCAGCCCGCGGCGTCGGCCGTCGTCGTCACGGAGGACGCCATGTGGCGCACGGCCTCCGCGAAGACCGGGCGGCCCTCCATGGTGAAGTAGGTGGCCTCCGCGGCGGCCGGCAGGCCGGTGGAACGCTGCCGTGAACCGCCGGCCGCGACCTGGATGAGGTCGCTCTGGCCGCCGTCGCTGCCGAGGTGGAGCCCCTTCAGGGCGCCCGGCTCCGTCGCCGCGCCGGCGCGCAGGTACACCGCTCCGGCGCCGTCCCCGAAAATGGCCCTGGTCGTACGGTCGGCCGGGTTGAGGATGGTGGAGAAGGTGTCCGCCCCGATGACCAGGACGGAGCGGGCGAAGCCAGCCTGGACGAAACCGGCCGCCGTGCCCAGCGCGTAGACGAAGCCCGTGCACACGGCGGCGATGTCGAACGCGCCGACACCGCCGAGCCCCAGCCGGTCGGCGACTTCCGGCGCGGTGGCCGGGCAGGGGCGGTCCGGGGTGCTGGTGGCGACGACGACGATGTCGGCCCGTTCCTCGCCCGCGGACTTCAGGGCCCTGCGCCCGGCCTCGACGGCGAGGTCGCCGGTCGATCCGCCCGGGTCGATGACGTGCCGCCGGCGGATCCCGGTCCGGCTGCTGATCCACTCGTCCGAGGTGTCCAGGTGCCGGGCGAGGTCGTCGTTGGTGACCACCGTGGGCGGGACCCAGCTGCCCAGACCGGCGACGACCGCCGCGCGGTCCGACCCGGTCATCCGGCAGCTCCGGCACCGTGGGACGTTGTCGAGGTGCTGCTGTCAGCCACAGCCGTTGTCGCTGTCGTAGCCGTCACTGCGTCGTTCCTCCTGGCTGGTGTCGTGGTGCACCGATGCGCTGTGGCGCTCGTCGGAGTTCTCACCCTCGCAACGCGGGCTCCGCTTTCCCTCACGAGCGGCCCACGCAGGGGACACGCGCCGCTCACGTCGGCCGTGAGCGGCACATGAGTGGCGCGTAAGTACGCACTGCCAGCCTGGAATGCGTCCGGCAGCGGCCCGCCCCGCGCCGCGGTGCAGGCGGGCCGTGCTCCGGACACCCCTTCACACGACCCCGCTCACGACCGCGCACGAGGAGAACTGAGTGCAGCAACGCAGGATTGGCACGAACGGTCCGGTGGTCTCCGCCATCGGTCTCGGCTGCATGGGGATGTCGGAGTTCTACGGTCCGACCGACGAGGCCCAGAGCCTGGCGACCCTCCAGGCGGCCCTGGACAGCGGGGTCACGCTGCTCGACACCGCCGACATGTACGGCAAGGGCCACAACGAGCGCCTGGTGGGCCGGGCCGTCGCGGGCCGCCGCGACCAGGTGGTCCTCGCCACCAAGTTCGGCATCCGGCGCGACGACAGCGACCCGAGGCAGGGCCGGAACATCGACTCCAGCCCGGAGCACTGCCGGCGGGCCGTCGACGCCTCACTGCAGCGCCTGGGCGTCGACCACATCGACCTCTACTACCTCCACCGCAAGAGCCCCGACATCCCCGTCGAGGAGACCGTCGGCGCCATGGCGGAGCTGGTGCGGGCCGGCAAGGTCGGGCACCTGGGGCTTTCCGAGGTGACCGCGCAGACCCTGCGCAGGGCGCACGCCGTCCACCCCATCGCGGCCCTGCAGACCGAGTACTCGCTGTGGACCCGCGAGGTGGAGGCGGACGTCCTGCCGGTGGCGCGGGAGCTGGGCACCTCGCTCGTGGCGTACTCGCCGATCGGGCGGGGTTTCCTGACCGGTGCGATCACCCGGCCCGACGACCTGGACCCCACCGACTTCCGGCACTCGCACCCCCGCTTCCAGCAGGAGCACCTGGCGCGCAACGTCCGGATGGTGGAGCGGCTCCGCGAGCTCGCGGAGAGCTACGGCTGCAGCCCCGTCCAGCTGGCGCTGGCCTGGCTGCTGGCTCAGGGCGACGACATCGTCCCCATCCCGGGCACCCGCCGGATCGGCTACCTGCGCGAGAACGTCGCCGCCGCCGAACTGCGGCTCACGGACGAGCAACTGGCCGCCGTGTCGGCCGCGGTGCCCCACGACGTCGTCTCCGGCGAGCGCTACGACCCGGCGGGCATGGCGACCGTCGGCCACTGACTCCCTTCACTCTTCACTTTCCACTCTTCACGTTTCACCAGGCAACGAGGAATCCCATGGCAGACAAGCTCAAGCAGCTCAAGCTGGCCGCCGTCAACATCGACGGCGTCCTGCTGAACGACACGTTCAGCCCCGTCATCCACAACTTCATCGTCAGTCGTGGCGGCGAGTACACCGCCGACGTCGAGCGCAGCATCTTCTCCCAGCCGCAGCTGGTGGGCGGCCAGGGCATGGCGAACGCGGCCCGCGTTCCGTGGACCGCTCAGGAGGCGATCGACGTCTACTTCAAGGAGCGGGAGGAGTACACCCGCGAGCACCCGGTCGAGCTTCTCGACGGTGCGATCGACCTGCTGCGCCGGCTGCGCGAACTGGGACTGAAGACGGTCAGCTACGGCGGCCTCGCCAAGTCGCACTTCGACCACTTCCTGGGCGAACACGCCGACCTCTTCGACGAGCCCGGCTACGTCTGCACCAACGACTTCCGCCCCGGCCTGCGCGAGATCACCACCGAGGTCTTCGGCCTGAAGTACGACGAGGTGCTGTTCATCGACGACGTGGCCCGCGTTGCGGAGGTCGCCAAGGCCCTCGACATCCCCTTCATCGGCCACCCCAGCTCCTTCGAGCACAGCTTCCAGCCCCAGCTGATGCGCGAGACCGGTGCCCGGCACATCGTCGACTCGCTGCACTCCATCGACGAGGACCTGCTGCGCACCCTCGACGCCGAGGCCGCCGCGCACTCCGTCTGGCGCGACTGACCCCACGCGCCGCCCCGTGTGCCGGACCGGCAGCCCCCGGCCGGTCCGGCGCCGCCGGCGCCCCTCCCTCCCCCGCGCGGTCCCGGCCCTTCCGGCCGCGCCCCCTCCACCACCCCAGGAGTTACGCCTTGGACCGCGCCGCTTCCCCGCAGACCGTGCTGCTGGACTTCGACGGAGTGCTGAGCCTGAACGCGTCGAGCCTGCTGCTGCTCGCCCTGCACGAAGGCATCAACCGCCACACGGAGTTGCCGATCGAGGCGACTGTCACGCAGTTCAAGGCCATCAGCACCTTCCCCCAACGGGAGAGCCTGCGCGTGCTGTTCGCGGGCCTCGGCATCGAACAGCATCTGAACGCCGAGATCGAGGCGCTCAGGTCGCTGACCTCCGTCCGGGGCACGCCGCTGGCCCTCGGCGAGGGCGTGGAGGCGTTCTGCGCGCAACAGCGTGCGCGGGGCGTGCGGTTGCGCGTGTTCTCCACGATGGACCGCACCACCGCGCGCCGCTCGCTGCTCGACGGGCTGTTCCGGCCCGAGGACTACGTGGCGCTCGACCACGCCTCCAAGGCCGATCCGGACACCTACGCGGCGCTGCTCGCGGCCGAGGGCGAGGCGGACCCGGGGCAGTGGCTGCTGGTGGACGACTCCCCGCTCGCCCTGCGCGCGGCCAAGATCGCGGGCCTGCGCACGGTGCTGATGCGCGGCGCGGTCTTCTCGGAGGACGACGTGTCGGCGTTCGGGTCCTTCATCGACACACAGGTGACCTCGTTCGCGGAGCTCGGCGCTCTGCTCACCGCCCAGGACGCGCTCACCGCCGAGGACACCTCGCCGGCCGCGCTGCCGGTCTCCCGGCTCTGACCCCGCACCCGACCCCGTAGTCACAGGATTGATAGGTTTCGATGTCCCAGTCACTTGCTGATTCCGAGCTGTCACCACCCGGGACCACCCCTGCGGAGACCGGCCCCGGTCCCACGCGGGTGCTGGTGGCCATCGCTCTGGCCGCCGTGATGCTGCCCATCTCCGTCACGGGTCCGGGAGTCGCCCTCGCCGACATGTCGGGCGCGCTGCACGCCTCGGCCGCCTCCACCCAGTGGGTGCTGAACGCCTACAACGTGGCGTTCACCGCCTTCATGCTCGCGGCCGGTTCGGCGGCCGACCTCTTCGGGCGCCGCCGCCTGTTCCTGAGCGGCACGGCCGTCTTCGCACTGGCCTCCCTCGTCGCGGGTACCGCTCCCACCATCCTGCTCGTGGACCTGGCGCGCTTCGTGCAGGGCATGGGCGCGGCAGCGGTGCTGACCAGTGGTTCCGCACTGCTCGCCCACACGTTCGGCGGGGCCGCCCGGGCCAGGGCCTTCGGCATCTTCGGCGCCTCGATCGGGTTCGGCCTGGCGATGGGGCCGTTCGTGTCCGGCCTGCTGGTGGGCGTGGCCTCCTGGCACGCCGTGTTCCTGGTCAACGTCCTGCTCGGTGCGGTCGTGCTCGTCCTGGCCCGGCCGCTGCCCGAGTCGAAGAACCCGGCTGCGCGGCGCATCGACCTGCCCGGCGTGGTGACCTTCACCCTGGCCCTCATGCTGCTCGCCCTCGGCTTCGTCGAGGGGCCCTCACAGGGCTGGGGCGGAGTCGTCACGCTCGGCTCCTTCGCGGGGGCGGCGCTGTTCCTCGCCCTGTTCGTCGTGGTCGAACTGCGCGTCGCGGAGCCGATGTTCGACCTGAGCCTGCTGCGGCGCCCCACGTTCGTCGCCATCATCTGGCAGCCGGTGAGCATCGTCTTCGCGTTCGCGGCCCTGCTCGTCTACCTGCCGCCGTACTTCCAGGGCGCGGGCGGGGCGGGGTCGACGATGTCCGGTGCGATGCTGCTGCCGCTGACGCTGCCGGTCTTCGTCCTGCCCCTGTTCACCGGCACGCTGGTGCGGTTGCTGTCCGTACGGATGCTGCTCGCCGTCGGACCGGCGGTGCTGGCCGTCGCGCTGTTGCTGATGACGTTCACCGACCCGGTGTCGTCCCGTACGGGGCTGTTCGCGGCGCTGCTGCTGGCCGGTGTCGGCATCGGTCTCGCCTTCGGCGTCATGGACAACGCGGCGGTCAGCGTGGTGCCGGCCGAGCGCAGCGGTATGGCGTCGGGCATGTTCAACACCCTCCGGGTCGCCGGCGAGACGATCGGCGTGGCGTGCGTGGGCGGGCTGCTGCTCACCTCGACCCGTCAGCAGCTGGCCGCGGGCGACGGCGCGATGGCCGACGACGTGGTCCAGGGCCGGCTGGGGTCCGTACGCGCGGACGGCGGGCAGGACCTGGTGGACCGGGCGGTCCAGGGTCTCCAGCACGGCTGGAGCGTCGTCTACGTGGTGCTGGCCTGCGTGGCGCTCGCCGGGGCGATCGCCATCTTCACCATGGTCCGTGACCGTGACCTGGACCCGGCCACCGCTCAGGAGGCGTGAGCCCCTCCTCACTCCGCCTACGGAACGAGAAGACCGTCCGGACCCCACCGCATGGGGTCCGGACGGTCTTTCTCGGTCACCGGCTGCCGCGTTCCAGACTGAAGGCGCCCCGGGCGACCGTGCGCCCGCCCTGCTCGAACGTCACGGGGACCGAGACGGTCCCGGCGGCGTCGGCCGCCTGCTCGTGGCCGTCGCCGACCACCGTCAGGGGCTCGTCGAGTTCCGCGTAGGCGTCGAACGAGGCCTCCAGCCCGGTGACCGACCACGACGCCGCCGGGGCCCCGAACAGCTCCTCCGCGGTCAGCAGGGCCGTCTGCCGTCCCGCCTCCATCAGCACCATGCCGGGCACGTGGTCCTGGGCGTGGTCGAACAGGCTGGGGTGCCCGCCGGCCACCCGAAGCCGGGCCCGGACCTGCCGGCCCTCGGTGGCCGGGTCGAGCAGCACCACGTTCTCCGGCCGCTCCCGGCCCACGCGCCCGGGCCGCACGAGGCCCTCCGTGACCGGGCGGCGGTACGACTCGGACGTCGGCGTGCTCCCGCCGTCCCGGCGGCCGCGGAGCATCCCGTACACGCTGTCGGCGACGTACTTCACGCGCATGGTCACCTCGCCCACCGGCCGCCCGGACACGGTGATCACCATGCGGTACCGCAGACCGCGCAGCGATCCCCCGGCCCACTGCGCGTCGTGCGTCGTGGCCGCGATCGCCACCTCGGCCGGCCCGTCGGCCCGCTCCAGCGCGGCCAGGCCCGGCAGCTCCATCGACCACTGCTGGAGAACGAACTTGGTGCCGTCCGGCGCCCCGAAGTGCGCGTGCACCGCGTGCGTCTCGGCCTGGCGGCAGCACTCCAGCAGGAACAGCGGATCGACCGCGGAGCCAGTGGTGTGATCGGTGTAGTAGGCGTGGGACGGCGGCAGTTGCGCTCCGGCCACGAAACGGTCGTCGTCGACCGCCGTGCCGTCGGTCAGGAACACCTCCGACAGCGCCCGCCGGTGTACGAGCCCCTTCGCCACGGTGCGCTCGAACGTGAGCGCACGCAGTGCGGCCCCCACACGGTCCGTCTCGGCCATCACGGTCACGCGAATCCCCTTTGTGCAGACTGTCCTTGACGACGGCCCACACTCCCAGCGACGGCTCACGCACCGCTCACGCGCTCGTCACGCCTCGCCCAGGATCCCCCGGTCGTACGCCACCGCCACCGCCGCCGCGCGGTCCTTGACGCCGAGCTTGGCGTAGAGGTGGGTGAGGTGGGTCTTCACGGTCGCCTCGCTGATGAACAGTTCGCGGGCGATCTCGCGGTTGGACGTGCCCTTGGCGACCAGGGCCAGCACCTCGCGTTCGCGGGCGGAGAGCGGTTCGTTGCCGGGAGCCCTGGGCGTGCGGACCGCGGAGACCAGGCGGGAGGCCACGGCCGGGGAGAGGACCGTACGGCCCTGCGCCGCCGCTCGTACGGCGGTGAACAGCTCCTCGCGGGGCGCGTCCTTCAGCAGGTAGCCGGTGGCGCCCGCCTCGATCGCGGGGAGGGTGTCGGAGTCGGTGTCGTAGGTGGTGAGGACGAGGACCTTGGCGCGGGCGCCGGTGCGGGTCAGTGCGCGGATGGCGTCCACTCCCCCGCCGCCCGGCATGCGCAGGTCCATCAGGATCACGTCCGGATCGAGGCCGGCGGCGAGCGAGAGCGCCTCGACGCCGTTCGACGCCTCCCCGAGGACCCGGAAGCCCGGGGCGGACTCGAACATGCCGCGCAGGCCGTCCCGTACGACGGGGTGGTCGTCGACGATGAGCAGGGTGATCGCGGCGTCACCCGTCGCGGCGTCTTCAGTCATGGCGGACCAACGGTACGCGAGCGGAGACCGCCGTACCGTGGCCCGGCTCGGACTCGACGGTGAGGGAGCCGGCGATGCGTTCGGCGCGGGCGCGCATGCCGTCGAGGCCGAAACCGCCGGAGCTCGTGCGGGTGGGGACGGCGACCGGGTCGAAGCCGCGTCCGTCGTCGCGGATGTCGAGGATCACCTCGTCGCCGAGGAAGGACAGCGTGATGCCGACGCGTTCGGCGGCCGCGTGCCGGGCGGCGTTGGAGAGGGCCTCCTGGACGATCCGCAGGAGCGTCGCCGCGACCTCCTCGTGGAGTTGCTCGGCGGTGCCGGTGACCGTGAACTCCGCGCGCACACCGGTCCGTTCGCCCCACTCGGCGACCGTCTTCTTCAGGGCTTCCGGCAGTCCGGCGTCGGTCAGCGCCACGGGGGCGAGGTTGTGCACGGAGCGGCGGGCCTCGCCGAGGCTGTGCCGGGCCAGGTCCGAGGCGCGGTCGAGGTGCGTGCGGGCCACGGCCGGGTCGGGCGCGTTCGCGACGACCTGGAGCTGGGCGATGATGCCGGTCAGGCCCTGGGCGATGGTGTCGTGGATCTCGGCGGCCAGCCGCCGGCGTTCGTCGGCGACGCCCGCCTCCCGTGCCTGGACGAGGAGTTGGGCGTGCAGGGCGGCGTTCTCGTCGAGGGCCCGTTGCAGGGCGGCGTTGGTGCGTTCGAGTTGGGTGATGGTGACGGCCCGCTCGCGGGAGCGCTGTTCCTCCTGCTGGGTGATGTGGCCGACCACCGTCAGCAGGCCGTAGTTCGCGACCAGCAGCACGGCGAACAGCAGCCACTGGGTCGGGCTGCGGATCGGCATCCCGCCGGACTGCGAGCCCGCCACGACGACGACGGTGGCGAGGAGACCGAGCCACTGCCGGCGCCTGCCGGGGATCAGTTCGTCGCTGTCGAAGTAGCCGCTGGACGCGTAGAACCCGAAGAACGGGTTCAGCCACGTGAGGGCGAAGGAGATCGCCCAGCGCAGGACGTAGTAGACGGTCCCGCGCGCGGACGGCGTCCGGCGGCCCCGGCGGGGCCCGTGCCACAGCTGGAGCAGCACCGCCGCGACGACCAGCGCCCCGCCCGCGTACCACTCGGCCGGGCTCGTCATCAGCTCGTGCGCGGCGATCGAGAGGAGGGTCGAGACGGCGAGCAGTCCGTAGACGCCCCAGGTGTGGAACTGGTTCTGACGGTGCTCGATCTGCTCGTCCGCCGCGGTCATCTCCCCAGTGTGCACGGCACGTCGCCTACTCCCAGCGGAACCAGCGCGAGGCACCGGCCGTCAGCAGCACGGTCCAGGCCACGAGCACTCCCAGGTGCCCCCAGCCCGGCCAGTCCCCCGCGGCGGACCGGTTCAGGGCCTCGGCCGCCGCGCCGAACGGCGTGAGGCCGACGGACCGCGCCAGTGCGTCCGGCATGGTCTGCACCGGCATCCACACGCCCGCGCAGAACATCGCGGGGAAGAACACCGCCGACCCGATGGCACCGGCGATCTTCGTGGACCGGGACAGCGCGCAGATCACCGCGCCCAGCGCGAGGGCGGCCAGCACGGCCAGCAGCAGGGCGATGGCGTATCCGAAGCCCTGCCGCGGCAGCCGTACGCCGAAGGCGAGCCGGCCGACCGCGAGGGCGAGCAGCGCCGACACCAGGGCGGCCCCGCCGTACAGCAGCATCTGCGCGGACAGCAGGGCGGCGGGGCGGACCGGGGTGGTGGACATCCGGCGCAGGATGCCGCGCTCGCGGTAGCCGGTGAGGGTCTGCGGCATCGCCTGGATCCCGCCCATGATGAGGCCGAGCAGCACGCTCACCGGGACGTAGCCGTCGACCGGGCGCAGCCCGCCGAAGGACGGGTCGGCCTCGCGGAAGGACGGGATCGAGCCGAGGATCACCAGCAGCAGCGTCGGGAACACCAGGATCCAGAAGAGGCTGCCGGGCTCCCGGCGGAAGAGGCGGATCTCGCTCTTCAGTACGGCGGTGTTGACGAGGGCCGTGCTCATGCCGCCGCCTCCTTCGTGAGGTCGAGGAACGCGTCGTCCAGGGTGGCGTCGGTGACCCGGAGCTGGTGGGCCGTGACGTGGCTGCGGGCGAGGAGGGAAATGACGGCGTTGACGGTCTCGTCGGTGCCGGACAGGGTGACGCGGCCGTCCCGGTGCTCGACCGACGCGAGCGCGGGCAGCGCGTTCAGGTCACGGTCGTCCAGCGGGGCGGACGGGGTGAAGCTGATGACGGTGGAGCCCGCCGAGCGGCGGATCAGTCCGGCCGGGGTGTCCAGGGCGGCCACCCGGCCCTTGTCGATCACGGCGATCCGGTCGCACAGCCGCTGCGCCTCCTCCATGAAGTGGGTGACGAGGAGGACGGTCACGCCGTTCGCGCGGATGTCCTCGATCAGCTCCCAGGTGTCCCGGCGGGCGCGCGGGTCTAGGCCGGTGGTCAGCTCGTCCAGGACGACGGCCCGGGGGTTGCCCACCAGCGCGAGCGCGATGAACAGCCGCTGCTTCTGGCCACCGGAGAGCTTGGCGAACCGGGTCGTCAACTTGGCGGTCAGGCCCAGGCGTTCGGCGAGCGGCCGCCAGTCGAGCGGGCTCGGGTAGAAGGCGCTGTACAGCTCCAGCGCCTCGCGGACGGTGAGCTTCGCCTGCAACTCGCTCTCCTGGAGCTGCGCGCCGAGCACGCGGCGGGTGGCCTCGTGCTCGGTGACGGGGTCGAGACCGGTGACGCGGACCCGGCCGGAGTCGGGCACGCGCAGCCCCTCGACACACTCCACGGCGGTGGTCTTGCCGGCGCCGTTGGGGCCGAGGATGCCGAAGATCTCGCCCTCCTCGACGGCGAAGGAGACACCGTCGACGGCCGGGCGGCCGCCGTAGGCCTTGCGCAGGTCGGTGACTTCGATGACGGACATGCGTCGAGGGTCCCGGGGCGGCGGGATCCGCGCATCGGCCGTCGCGCTCGAACGGGCATCAGCCGTTCGGCTGATGCCGGCGTACGACCCCTCGAACGCCCAGGTCGTAGGGCCGATGGACGCGCCCGGTACGGCGAAAACTCGGTGGGCGGTGTCAGTGGCGATCCGTAGGCTCGCTGCTGATGGCCACGACACCCGCCCCCGCCCAGGACCGTTCCGCCGTGCGTACGCTGCTGCGCCTGTGGCCGTACGTGCGGCCCGTGCGGGTGCGCCTGTTCACGGCCGCGTTCGTCGCGATACTGGCCTCCTGCGTGGGCCTGGTGATCCCGCTCGTCCTGAAGTGGATGGTGGACGGGCCGGTCGCCGACCGGGACCCGGGCGGGGTCTGGCTCGGCGCGCTGTACCTGCTGCTGCTCGGCGTCGCCGAGGCCCTGCTGTTCGGGCTGCGGCGGTGGCTGGTGGCCCGGCCGCTCTCCCATGTCGAGGCGTCCATGCGGGCGGATCTGTACCGGCACCTCCAGCGGCTGCCGGTGGCCTTCCACGACCGGTGGGCCTCGGGCCAGTTGCTGTCCCGGGGGACGACGGACCTGATGCTGCTGCGCATGTTCCTCGCCTTCCCGCTGACGTTCCTGCTGGTCAACGGTGTGACGATCCTCGTCGGCGTGGTCATCATGCTGCTCCAGGACTGGACCCTGGGGCTGGTGATCCTCGGGCCCGCCGTGCCCGTCATGGTCACCTGCGCGATCTTCGAGAAGCGGTACGCCAAGGTGGCCCGGCTCGCCCAGGACCAGGTCGGCGACCTGACCACGGTCGTCGAGGAGAGCGTGCTCGGCATCCGCATCATCAAGGGCTTCGGCCGGCACCGGAGTCAGGCCCGGGCCTTCCGGGAGCTGTCGGGGACGCTGCGCGGCACGGAACTGCGCAAGGCGCGGCTGCTGGCGACGATCTGGGGCGTCATCGTGACGCTGCCGGAGGTCGCGATCGGGGCGGCGCTGGTGGTGGGGGTCGTGCAGGTGGCCGACGGGGGGTTGTCGGCGGGGACGCTGGTGGCGTTCCTGTCCACGGCGCTGGCGTTGCGGTGGCCGGTGGAGTCGATCGGATTCCTGCTGGCGATGAGCCAGGAGGCGGCGACGGCGACGGAGCGGTATTTCGAGGTGATGGACGAGGAGGTGGAGGAGCGGGGCGTTGCCGGTGACCCGGCGTCACCGCCCGCAGCCGGGTCCGGTCTCCGGTTCCACGACGTCACCTTCCGCTACCCCGACGCCCCGCCCCACTCCCCTCCCGTCCTGGACAGGGTCGACCTGCACATCCGTCCCGGCGAGTCCATGGCCCTGGTCGGCGCGACGGGCAGCGGCAAGACGACCCTCACCGCGCTCATCCCCCGCTTCTACGAGGTGACCTCGGGCCGCATCACCCTCGACGGGGTCGACATCACGACCCTGTCCCGTCAGGCGCTGCGCGCCAAGGTCGCGGTCGCCTTCGAGGAGCCCACGCTCTTCTCGGCCCCGGTCGGCGACAACGTTCTGATGGGCGCCGACGACACGGCCGGCCCGGCCGAGCTGGAGCGCGCCCTGGCCGTCGCCCAGGCCGACTTCGTGTACGCGCTGCCGCAGGGGACCCGGACCCGGGTGGGCGAGCAGGGCCACAGTCTCTCCGGCGGGCAGCGGCAGCGCCTGGCGCTGGCCAGAGCTGTCGTCGGGCAGCCGGAGTTCCTCGTCCTGGACGACCCGCTGTCGGCCCTGGACGTGCACACCGAGGCCGCCGTGGAGGCCGCCCTGCGGCGGGTCCTCGCGGACACCACCGCCCTGATCGTGGCGCACCGCCCGTCCACGGTGCTGCTCGCCGACCGGGTCGCGCTGCTGTCCGGCGGCCGGATCGCCGCGGTCGGCACCCACCACGAACTGCTGCGGACGAACGCCGAGTACGCCCACTTGATGTCCGGCGAACACTCAGGGGAACAGCCGGGCGAACAATCGGGCGACCGGTCAGGCGAACAGGAGGGCGCACGATGACGGCGGCCACCACCGCACCGGCCGACGGGACACCCGACGACGAACCCGGCGCCGGGGGACCCGACGCTGGGACCCGGGCCACCGGTGACCCCTTCGACCGGGACGTCCTGCCCACGCCCCCGGGCGCCACCGCCGCCCTGCTGCGCTCCCTGCTCGCGCCCCTGAAGGCCCGCGTCACGGTCACGGCACTGCTTCTGCTGCTCCAGCAGGCGGTCGTGCAGGCGGGCCCGCTGCTCGTGGCGTACGCCATCGACCGGGCCGTGCCGGCCTTCCGGGCGCAGGACCACGGGCCGCTGATCGCGGTCGCCGTCGGCTATCTGGCGTGCGCGCTGGCCGCGGGCGGGCTCCAGTTCGCGTTCGTCGCCGCCGCGGCCCGCGTCAGCCAGGACGTGCTGCTCGATCTGCGCGGCCGGATCTTCCGCCACGCACAGGCACTGAGCGTCGACTTCCACGAGCGCTACACCTCGGGCCGGCTCATCTCCCGCTCCACGACGGACGTGGAGTCGCTGCGCGAGCTGCTGGACGAGGGTCTTCAGGAGCTCGTGACGGTCATCCTGTCCTTCGTCTACATCTCGGCGATGCTGCTCTGGCTGGATCTGGGGCTGGGCGGCGTGGCGATGGCGTCGTTCGTGCCGCTGTACGCCCTGGTGCGGCTGTACCAGCGCCGGGCCGGGCGGGTGTACCGGGCGCGGTCGACCGCCATCGCCGCCGTCATCGTCAAGTTCGTCGAGACCATGAACGGCATCCGGCCGGTGCGTGCCTTCCGCCGCGAGGCCGTCAACGACGCCGACTTCGGCGCGCTGAACGAGCGGCACGAGCGCACCAACGGGGACGCGCTGCTGGAGATGGCCCGGTACGTCACCGGTTCACGGCTGATCGCCAACACGACGGTCGCGGCGATCGTACTGTGGGGCGCCCACCGGGTCGCGGACGGCACGCTGGCCCTCGGTGTGCTGGCGGCCGCCGTGCTGTACCTGCGGCGGCTGTACGACCCCATCGACCGGCTGGGGATGTTCCTCAACTCCTACCAGTCGGCGGCGGCCTCCCTGGAGAAGATCGCCGGACTGCTCGCCCAGGCCCCTTCCGTGCCCGAGCCGTCGACTCCCCGGCAACTCCCTCCGCTGGAGGGCGAACAGCCGGGCCGCGAGGTCGTCTTCGACGCCGTCCGCTTCGGCTACCGCACCGGCGGCGAGGTGCTGCCCCGTTTCGACCTGACGATCCCGGCCGGGCAGACGGTCGCGGTCGTCGGCTCCACGGGCGCCGGCAAGTCGACGCTGGCCAAGCTGCTGGCCCGGTTGTACGACCCCTCCGACGGCCGGGTCCTGCTGGACGGCGTCGACCTGCGCGACCTCGCCGTGCCCGAACTGCGGCGCGGGGTGGTCATGGTGACGCAGGAGGCGTTCCTGTTCTCCGGCACGGTCGCCGAGAACATCGCGATCGGCCGCCCGGACGCCACGCGCGAGGAGATCGAGCGAGCGGCGAAGGAGATCGGCGCGCACGACTTCATCAGCTCCCTGCCCGACGGCTACGACACCGACGTACGCAAACGGGGCGGCCGTATCTCGGCCGGACAGCGGCAACTGGTCGCTTTCGCACGTGCGTTGCTGGCGGATCCGGCGGTGCTGATCCTCGACGAGGCGACCAGCTCGCTGGACATCCCGGGCGAGCGCGCGGTGCAGCGGGCGATGGCGACGGTGCTGAAGGGCCGTACGGCCGTGGTCATCGCGCACCGGCTGTCCACCGTCGAGATCGCGGACCGTGTCCTGGTGATGGAACACGGGGAGATCGTCGAGGACGGCGAACCGGCCGGACTCGTCGCGGGCACGGGCAGGTTCGCGGATCTGCACCGGGCCTGGCGGGACAGCCTCGCGTAGGACGGCGACGGTCTAGGATCCGTGACTTCGTTAGCAATGAAGGCGGTTCGTTAGCAGTGGATTAGCAAAACCGCGATCCCGTTGACAATGACTACGTTCAGCGGCGGTCTCCGCCGGGTCTCTTTCGATCTTCTTGCGTATGTGCTAGCCGCTCCCCCGCTGTCCCGGTCGTGGCAGTACGGAGCACGGGCAGCGCCCGTCGTGCACGCAGGGCTCCCACGGCGTCAATCTGATACGAGGGCGCGTCGGAAGCGGGAGATTGCTGCGCCGTACTTTCCAGAAGATTAGGGTGTTGGACGCCGGAATTGGTCTTCGCTGGGTGACGGGGCGGGTGATGGGGGCCAGGCGTAGGCAGGCGGGCGTGTTCGGCATGGGCACGGTGCTGCTGCTAGGTGTGGCGGTTGTTGTCGGCCTGCGGTTGTTCCCGGGGGCGGGCAGGGGGGATGTTGATCCGGCCGGGCTGACGGTGGGTTTGGTGTCCCTGGTGGCCGCGTTGTGGTCGGGCTGGATGGCGGTGCAGGCGCTGCGGTGGCAGGAGACCGACATCGCCGGGAATGCCGACCGGCTGGCGGTGGACGTGGTGGACGCGGAACGCGCCGCGTGGCGGCACCTGCTGGGCGCTCATGACCGGACCATCAACGTCCCATTCGTCCATCGCCCCGCCCCCGCGCACGAGGCAGCCGGCGCCGTCCCGCACGGGACGTTCCAGGACATCGCTGACTACTACCAGCGGCTGCGCCCGGGCCGGCTGGTCATCACCGGCGCTCCAGGCGCCGGCAAGACAGCCCTGGCCCTCCAGCTCGTGCTCCTCCTCCTTGAGCACCGCTCGCCGGGCGAGGCAGTCCCGGTACGACTGTCACTGCCTTCCTTCGACACCAATCGCCCGATGGAGGAGTGGATCGCCCGTCACCTGGTGACCACCTACGGCCTGTCCAAAAACGCTGCCCACGCGCTGGTCAAGGACCGGCGGGTGCTGCCGGTACTCGACGGCTTGGACGAGATGGACGCCGACCCCCAGCCGGGCTACGACTCTCGCGCCGCCCACGCGCTGCGCGCCCTCAACGCCTACCAGCAGGGCGTGGCCAAGGCCCAGCTGATCCTGACCTGCCGCAGCGGCTCCTACACCACCCTCCAAGCGGTAGGCGCATGGCTACACGACGCCGCCCGCATCGAACTCACCCCGCTCGACGCTGCGACCGCTTGGGACTTCCTGACCGACCGCGTCGATGGCCCCGACCGTTGGCAGAACGTCCTCGACGCCCTGGCTGCAGCCCCGGACGGCCCCCTGGCCGCGGGCTTGTCCACGCCATGGCGCCTGACCTTGGCCGCCACCGTCTACGAACAGCGCGCCCCACACACCGGGGCCTATCTGCGCCACCCCGACGCCCTGCTGGCCCCGTCTCTGAACACCCCCGACGCGGTGGGCGAACACCTCCTGGACCTTTTCATACCCGCAGCCACTGCTCTGGCCAGCGCGCCCCGCCACCGTGCTCCGTACAGCCCCGACCGCGTCCGCACGGGGCTGACCGTCCTGGCCCGCTACCTCAACCACAACGCCACCACCAACCGTGCCGTCGGAGGGCAGGCCCTTCCGAGCACCGACATCGTGCTCGCCGAACTATGGCCCCTAGTCGGCTCCCGCCCGGTGCGCGCCGCAGTCGCCGCCATCACCACCACCGCCACGCTGGCCAGCACCGCGGCCTGGCTCTTCCTTGACCCGCCATTCGACCCACTGCTCCCCACAGCCGTCGGCGCAGGGATCGTGTCGTTGAGGACCTGGGTGCAGCCAGGCCGGACAGCAAGATTGTCCCCAGTGCTCGGTCCCATGGCATTTGGCCCACCCCCACACCGCTTTGTCATCGGGGCAGCGGCCGAACCCCTATATGTCCTCGCGTTCTCGCTCTGGATCACGCTCTGGCTCGGGCTCCTGTCCGGGCTCCTGGCCGGTCTTGCAGCCGAAAGCCAGCTGGCTCACGCGATCGCGGTAGCGCTCCTGTTCGGGGCCATCGCCGGTGGCATAGTTGGGCAGGAGGGCCGGTTCGTGGTCGGGCTTGTGACTGGTCTTATGTTCGGATTCGCGTGCGGAGCCTATGCCTGGTTTGGCACCTTTCTCGAGTTCGATCACCTGCACGTGACCGGGATCATGGACGGGATCGTGACTCTGCTCGCGGACGCCCTCTTACCCGGACTCGCTATCGGACTCGTCGGCGGGCTCGTGTGGGGGGTCACGTCCGGGGAGGCCGGGTTGTGGTACATGGCCCTCTTGCTGTGTACCCGGCAGGGCTTCGGACGGTGGTTGCCGTGGCGGCTGAGCCGATTCCTGGACTGGTGCTCCGGAACCGGGCTGCTGCGGAAGGCAGGTACTGCCTACCAGTTCCGCCACCGCGAACTGCAGGACTTCCTTGCCCACCACTGACGACAGCCGGCGCCGGGAGGCTGCGGATGGGGGACGATACGGCCGCTAAGCGGACGTCAGGCAGACAGCTCACGGGCGCAGGCCCTCGACGTTTCTGCCACGACCAACACGCTGCCGAGCAAGGCCAAGCCCTCAGGCTGGCATTGATCAGGCTTAACTCGCTGTCACCAACCCCGCTCACGGAGACCACCGACTGCTAACGATCCACCGACACGGCTACTGCTCACCTCGCACGGATTCCGACGTATCCGCAGGAACCAGTGCTCACGAAGTCGCGGACCCTACAGACGGAGAGGACGGCGGAGGGCGGGCGGATGATCGACGCGTACGAGGACCCCGGCACACCCGACCACCGGGGCGGCGCCCGTTACCTGTGGTGGCTGGTCACCCGGCAGCCCTGGCGGTGCGCGGCCGGGGCGATGTTCGGCAGCGTGTGGATGGTGCTGCTGGCGGCGACCCCGTATCTGATGTCCCGGGCGATCGACGACGGGCTGGAGCCCGGGGACATGGGCGCGCTGACCGCCTGGAGCGGGGCGCTGTTCGCGGTGGGCGCCTTCAACGCCTGGCTGAGCATCATGCGCCACCGCACCATGACCCGCGTCCGGATGGACGCCAACTTCCGCACGGTGAAGGTCGTCGTCGGTCAGGCGGTGCGGCTCGGCGCGTCGCTGTCGCGGCAGACGGGGGCCGGGGAGGTCGTCACGATCGGGGTGGGCGACGTGCAGACGATCAGCCAGTCGCTGACGGTCGTCGGCCCCGGCGTCGGCGCGGTCGTGGCCTATCTGGTGGTCGCCGTCCTCCTGGTGTCGGTCTCCCCGCTCATCGCCCTGGTCGTGCTGCTCGGGATCCCGGTGATCGTCCTGCTCGTCGGGCCGCTGCTCGGGCGGCTGCAGGGGTCCGAGACGGAGTACCGCGAGCGGCAGGGCGTGCTCACCGCGCGGATCGGCGACCTGGCGGGCGGTCTGCGGGTCCTCGCCGGGCTGGGCGGCAAGACGCTGGTCGCGGACGCCTTCCGCCGTGACTCGCAGCGGCTGCGCGAGCAGGGGTACCGGGTCGGCGCGGTGACCAGCTGGGTCCAGGCCCTCGGCATCGGCCTGCCCACGCTGTTCCTCGCCGTGGTGACCTGGCTGGCAGCCCGCCTCGCCGCCCAGGGGGACATCACCGTGGGCCAGTTGGTGTCGGTCTACGGCTATGTCGCGGTGCTGGTGGGCCCGGTGTCCTTCTGGGTGGAGTGCGGATACCAGATCAGCCGCGGCCTGGTGTGCGCGCGCCGCGTCGTACGGTTCCTGCGGCTGGAGCCGACGCCGGACACCGGGACGCGCGACGCCCCGTCCGAGCCGTCGGCCCTGCACGACCCCGAGTCCGGTGTCCGCGTCCTGCCCGGCCGCCTGACGGCCTTGGTGGCGGAACACCCGGCCGACGCCGTGGCGGTGGTGGACCGCCTCGGCCGCTACACCCCGTCGGACGCGACCTGGGGCGGAGTGCGACTGGAGGACATCGCCCTGGGCCAGATCCGGGACCGCATCCTGGTTGCCGACCACGAGTCCGACCTGTTCGCAGGAACTCTCCAGGACATGATCGGACCTCTCAGGGGCGCGGGGCTGTCTCGATCTGCGGCTCCGCCGCGGGGCGCGACAAGCCACACACCACCCGCACCCGCCCACGGCGAACAAGCGGCACTCCGAACGGCGCTCCACACAGCCGCAGCCGAAGACATCGTCCAAGCCCTCCCCGACGGCCTGAACACCCGGATGGACGCCCAGGCCCGCAACCTCTCCGGCGGCCAGCGCCAACGCATCCGCCTGGCCAGAGCCCTCCTCGCCGACCCGGAGATCCTCCTCACCGTCGAGCCGACCTCCGCCCTCGACGCCCACACCGAGGCCACCGTCGCCGACCGCCTCCGTGAGGCCCGGCAAGGCCGCACCACGGTCGTGACCACCACCTCCCCCCTCGTCCTGGACCGCACGGACACCGTCCACTACCTGGTCGACGGCAAGGTCGCGGCCTCGGGCAGCCACCACGACCTGCTCGACACCACTCCCGGCTACCGCGCCCTCGTGGCCAGGGACACCGAGGAGTCCGTCCGATGAGCCGCGGACACCTCCCCGTGGCCGAACGGGCCGACGTCCGACGGGCGTTGCTGGACCTCGTACGGGCCGACACCCTGGCCTTCGGCACCGTCCTCGGCCTCAACGCCCTCGCCGCCATGGCCGGTCTGGCAGGACCCTGGCTGCTGGGCCGGATGATCGACGACGTCCGCGCCGGACACGGCGTCGCAGCCGTGGACCGGCTGGCCCTCGTCCTTCTGCTCTGCGCCGTCGCCCAGTTGCTCCTCGCCCGCTGGGCCCGCTACGTGGGTCACCGCTTCGGCGAACGCACCCTCGCGCGCGTACGGGAGCGGTTCGTCGACCGCGCCCTCGCCCTGCCCGCCTCGGTGGTGGAACGCGCCGGCACCGGCGATCTGACGGCCCGGGGCACCTCGGACGTCACGACCGTGGGCAACACCCTGCGGGACGCCGGTCCGATCCTGCTCATCAACCTCGTGCAGTGCCTGTTCCTGATCGGCGCGGTGTTCCTGCTGGATCCGCTGCTCGGTGTCCTCGGCGTGCTCGGCCTGACGCCGATCTGGCTGGCGCTGCGCTGGTATCTGCGGCGGGCCCGGGACGGGTATCTCGCCGAGGGTGCGGCCACCTCGGACGTCGCGGAGATCCTCGCGGCGACCGCGGCCGGGGCGCGCACGGTGGAGGCGTTCCGGCTCCAGGAGCGGCGGACGGCCGCGAGCCGTGACGCCCTGGAGAAGTCCCGCCGCACGCGCTTCCACACCCTGTTCCTGCGGTCGGTGTTCTTTCCGGCCGTGGAAGTCTCGTACGTGCTCCCCGTGGCCGGGACGCTGGTGATCGGCGGGGCGCTGCACACCTCGGGCGCGATGAGTCTCGGGGCGGTCGTGGCGGCGGCCCTGTATCTGCACCAGTTGAGCAATCCGCTGGACGAGATCCTGGTGCGGGTCGAGCAACTGCAGAGCAGCGGGGCCTCGTTCGCCCGGGTGGAGGGACTGGCCCGGGCCCCGCGGGCCGCCGAGGAGGGCGACGGCCCCGATCCGGACGGCGACCGTATCGACGTCACCGGCGTGCGCTACGCCTACGACGGGGGCGTCGAGGTGCTGCGCGGCGTCGACCTGACGGTGACGCCCGGCGAGCGACTGGCCATGGTCGGGCCGTCCGGCGCCGGCAAGACCACGCTGAGCCGGCTGATGGCGGGCATCGACGCGCCGACCGCCGGCTCGGTGACGGTCGGCGGCGTGCCGGTCGTGGGGCTCGGGCCGGAGCGGCTGCGCCGCCAGGTCGTGCTGGTCACCCAGGAGCACCACGTGTTCCTCGGCACGGTCCGCGACAACCTGCGGATCGCCGAACCGTCCGCCGGTGACGAGGAGTTGTGGAAGGCGCTTTCGGTGGTCGGCGCCGACGCGTGGGTGCGGGAGCTGCCGGACGGCCTGGACATGCTCCTGGGCCAGGGCGGTTGCCGCACCGACGGCTCGCAGGCCCAGCAACTCGCCCTGGCCCGCGTGGTGTTGGCGGACCCGCACACGCTGATCCTCGACGAGGCGACCGCGCTGCTCGACCCGACGACCGCCCGGCACACCGAGCGCGCCCTGGCAGCCGTACTGGAAGGGCGCACCGTCATCGCCGTCGCACACCGGCTGCACACCGCGCACGACGCCGACCGGGTGGCCGTGATGGAGGGCGGCCGGCTGACCGAACTCGGCACGCACGACGAGCTGGTGGCGGCGGGCGGGGCCTACGCGGCGCTGTGGCACTCCTGGCACGGGGACCTGCCCGACGCCCGGAAACCGTCCGTATAGCGAACATGAATTTCCGGTCAACGAACGGTTTCCGGCCATACTGTTGACGCGCTCCTGACAGAAAGCGCACTCGCCTGCCACGCTTCCCACGACTGCTCCACAGCAACCCCACAGCAACACCTCCACCTCCCCAGGCCGGGCGACCCCCGGTCCCGCAGAAGGAGCCAGTGTTGAGAAGCAGTTCCTCGCGAAGAAGCAGCTCCCACAGACGCACGTCCCACACCCCCCGCCGTACCGCGGCCGTGGCCCTCGCCGGCGTCGCCGCGCTGATCGCCGCCGCCGTGCAGAGCGGCACCGCCCTCGCAGCCCCGGAGAAGGCACCGTCGGCCGCGAGCAAGGCGACCCCCGGCTCGGAGTCGGTCAAGCTCACCCCCGCCCAGCGCGCCGCGCTGATCCGCGAGGCCGACGCCGCCAAGGCCGGGACGGCGAAGGAGCTGGGCCTCGGCGCCAAGGAGAAGCTGGTCGTCCGCGACGTCCTCAAGGACCGTGACGGCACCGTGCACACGCGTTACGAGCGCACCTACGACGGCCTGCCGGTCCTCGGCGGCGACCTCGTCGTCCAGAGTACGAAGGCGGACGCCACCGCGTCCGTCGTCAAGGCCGCCCGCGCCGCGATCAAGCCGGCCACGACGAAGGCCGCGGTGCCCGCCGCGAAGGCCCGGCAGCAGGCCCTGGCCGCGGGCAGGGCCGAGAAGGCCAAGAGCCCCGCCGTCAACCGCGAGCCCCGCAAGGTGATCTGGGCGGCCGACGGCAAGCCGGTCGTGGCCTACGAGACGGTCGTCGGCGGTTTCCAGCACGACGGCACCCCGCAGGAACTGCACGTCGTCACCGACGCCACCACCGGCGAGAAGCTGTACGCGTGGGAGGCGATCGAGACCGGCACCGGCAACACGGTGTACTCCGGCACGGTCGACCTCACCACCACGCAGTCCGGGTCGACGTACAACCTCACCGACGGCGCCCGCGGCAACCACAAGACGTACAACCTCAATCGCGGCACCTCCGGCACCGGCACGCTCTTCTCCGGCTCCGACGACGTCTGGGGCAACGGCAGCCCCTCCAACCTGGAGTCGGCCGCCGCCGACGCGCACTACGGGGCCGCGCTGACGTGGGACTACTACAAGAACGTGCACGGCCGCAGCGGCATCCGCGGTGACGGCACGGGCGCGTACTCGCGGGTCCACTACGGCAACAACTACGTCAACGCGTTCTGGTCGGACAGCTGCTTCTGCATGACCTACGGCGACGGCTCGGGCAACGCGAACCCGCTGACGTCGATCGACGTGGCCGCGCACGAGATGACCCACGGGCTCACCTCCAACACGGCGGGCCTCAACTACAGCGGCGAGTCCGGCGGCCTGAACGAGGCGACCAGCGACATCTTCGGCTCGACCGTCGAGTTCTACGCGAAGAACTCCTCCGACGTCGGTGACTACCTCATCGGCGAGGAGATCGACATCAACGGCGACGGCACGCCGTTGCGCTACATGGACAAGCCCAGCAGGGACGGCTCGTCCAAGGACGCCTGGTACTCGGGCATCGGCTCGATCGACGTGCACTACTCCTCGGGCCCCGCGAACCACTTCTTCTACCTGCTGAGCGAGGGCAGCGGCACCAAGACCATCAACGGTGTCACCTACGACTCGCCCACCTCGGACGGCCTTCCGGTCACCGGCATCGGCCGGGACAAGGCGGAGAAGATCTGGTTCCGCGCGCTGACCACCAAGTTCACCTCGACCACCAACTACGCGGGCGCCCGTACCGGCACCCTCGCGGCGGCCGGTGAGCTGTACGGCACCGACAGCGCCGAGTACAAGGGGGTCCAGGACGCGTGGGCGGGCGTGAACGTCGGCACGCGCTCCGGCGGCGGAGGCGGCGGCGGTACGTCCTTCGAGAACACCGCCGACGTGGCGATCCCGGACCGGGGCGCGGCGGTCACGTCGTCGATCACCGTCTCCGGGCGGACGGGCAACGCGCCGTCGAACCTCCAGGTCGCCGTGGACATCGTCCACACCTACATCGGCGACCTCCAGGTGCAGCTGGTCGCCCCCGACGGCACGGCGTACACGCTGAAGGGCTACGGCACCGGCGGCAGCGCGGACAACCTGAACACGACGTACACGGTGAACGCTTCGTCCGAGGCCGCCAACGGCGTCTGGCAGCTGCGGGTCCAGGACAACGCGGCCCGCGACACCGGCTACATCAACAGCTGGAAGCTCACCTTCCCGTAGGCCCGTTCGCGGTCTGCCCAGGGCAGGGCGCCGCCCCGGTGGGTTCGACTCCCCCGGGACGGCGCCCGCTTCACGTGCCCGGGCGTACACCTCGTCGTCGATTTCCGGCCAACATCACGCGGGCTCCTGACATGTACGCGTCTCAAGTGCCACTCTTCCCCCACCCGCCGCACAGCACCACAGCGCTTCCCCCACACCTAGGAGCTTGTGTGTCCACCTCTCTCTACGCGCGTCACAAGCGCACCACGCTCGCCATCGCCACCGCCGTCGCGGCCGGCGCCCTGCTCACCACCGGCCTGGCCTCCGGCAGCAGCGTCGCCGCCGACTCCTCCGCCGCCGGCAAGCCGGCCCTCGCCGCCGCACCCGTCCTGCTGACCGCGCCCGCCCGCGCCGCCCTCATCAAGGAGCAGCAGGCGGAGGCCACCGGGACCGCCGGCGAGATAGGCCTCGGCGCACAGGAGAAGCTGGTCGTCAAGGACGTCGTGAAGGACGCCGACGGCACGGTCCACACCCGCTACGAGCGCACCTACGCGGGCCTGCCGGTCCTCGGCGGCGACCTCGTGGTGCACGAGTCGAAGTCCGGCGCGACCAAGGGCGTCACCAGAGCGACGAAGGCCAAGCTCGAGGTCGACTCGCTCAAGCCCGCCGTCACCGCCGCCAAGGCGGAGAAGCAGGCCGTGACGCTCGCCAAGGTCGCCGGCTCGGAGAAGACCGAGGCGAACTCCACGCCCCGCAAGGTGATCTGGGCGGCCGACGGCAAGCCCACCCTCGCCTACGAGACGGTCGTCGGCGGCCTCCAGGAGGACGGCACCCCGAACGAGCTGCACGTCGTCACCGACGCCGCCACCGGCAAGAAGCTCTACGAGTACCAGGGCATCGAGACCGGCACGGGCAACACCACGTACAGCGGCACGGTCACCCTCAGCACCACCAAGTCCGGGTCGACGTACAACCTCACGGACGGCACGCGCGGCGGCCACAAGACGTACAACCTGAACCGCGGCACCTCCGGCACCGGCACCCTCTTCTCCGGCTCCGACGACGTCTGGGGCAACGGCAACCCGTCCAACCTGGAGACCGCCGCCGCCGACGCGCACTACGGCGCCCAGGTGACCTGGGACTTCTACAAGAGCACCTTCGGCCGCAGCGGCATCCGCAACGACGGCAAGGCGGCGTACTCACGCGTCCACTACGGCAACAACTACGTCAACGCGTTCTGGTCGGACAGCTGCTTCTGCATGACCTACGGCGACGGCTCGGGCAACACCCACCCGCTGACCTCGCTCGACGTGGCCGCGCACGAGATGAGCCACGGTCTGACCTCGGCCACGGCCGGCCTCAACTACAGCGGCGAGTCCGGCGGCCTGAACGAGGCGACCAGCGACATCTTCGGCGCGGGCGCGGAGTTCTTCGCGAACAACTCCTCCGACGTCGGTGACTACCTCATCGGCGAGGAGATCGACATCAACGGCGACGGCTCCCCGCTGCGCTACATGGACAAGCCCAGCAAGGACGGCTCGTCCAAGGACGCCTGGTCCGCCGGCCTCGGCGGCCTGGACGTGCACTACTCCTCGGGCCCCGCCAACCACTTCTTCTACCTGCTCTCCGAGGGCAGCGGCTCGAAGACCATCAACGGCGTGACCTACAACTCGCCGACGTCCAACGGCTCCACGGTCACCGGCATCGGCCGCACCAAGGCGCTCCAGATCTGGTACAAGGCGCTGACGACGTACATGACGTCGACGACCAAGTACGCGGGCGCCCGCACGGCGACCCTGAACGCGGCCTCGGCGCTGTACGGCGCGTCCAGCGCCGAGTACAAGGCGGTCGCGGCCGCCTGGTCCGCCGTCAACGTCGGCTGACCGAAGCACGGCCAGGACACCCCCTGGGGCGGTACCCGGACCGAAGGCAGACCCGGGTGCCGCCCTACTCTTGGTGACCGTGTCTTATCCGGATCCGAAGGACTTCACCTACGCCGATGTCGGCGCCACCCGCGACGAGGGCTTCTGCCCGCCGGGCTTCCATCCCATGAACGTGCGCACCCGTCTCGGCGAGGGCGAGGAGGTCTTCCGCCGGGCCTCGGAGGCGGTGCTCACCTGGGAGATGCACCGGGCCCTGGGCGTCGGCATCGACGCCGGCGCGGACCGGGCCGCCCCCGGCGTCGACGTCACCGTCACCCTGGCCGGCATGATCAAGGCCCCCTGCCGCGTGGTGTGGACGGTCGAGGAACCCCGCCGCGCGGGCTGGGCGTACGGCACGTTGCCCGGCCACCCGGAAACCGGCGAGGAGTCCTTCGTGGTGGACCGCACGGGCGACGGCACGGTCTGGCTGACGGTGAACGCCTTCAGCCGCGGCGCCAAGTGGTACGCGAAGGCGGGCGGCCCGGCGACCAGAGGCTTCCAGCACGCTTACGCACGCAGGTGCGGCACCGTCCTACGGAACCTGGCGACGCCGGGTGGCGAGTTGCCCTGAGGGGCGCGGGGAACTGCGCGCTCACCCCCCACGCACCCGCAGACGAGACTCAACGCATCAACAGCCCCGCCGCCTCCACCAACTCCTCGGACGGTCCGGCCACAAGCCCCAACTCCGCGCTGGACGCCAACAGCCGATGCGCAGGCAGGATCCGCACCGTATACCCGAAAGGCCCGGTGCGATCCAGCGACAAGGGCCCCTCATAAACCCACCGCCCGTCCTGCTCGGCGGAGCCCACCGGCTTCAACGGAACGACCGCCGCGTCGGCGATGTGGTCCTCCTCGTCCACCCGCCCCGAAACGGCCTGCACCTCCACGTCGTCCGGTCCGAGCTCACCGAGACCGACCCGCACGCGAAGCCCCAGCGTCGTACCCAGCTCCGCCAGCGCCGCCGACGCCGACGTCTCCACATGGTCGACGGTGACCCCCGGCCACGCCGCCCGCACCCTGGTCTTCCACTCGGCGAGATCGCGCGCCGCGTCCGGGCCCATGGACCGGTGGGAGAGCGCAGCGGGCGCGTAGAGCCGCTCGACGTACTCGCGGACCATCCGCCCGGCCAGCACCTTCGGCCCGAGCAGGCTCAGGGTCTGGCGGACCATCTCGATCCAGCGGTCCGGCAGCCCGCTCTGGCCACCACGCTCGTAGAAGCGCGGCGTCACCCGCTGTTCCAGCAGGTCGTACAGCGCCGCGGCCTCTATGTCGTCGCGGTGGTCCGGGTCGGTCCCCACCCCGTCGGCCGTGGGGATGGCCCAGCCGAAGTCCGGCTGGAACCACTCGTCCCACCAGCCGTCCAGGACGGACAGGTTGAGACAACCGTTGAGCGCCGCCTTCATCCCGGAGGTGCCGCAGGCCTCCAGTGGCCTGAGCGGGTTGTTCAGCCAGATGTCGCAGCCGGGGTAGAGCTTCTGCGCCATCCCCATGCCGTAGTCCGGCAGGAACACGATCCGGTGCCGTACCCGCGGATCGTCCGCGAACCGCACCAGCTCCTGCACCAGCCGCTTCCCGCCGTCGTCCGCGGGGTGTGCCTTGCCCGCCACGACGATCTGGACCGGCCGCTCGGGATGCAGCAGCAGGCCCATCAGCCGGTCCCGGTCGCGCAGCATCAGCGTCAGGCGCTTGTACGACGGGACCCGCCGCGCGAAACCGATGGTGAGGACGTCCGGGTCGAGCACGCCGTCGATCCAGCCCAGCTCGGCCGTGCCGGCGCCGCGCTGCCGCCAGGAGGCCCGCAGCCGCTCCCGCACCTCCGTCACCAGTTGCTCGCGCAAGCCCCGCCGCAGCTCCCAGATCTCCTGGTCGGGGATGTCCGCCACCGCGTCCCAGCGGTCCGAGCCGCCGACGGTCAGGGCGTCCTCGGCGCGCTGGACGCCGATCTGCCGGGCGCCGAGCCGGAACACCTCGGGCGCGACCCAGGTCGGCGCGTGCACCCCGTTGGTCACCGAGGTGATCGGCACCTCGTCGGCGTCGAATCCGGGCCACAGTCCCGAGAACATCTCGCGGCTGACGTTGCCGTGCAGCAGGGACACGCCGTTGGCGCGCTGGGCGAGGCGCAGGCCCATCACGGCCATGTTGAACAGGTTGGGCTCGCCGCCGGGGTAGGTCTCCATGCCGAGCCCGAGGACGCGCTGGACGTCGATGCGGGGCAGCTCGGCGTCGGGGCCGAAGTGGCGGGCGACCAGCTCGCGGTCGAAGCGGTCGATGCCGGCCGGGACGGGGGTGTGGGTGGTGAAGACGGTCCCGGCGCGGACCGCCTCCAGCGCCGAGTCGAAGTCGAGGCCCCCGGCGCAGAGCTCGGCGATCCGCTCCAGGCCGAGGAACCCGGCGTGTCCCTCGTTGGTGTGGAACACCTCCGGCTCGGGGTGCCCGGTCAGCCGGCAGTACGTGCGCACCGCCCGGACCCCTCCTATGCCGAGCAGCATCTCCTGGAGCAGCCGGTGCTCGCTGCCGCCGCCGTAGAGCCGGTCGGTCACGCCGCGCTCGCCGAGGTCGTTCTCCTCGACGTCCGAGTCCAGCATCAGCAGCGGGACCCGGCCGACCTGCGCCAGCCAGATCCGGGCGTGCAGTCGCCTGCCGCCGGGCAGGGCGAGGGCGACCTGGGCGGGGCTGCCGTCCGGCTCCTCCAGGAGGACCACGGGCAGCTCGTGGGGGTCGAGGACGGGGTAGTGCTCCTGCTGCCAGCCGTCCCGGGACAGGGTCTGGCGGAAGTAGCCGTGCCGGTAGAGCAGGCCGACTCCGATCAGCGGGACACCGAGGTCGCTGGCGGCCTTCAGGTGGTCGCCGGCCAGGATGCCGAGGCCGCCGGAGTACTGGGGCAGGGCGGCCGTGATGCCGAACTCGGGTGAGAAGTAGGCGATCGCGGCGGGGAGTTCGTCGGGCTGGGCCTGGTACCAGCGGTCGCCGGTCATGTAGTCGTTCAGATCGCCCGTGGCCGTGGCGAGGCGGCGCAGGAAGCGGCGGTCCGAGGCCAGGTCCGCGAGCCGCGCGGGCGGCACGCTGCCCAGCAGCCGGACCGGGTCGCCGCCCGAGGCGGCCCAGCGCTCGGGATCGACGGACTGGAACAGGTCACGGGTCTCCGCATGCCACGACCAGCGCAGATTGCGGGCCAGATCACTGAGCGGCCGGAGGGGTTCGGGGAGAACGGGTCGGACGGTGAATCGACGGATCGCCTTCACGGGTTCCACCTCGGCGCGTTCGCAGGATGACGCAGGGTTCTGACACAGGGCTTCATCGACGTCACCTACGACAGTACCGGCGTCGGCGCCGCCGCCGCTGAAGCTCCGCCTCCCGACCCCCGATCGGCCGGAACCGGACCATCCACGGATATGGCCGATTCCGTCCCACAGGCGTCCTTGTGGCGCTTCACCTGCCACGAGAGGCTGCCCCTGGCGTACCGGCCCGCGCCTGCCGTACGCGGTGCCGCGCGGCAGCCGTACGCCGAGTCGAGGAGGGGAACTCGGACCATGGGACGGACGCGCACACGGCGTCTGCGCTGGACGGGGGGCCTGGTGGCGGCGGTCTGCGCCGCGGCGTTTTCGGCCATCACCCTGCCCGCGCACGCCGTACCGGAGGGGCGGATACTCGGCGCCGGAGAACCCGGCTCCGTGCACGGAAGTTACGTGGTGACACTGAAGGAGGGCATACGGGCTCCGTCGGCGGCCGGCAGGGCCCTCGCCGAGACGTACGGGGTGGACATCAGCCACACCTACGGCACCGTCCTGAACGGCTACGCGATCAGGACCGACGCGAGACGGGCCGGGCGGCTCGCCGCCGACCCCCGGGTCGCCTCGGTCGTCCAGGACACCCGCGTGCGGCTGGACCGCGCACAGCCCGAGCCGCCCTCCTGGGGGCTGGACCGCGTCGACCAGCCGAGTCTGCCGCTGGACCGGAGCTACACCTCGCCCGAGTCGGCGGGCGCCGGGGTGACGGTGTACGTGATCGACACCGGTGTCCGGACCACGCACCAGGACTTCGGCGGCCGGGCGAGCCACGGCTGGGACTTCGTCGGGGACGACGAGGTCGCGTCGGACGCCAACGGCCACGGCACGCACGTCGCCGGCACGGTCGCCGGGAGGGCCCACGGTGTCGCCAAGCGGGCCCGCATCGTCTCCGTACGCGTCCTCGACGCCGCGGGGGCGGGCACCACGGCCCGGGTGATCGCCGGGATCGACTGGGTGACCCGGCACGCGAAGAAGCCCGCCGTCGCCAACCTCAGCCTGGGCGGCCCGCGCAACGACCGGCTGGACGCCGCCGTCCGCGCTTCCATCGCCTCCGGCGTCACGTACACGGTCGCCGCGGGCAACGACGGCAGGCCGGCCGGCCTGTACTCCCCGGGGAGCGTCAAGCAGGCGATCACGGTCGGCGCGACCGACCGGAGGGATACGAAACCGGCCTTCTCCAACCACGGTCCGGCCCTGGATCTCTTCGCCCCGGGCGTGCACATCACCTCCGCGTCCGCCGCGAGCGACACGGCACACGCCTCCTTCTCGGGTACCTCGATGGCGGCACCGCACGCCGCGGGCGCGGCCGCGCTGTATCTGGCGGAGCACCCGAAGGCGGCTCCGGCCCAGGTCGGGAGGGCCCTGACCGCGGGAGCGGCGACCGGAAAGGTCTCCGGCCGGGGTCTCGGTTCGCCGGACAAGTTACTGCGGGTGCCGCGGACCTAGGGCGAAGGAACAGCCACGCGAAGGGGCCGGCCTCGTCCGTCGCGGACGAGGCCGGTCTTGTGTGTCGACATACGCGTGAGTAGTTAACAAAGTGCCGGATTGCCCACCCGAATAGGGTGGGAAGGCTCCTCCGGGTACCCCTCTCAGGAGCACCATGCAGGACCCACCTCCCCACAGACATCCGCCCACCCACGTTGACGCGGACAGGAGCGGTCATGCCCGCCAAGCACCATTCGCCAGCACCCCCCAACCGCCGCACCACCGGGGCGCGCGCTCCCGGCGGCGAAGCACGCCCCGCGCGCCCGGCCGACGCCGGTCCGCCGGTCCCGACACCGCCCCCCGTGGGCGACGCGACCGCCGTCGGGCGCATACCCGTTCTCGATGTCCGCCCGGTCGTCCAGCGCGGACGCCGGCCGGCCAAGGCCGTGACCGGCGAGACCTTCGAGATCTCGGCGACCGTGTTCCGGGAGGGGCACGACGCGGTCGCCGCCAACGTCGTCCTGAGGGATCCGGAGGGCCGCCCCGGCCCGTGGACACCGATGCGCGAGCTGGCCCCCGGGACGGACCGGTGGGGCGCCGAGGTCACCGCCGGTGAGCCCGGCCTGTGGACGTTCGCCGTGGAAGCGTGGGGCGACCCGGTCAGCACCTGGCGCCATCACGCCCAGATCAAGATCCCGGCGGGCATGGACACGGACGTCGTCCTGGAGGAGGGCGCGCGCCTGTACGAGAGGGCGGCCGCCGGTGTGCCCGAGGAGGGGGGCCCGCGGGACGTGATCCGCGCGGCCGTCGAAGCCCTGCGGGACGAGAACCGCCCGGCGGCGGCGCGGCTGGCGGCGGCGCTGACGCCGGAGG
>NZ_WWIQ01000076.1:253393-304245 GCF_009862985.1 Streptomyces sp. SID5464 | reverse complement strand
CCGAGGACGGACACCCCCCGGCGCGGCCCCGCCCCACCCCCGCCGCGTAGGCGCTACGCGCACCACCACAGGAAGCGGTTGCAGGTTTCCGAGGGGGACGGTTCCGGGGCCGGGGGCGGGGTCGTCGGGTCCGTGGTTCGGGTGGGGGCCGGGGCCGGCTGGGCGGCCGTAGGGGCCGCGGTCGGGCGGTTGGGGGACGTGTCCGCCGAGGTCGAGTCGGAATCCTTCGGCGTCTCGTCGTCCTTCGCGTCCTTGGACTTGTCCGGCTTCGGGGACTTGGAAGCCGACGGTGAGTCAGACGCGTCCGGCGAAGGGGACCCTGACGCCCTCTCAGCCCCGGAGCCCGTGCCCTGGCCGCCCGTCTCGCCCGTCTCGCCCGCCTCGGTCGACGCGTCGCCGTCCGCCGACTCACCCCCCGCCGCCGCCGGCTTCGGTGTCGACTTCGGTGCGTCCATGCCGAGCTCCGCGAGACTCAGCCCACCCGCCGCCAGCACGAACCCCGCCGCGACGAACAGCGTCCGGCGCCGCCGCCGACGATGCGCCGCGGCCTTCCGGTCCCGCCGGCTCGTCCCACCACCCGGGCCCTCGCCGACCGGTCCGTGCTCACCCACCCGTCCACGTCCACGCCGCCGAGCAGCACGCCCCAACGGCTCACCGTCGCCGTCGCGTTCTTCATCGAACCCGTCCGGATCATCCGGCTGAGCGGACCCGTCGGGCACGCCCTCCCCGCTCTCGGGAACGCCCTCAGGAACGGCGTCGTACCCGCCGTACTCCGGCTCACGCCAGCGCAGCACATCGGCTGGGGTGCCGCACCCCGGGCAGGCGAGCGCGCCGTTGAGGTGCCGTCGGCACGGGTCGCAGTAGTCCATGACGCGGGAAGATTAAGTTCCCCGCCGGTCACGTTCCTAGATCCAGCTGTGAAGGTTCTGTAGGGACACGCCGCCCCCATGGTTTCGAAACTGTCGAAACCGTTATGCGCGCGACCCATTGACACCCCCACCGCCCCGTCCTTACTGTCACGCCAGCATTTCGAACGTGTGCCGAAATATCGAACACGTCGAACTGAATGACTGACGAACCGAGCCGACGAAGCTGCGAGGGAAAACCGCCGTGCGCATCACCGGAATCAGCACACACGTGGTCGGGACGCCGTGGCGCAACCTGACGTACGTCCAGGTGCACACCGACGAGGGGATCACCGGAGTCGGCGAGACCCGGATGCTGGGACACACCGACGCCCTTCTCGGTTACCTGAAGGAGGCTGAGGTCAACCACATTCTCGGCTCCGACCCCTTCGCTGTCGAGGACCTCGTCAAGCGGATGAAGTACGGCGACTACGGCCGCGCCGGCGAGATCGTGATGTCCGGCATCGCCGTGATCGAGATGGCCTGCTGGGACATCAAGGGCAAGGCCCTCGGCGTCCCCGTCTGGCAGCTGCTGGGGGGCAAGGTCACCGACAAGGTCAAGGCGTACGCCAACGGGTGGTACACCACGGAGCGCACCCCGGAGGCGTACCACAAGGCGGCCCAGGGGGTCATGGAGCGGGGCTACCGGGCGCTCAAGATCGACCCCTTCGGCACCGGGCACTTCGAGCTGGACCACAAGGACACCCTGTACGCCGTCTCCCTGATCGAGGCGGTCCGGGACGCCATCGGCCCCGAGGCCGAGCTGATGCTGGAGATGCACGGCCGCTTCTCCCCCGCCACGGCCGTACGCCTGGCCAAGGAGCTCGCGCCGTTCAAGCCGGCGTGGCTGGAGGAGCCGGTCCCGCCGGAGAACCTCAAGGCCCTGGAGAAGGTGGCCGCCAAGGTCGACATGCCGGTAGCGACCGGTGAGCGCATCCACGACCGGATCGAGTTCCGCGAGCTCTTCGAGAGCCAGGCCGTGGACATCATCCAGCCGGACGTCGGCCATATCGGTGGAATCTGGGAGACCAGGAAGCTCGCGGCGACGGCCGAGACCCACTACATGCTGGTGGCCCCGCACAACGTCGGCGGCTCGGTCCTGACCGCCGCATCGCTCCAGGTCGGCTTCACCTCCCCGAACTTCAAGATCCTTGAGCACTTCAACGACTTCGCCGACGCTGAGATCAAGAAGGTGATCAAGGGCGCCCCGCAGGTGAACCCGGAGGACGGCTGCTTCCACCTCTCGGACGCCCCGGGTCTGGGCGTGGAGCTGGACGTCGACGCCGCCGCCGAGTTCCCGCAGCAGCAGGCCCGCTTCGACCTCTGGGCGGACGGCTGGGAGCAGCGCAAGCCCAAGGGCACGCAGTGACCCTCCGGTCCCCGGAAACCCGGAACCGGCAACCGAAAGCTTCGAAACCCGGAGGAGCGACGTGAGCACCGCGGTAGTGATCGACGCCCCGGGCGAGCACCGCCTCGTCCCGCACGAGCCCCGGCGGCCCGAGGCCGGCGAGGCACTGGTGCGCGTCCACGCCTCCGGCATCTGCGGCAGCGACCGCGAGGTCTACCAGGGCAACCGCCCCGAGGGCTACGTGCGCTACCCGCTCACCCCGGGCCACGAGTGGTCCGGGACCGTCGAGGCGGTGGGCGCCGGTGTCCCCGAGTCCCTCGTCGGCCGCAAGGTCGTCGGTGAGGGCTTCCGCAACTGCCAGGTCTGCGACCGCTGCCACGCGGGCGACACGACCCTGTGCACGGCCGGTTATGAGGAGACCGGGTTCACCCAGCCGGGCGCGATGGCGGCCACGCTGACGCTCCCCGCCCGTCTCCTGCACGCCCTCCCGGACGACTGCGACCTCACGGCCGCGGCCCTCCTGGAGCCCGCCGCCTGTATTGCGGCGGCCGCGCTGAAGGGGAACGCACAGCCCGGCGAGCGCGTCGCGGTGGTCGGCACCGGCACCCTCGGCATGTTCGCCGTGCAGTTCCTGAAGGCGAACTCGCCGGCCGAGCTGCTGGTCGTCGGCACCCGCCGGGACCGCGAGGCGCTGTCGCGGCAGTACGGCGCGACGGACTTCCGGACGAAGGACCAGGATCTCCCGGACGACTTCGACGTGGTGATCGAGACGGCCGGCTCCGCGGACGCCGCCAGGATCTCCGCCGCCCTGCTCCGACGCGGCGGCCGGCTGGTCCTGACCGGTATCCCGGCGCCGGGTGCCGACGGTCTCGACCCGACCGATCTCGTCGTACGGCAACTGGAGGTGCACACCGTCTTCGGTGCTCCGCCGGACGCCTGGGCGCACACGGTGCGGGTGTTCGCGGCCGGTCTGCTCGACCCACTGCCGCTGGTGACGCACGAGCTGCCGCTCGCCGACTTCTCGCAGGCCATCGAGCTGGTGGGAGCCGGTGATCCGAAGGTGGGCAAGGTGTTGCTCCGCCCCTAGACGTACGCCGGTACGGGGGCAACCTGACGGCTCCCGTACCGGCGTACACCCAGCCTTGCCCTACCCAGAGCCGCGAACCTCGTCCGAAATATCGAACCGAAGGACTTTCCTGTGACCGACGCTTCCGCCACGGCAGCCCGTAGGCCCGGTGAGCAGGCGCTCACCACGCTGGGCCTGAGCGCGCCCGCCCTCGACCCCGCCGACGCCTCGCCGCACTCCTTCCCCGGCGGCGGCCGCTGGCGCACCGAGATCCCCTCGTGCGAGGGTCCCGAGGCGCTGGCGGTGGTCCTGAAGGAGGCCTCGCGGCTGGACGTGCCGATCCACCGGATCAGCCAGGGCAGCGGCGTGTGGATGCTGACCGACGCCGAGATCACCGAGATGGTCGAGGCGACGGCCGAACGCGACATCGAGCTCTGCCTGTTCACCGGCCCGCGCGGCACGTGGGACATCGGCGGCTCCACGCGTACCGACTCGCGTGGCGGGGGCCTCAGAGCCCGCGGCCACGACGCCGTCGCCGGCTGCGTCGAAGACGCCGTGCGGGCCACGGAGTTGGGCGTCAAGTGCCTGCTCGTCGCCGACGAGGGCGTGCTGTGGACGCTGCACCGGGCGCGCGCGGCCGGCATCATCCCGGCCGACACGACCCTCAAGGTGAGTGCGCTCATCGGGCCCGTCAACCCGGCGGCGTACGCGGTGTACGAGCGCCTCGGCGCCGACTCCGTCAACGTGCCGAGCGACCTGACGCTCGATCACCTCACCGAGATCCGCCGGGTTTCCGGCGCTCCGATGGACATGTACATCGAGGCCCCCGACGACCTCGGCGGCTACGTCCGGATGTACGAGGTCGCCGAGCTCATCCGGCGCGGCGCACCGCTCTACCTGAAGTTCGGCCTGTCGAAGGCGCCCGGGATCTACCCCTACGGGCACCACATGCGCGAACTCACCCTGGCCACGGCCAAGGAACGCGTGCGGCGGGGCCGGCTCGCCCTGGACCTCCTGGCCCGCCACGGCGCCGACGGCGACATGGCGCCGCTCGGGTCGCGACTGCCGGGCGATCTGCAACGGTTCGAAATCTCGGCATAACGTTCCGGAAACTCAGCTTCACAAAAGAAGACACAGCCGACCACAATCCCACACATCTCTTCTCGGTCTTTCCGGCACGACCACCCGGAGCGACTTCGCGCCTCCCAGACCGAGCCCTGCACACAGATCAAGGATGATCATCATGCGTAACCGCAGAGCCGCTCTCGCCGCCATAGCCGGAGCCGCGTCCCTCGCCCTGACCCTGTCCGCCTGCGGCCAGAGCGGCGAGGGCGGCAGCAAGGAGGGCGCGGGAGACGCCAAGGGAGGCACCATCGGCGTCGCGATGCCGACCAAGTCCTCCGAGCGCTGGATCCTCGACGGCGACTACGTCAAGAAGAACCTGGAAGCCAAGGGCTACAAGGCCAAGCTGGTCTACGGCGAGGACGACCCGGACCAGCAGGTCTCCCAGGTCGAGAACCTGATCACGCAGGGCGTCAAGGCGCTGATCATCGCGGCCATCGACAACAAGTCGATGAACAACGTGCTCCAGCAGGCCAAGGACGCCAACATCCCGGTCATCTCCTACGACCGCCTGATCCTCGGCACGAAGGACGTCGACTACTACGCCTCCTTCGACAACGAGAAGGTCGGCGAGCTCCAGGGCAGCTACATCGTCGAGAAGCTCGGCCTGAAGGACGGCTCCAAGAAGGGCCCCTTCAACATCGAGCTGTTCGCCGGCTCCAACGACGACAACAACACCCGCTACTTCTTCGGCGGCGCGATGAAGGTCCTGCAGCCGTACATCGACAAGAAGCAGCTCGTCGTCCGCTCCGGCCAGACCAAGCTCAACCAGGTCACCACGCTGCGCTGGGACGGCGGCACCGCCCAGAAGCGCATGGACGACATCCTGACCTCGGCCTACAAGACCGAGCGCGTCGACGCCGTCCTCTCCCCCTACGACGGCATCTCCATCGGCATCCTCTCCGCGCTGAAGTCCGACGACTACGGCTCCAAGAGCAAGCCGCTGCCGGTCGTCACCGGCCAGGACGCCGAGGTCGCCTCCCTGAAGTCGATCGAAGCGGGCCAGCAGACCCAGACCGTCTTCAAGGACACCCGCGAACTCGCCAAGGTGGCCACGGACATGGTCGACGCGGCGCTGAACGACAGGAAGCCGGAGCTCAACGACACCAAGACCTACGACAACGGCGTGAAGGTCGTGCCCGCGTACCTGCTGAAGCCCGTGAGCGTCGACAAGGCCAACTACCAGAAGGTCGTCATCGACTCCGGCTACCACACGGCAGCCGATCTCAAGTAGTCCCCGCCACCGACCGACGACACCACTGATTGGAAGGCACGACCATGGCGGGACCCGTCCTGGAAATGCGCTCGATCGTCAAGACCTTTCCCGGCGTCAAAGCGCTGTCGGACGTCACCCTGACCGTCCGGCAGGGCGAGGTCCACGCCATCTGCGGAGAGAACGGCGCCGGCAAGTCGACCCTGATGAAGGTCCTCTCCGGCGTCCATCCGCACGGCACCTACGAGGGAGACATCCTCTTCGAGGGAGAGCTCTGCCAGTTCAAGGACATCCGGGCCAGCGAAGAGCGCGGCATCGTGATCATCCACCAGGAACTGGCCCTGGTGCCCTACCTCTCCCTCGCGGAGAACATCTTCCTCGGCAACGAGCACGCCACGCGGGGGATCATCAGCTGGACCGAGACGCTGCGGCACGCCACGGAACTGCTGCGCCGGGTCGGTCTCTCCGACCACCCGGACACCCGCGTCGCCGACATCGGCGTGGGCAAGCAGCAGCTCGTGGAGATCGCGAAGGCCCTGTCGAAGAAGGTGAAGCTGCTCATCCTGGATGAGCCGACCGCGGCCCTGAACGACGAGGACAGCGACAAACTCCTCGATCTGATCCTGGAGTTGAAGAAGCAGGGCATCACCTCCATCATCATCTCCCACAAGCTCAACGAGATCCGGAAGGTCGCCGACTCGGTGACGATCCTCCGCGACGGCCAGACCATCGAGACCCTCGATGTGAAGGCCCCGGAGACCACCGAGGACCGGATCATCAGCGGCATGGTCGGCCGCGACCTGGAGCACCGCTTCCCGGAGCGGTCGCCGCACGAGCCCGAGGAGGGCGTGGCGCCCGCCCTGGAGATCCGGGGCTGGACCGTGTTCCACCCGATCGACCAGCAGCGCAAGGTCGTCGACGACGTCTCCCTCCAGGTGCGGCGCGGCGAGATCGTCGGCATCGCGGGCCTGATGGGCGCCGGCCGCACCGAGCTCGCGATGAGCGTCTTCGGGCGGACGTACGGCCGGTACGCGGGCGGCACGGTCCTCAAGGACGGCACGGAGATCCGTACGAAGTCCGTCCCCGAGGCGGTCAAGCACGGGATCGCGTACGTCACCGAGGACCGCAAGCACTACGGCCTCAACCTCATCGACACCATCAACCGGAACATCTCGCTGACCGCCCTGGGCAAGGTCGCCAAGCGCGGTGTGGTCGACGAGCACGAGGAGCGGCAGGTCGCCGAGGGCTTCCGCAAGTCCATGAACATCAAGGCGCCGACCGTCTTCGAGCCGGTGGGGAAACTGTCCGGCGGCAACCAGCAGAAGGTCGTCCTCAGCAAGTGGATCTTCTCGGGCCCGGACGTGCTGATCCTGGACGAGCCGACGCGCGGCATCGACGTCGGTGCCAAGTACGAGATCTACACGGTCATCGACCAGCTGGCCGCCCAGGGCAAGGCGGTCGTCTTCATCTCCTCCGAGCTGCCCGAACTGCTCGGCATGTGCGACCGCATCTACACGATGGCCGCGGGGCGGCTGACCGGTGAGTTCTCGCGGGCCGAGGCCTCCCAGGAATCGCTGATGCGTCAGATGACGAAGGACAAAGAGGTAACCCGATGAGCACGGACGTGACCGCCAAGACGCCGGCCCCCGCGCCGCCCGGCAAGGGAGGGGCGGCCACCGGCGACGGACTCCTGCAGCTGGTGCTGGACGGCATGCGGCGCAACATGCGCCAGTACGGCATGCTGATCGCGCTCGGCCTGATCGTGGCGCTGTTCGCCGTGTGGACCGACGGCGACCTGCTGCTGCCGCGCAACGTCTCCAACCTGGTCCTCCAGAACAGCTACATCCTGATCCTCGCGATCGGCATGATGCTGGTCATCATCGCGGGCCACATCGACCTGTCGGTCGGCTCGCTGACGGCGTTCGTGGGCTCGATGGCCGCCGTGTTCATGGTCAAACAGGACCTTCCCTGGCCGCTCGCCGTGGTGCTGTGCCTGGCGGTGGGCGCGGTCGCGGGTGCCATCCAAGGGTTCTTCATCGCGTACGGCGGCATACCGTCGTTCATCGTGACCCTGGCGGGCATGCTGATCTTCCGCGGTCTGACGGAGATCTTCCTGGAGGGCCAGACCCTGGGTCCGTTCCCGGACGGGCTGCAGAAGGTGGCCAACGGGTTCCTGCCCGAGGTCGGCCCGAACACCAACTACCACAACCTCACGCTGCTGCTGGGCTTCGCGATGATCGCCTTCGTGATCTTCCAGGAGGTCCGGGACCGCAAGCGGCAGCAGGAGTTCAACCTGGAGGTCCCGCCCACCAAGCTGTTCCTGCTGAAGCTGGTCGCGATCTCCGCCGCCGTGCTGACGCTGACCATGCTGCTGGCCAGCTACAAGGGCGCCCCGATCGTGCTGCTCATCCTCGGCGTGCTGCTCGTCGGCTTCGGCTACGTCATGCGCAACGCCATCGTCGGCCGCCACATCTACGCGATCGGCGGCAACCTGCCCGCGGCCAAGCTGTCGGGTGTGAAGGACAAGAAGGTCACCTTCCTGGTCTTCCTGAACATGGGCATGCTCGCGGCCCTGGCGGGTCTGGTCTTCGCCGCCCGCTTCAACGCGGCCTCTCCCAAGGCCGGCCTCAACTTCGAGCTGGAGGCGATCGCTGCCTCGTTCATCGGCGGTGCGTCGATGAGCGGCGGTGTCGGCACCGTCCTCGGCGCGATCATCGGTGGCCTGGTCCTGGGCGTGCTGAACAACGGTATGAACCTCGTCGGCATCGGCACCGACTGGCAGCAGGTCATCAAGGGCCTGGTGCTCCTGGCGGCGGTCGGGTTCGACGTGTGGAACAAGCGCAAGGTCGGTTCGTAAGTCACCTGGGCCCCGCCGGAAGGCGGGGCCCACTCCTTATGCGGGAGCCGCACACATGGAACTGAACAGACGCACGGTCATCGCGGGAGCCGCGGCGGCGGGAATGGCCGCCACCACGCTCGGCGGCACGGCGCACGCCACGGGAGGCAGGAAGCCGGTGAAGACGCTCTTCGGCAAGCTCGCCGACGGCACCAAGATCTACAGCTGGTCGCTGGAGAACGGCGGCACCCGCCTGAAGGTCCTCTCCTACGGCGGCATCGTCCAGTCCCTGGAGATCCCCGACCGCCGCGGCCGCTACGCCAACGTCAGCGCGGGCTTCGACAACATCGAGGACTACGTCGCCAAGAGCCCGTACTTCGGCGCTCTGATCGGTCGCTACGGCAACCGCATCGGCAAGGGCAAGTTCACCCTCGACGGCAAGAACTACCAGCTGTCCGTCAACGACGGCGAGCAGAGCCTGCACGGCGGCGCCAAGGGCTTCGACAAGCGCGTGTGGGACATCGAGCCGTTCACCAAGGGCTCCGACGTCGGCCTGTACCTGTACTACACGAGCGTCGACGGCGAGATGGGCTACCCGGGCACGCTCAAGACGAAGGTGACGTACACGCTCACCCGGCACGGCGACTGGCGCATCGACTACGAGGCCACCACCGACAAGGCCACCGTCGTCAACCTCACCAGTCACGTCTACTGGAACCTGGCCGGCGAGGGCAGCGGCACGATCGAGGACCACGAGCTCCAGATCGCCGGCTCCCGCTACACGCCCACCGACTCGGGTCTGATCCCGACGGGCGAGCTGGCCAAGGTCGCGGGCACTCCCTTCGACTTCACCCGCGCCAAGGCGATCGGCCGGGACATCCGCACCTCGCACCCCCAGCTGGTCACCGCCAAGGGCTTCGACCACAACTGGGTCCTCGACAAGGGCATCACCGCCCGGCCGGAGCACGTCGCCACCCTGCGCGACCCCGCCTCCGGCCGCACCCTGAAGATCGCCACGAACGAGCCGGGCCTGCAGTTCTACTCCGGCAACTTCCTCGACGGCACGCTGACCGGCCCGTCCGGCCGCACCTACCGGCAGGGCGACGCGCTCTGCCTGGAGACGCAGCACTTCCCGGACTCGCCGAACAAGCCGTCGTTCCCGTCGACGGTGCTGCGGCCCGGGCAGACGTACCGGACGTCGACGATCCACACGTTCGGCTGCTGACAGGCCTTCACATCCAGGACACAAGTTCTGACCGGTTTCTCGACGGTTGAACGGTGTCACTGTGGCCTCCGTAATCAAGGGCGGCCCGTGCTCCCCCGCGCGGGCCGCCCTTAAACGTCGGGTCCGGCCGTCCCCAACGGACCCGCCCTATACGGAGGTTCCATGGCCGACAACGTCACGTCGCTGTTCCGCAGCACCGCGGCGCACAGCCCGTCGATGGCGGCGTTGACACGTGAGGGCGGCGACGGCGCGGGTCCGGTGGACTTCTGTATCCCCTGCAACCCGTACTTCCCCACCCCGGCCATGTTCGACGACATGTCGGCCAGACTCCGCGACATCATCACGTACTACCCGAGCAGCGCCGACACCATCACGGCCGAGCTGTGCAGCCTGCTCCAGCTGCCACCGCAGTGCGTGGCGATGGGCAACGGCTCCACCGAGCTGATCACCTGGATCGACCACCTGCTCGTCCGCGAGTCCCTCGCCGTCCCCGTCCCCACCTTCGGCCGCTGGACGGACCAGCCGATGGAGACCGGCAAGCGGGTCGACATGTTCCCGCTCCAGGAGTCCAGCGGCTTCGCCCTCGACCTCGCGCAGTACGCCGAGTTCATCCGGGCCCGGGGCACTCGCGTCGCCGTCATCTGCAACCCCAACAACCCCGACGGGGGCTTCCTGCACAAGCACGCCATCGTCCAGTTCATGGACGCCATGGCCGACCTCGACCTGGTCGTCATCGACGAGTCGTTCCTGGAGTTCGCGGACGCCGAGGCCGAGCCGTCCGTCGTCCAGGAGGCGATGCTGCGGCCCAACGTCATCGTGCTGCGCAGCCTCGGCAAGAACTTCGGCCTGCACGGCATCCGCTTCGGCTACCTGGTCGCCAACCCCGCGCTCGCCGGGCGCGTCCGCTCCATGCTGCCCAAGTGGAACCTCAACTCCTTCGCCGAGCATGTCGTCTTCATGCTCAAGGAGCACGGCGCCGAGTACGCGCAGAGCCTCCAGCAGGTCCGGCGCGACCGGCTCGACATGGCCAGCCAGCTGTCCTCCCTGCCCGGGCTGACGGTCTACCCGTCGCAGGGCAACTTCCTCTTCGTGCGCCTCCCCGTGGGCGCCGAGGGCACCGTGGTCCGGGACCGGATGCTCACCGAGCACCGGATCCTGGTCCGCGAGTGCGGCAACAAGATCGGTTCGTCCAGCCGCTTCCTGCGTCTCGTCGTGCGCCCCCAGGTGGACGTGCGTCGCCTGGTGTCCGGCCTGGAACAGGTGCTCTACGGGACGTCCAGGAGGGGAGCCGCCGTACCCGAGCTGGGCAACGGGACCAGCTACAGCTCGGGTACGGCGGCAGTGGACCGTCTGGTGAGCGAGACCAACGGATCCGGCATGCGGGGCCTTGCCGCTCAGGCCACCGGCGGCGGCGCTCCGGCGCCCGCCGCCGCTCCGGCTGCCGCCGGCACCGGTATGCCGCTCCCCGCCGCCGCGTCCGCCGTGCCGGCGGGTGCGGGTGGCGGGATGCCGATGCCGGCGGCAGCACAGGTCGGGCAGATGGGGCAGGTTGGGCACTTCGGGCAGATGGGGCAGCAGCAGATGCCGCAGTCCGTCCCGCAGTCCGTGCCCCAGCCTGCCCCGCAGTCCGTCCCCCAGCCTGTGCCGCAGCCTGCCCCTCGGCCCGTGCCGCAGCCGGCGCCGGCGCCACAGCCCATGGCCGCGCCGGCCCCGCCGCTGGCCCCTGTGGCGCAGGCGCCCGTCCCGGCCCCGGCGCCGGTCCCTGCGGCCACCGGGCCCACGCCGCCGGGGGTTCCCGCGCGGGGTGGGTTGACGGCGGCGCAGGTCAGGGGGACGAATGGGCTCTCGCCCGCGCCCGCTACGGGGTGGCCGGGGGCGCAGGCCTGGCCCAATGCTGCGGGGATGGGGCAGGCCGGGTAGCCCCTCTCGCCGCAGGCAGTTGCCGTGAGTGGGCGGGCGCTCGCGCAGTTCCCCGCGCCCCTGGGGACGTCGTACTAGACCGGGTTCAACCTCCACTGTTGGCAGGCGTTGTTGAGCCAGGACCACTGGCGTACGTCCGCGCTGTCCGTCGTCGAGCAGTTGGCCACGTCTGCCACCTTGCCGGTGGCCTTGTTGACGATGCGGACGTAGCCACCGTCCGTGGCGACGAACTGGAAACGCTGGCAGGTGTTGTTCAGCCAGGACCACTGGCGCAGGTCCGCCCCGTCCGCGGAGGAGCAGTCGGCCGTGTCGAGGACCTTGCCGGTGGCGGCGTTCACCAGTCGGTGGGTGTCGTCGCCCAGGTCCTCCAAGCGCCAGCGCTGGTTGGCACCGCCGTTGCAGGTGTACTGCGCGACGTTGGTGCCGTCGGCCGACGAGCTGCCGGTGACCTCCAGGCACTTGCCGCTGTTGCGGTTGGTGACCGTGTAGGTCGTGGAGGCGGACGCCGGTTCACCGGACGGCCCGGGCAGGGAGGCCCCGAGCCGGACGGGCGTGCCGAAGTTCGGCGTGCCGTCGGAGTTCCAGGTGAACTTCTGGGCCCGGGTCGTACGGCCGTTGTCGCAGCCGTCGGAGGCGGAGTCGTTGGCGTGGTAGACGATCCAGCTCTCGCGGCCGTCGGGTGAGGTGAAGAAGCCGTTGTGGCCGGGCCCGTACACGCCGGCCGCGTCACTGCGCTGGAAGACGGGCGTGGACTTCTTCGTCCAGGAGGAGGCGGACAGCGGGTCGGAGCCGGTGAGCTCCAGTTGCCCGAGTTTGTAGTCGGGCGTCCAGCAGCCGCTCGCGGAGTAGATCAGGAAGGTCCGGCCGCCGCGTTGCAGCACCTCCGCGCCCTCGTTGACGGTGCCGCCCTGCCGCTCCCAGGCGTACGTCGGTGTCGAGATCGTCGAGTAGGAGCCGCTGACGGTGTACGGGTTGGCCATCGGGGCGATGACGAGATTCTGCGTACCGCCCGTGATCGCACTGCCCAGCATGTACAGCCTGCCGCCCACGTTCATCAGGCTCGGGTCCAGCATCCAGGCGGAGTTGAGCTGCCCCTTGTAGGTGTAGGGGCCCATGGGGTCGGAGCCGGCGCTCTCCAGCACGTGGCTGCGCTGCGTCGGGTTGTAGTCGGACACGTTCTGCCCGGCGACGTAGTACAGGTACCAGCGGCCGCCCACGAAGTGCAGCTCGGGTGCCCAGATGTTGCAGCACCGGGAGGCGGCGTCGCCCTTCCACACCTGCACGCTGGGGGCGGTGGAGAGCCCGGCGAGGGTGGCGGACTTGCGGATGGTGATGACGTCGGTCCAACTGGTCGTCACCAGGTAGTAGTTGCCGTCGTGGTAGGAGATCCAGGGGTCGGCGCCCTTGACGGACTTGACCGGGTTGGCGAACGAGGCGGCGCTCGCGGTGGGCCGGCCGAGGGTGAGGGCGAGCAGCAGGACGGCCAGCAGGGTCAGTAGGCGACGGGCCATCCGCTGCTCCAGTTCAGGAGGTTGACGCCGAGCTTGGGCGTGCCGTTGTCGTTGCCGTCGTAGTAGTGGTAGACGATCAGGTCGCCGTCGGTGTCCTTCAGGATCGACTGGCCGCCCGGTCCGATGATGCTGCCGTGCGACTCCAGGACGGGCGTGCCGCCGTTGTTCATCAGGTCGACGCCGTTCCTGTCGCGGTAGGGCCCGGTGACGCTGGAAGCGCGCCCGACCTTCACCTTGTACGTGGAACTGGTCCCGGCGCAGCAGGCGTCGTACGAGGCGAAGAGGTAGTAGTAGCCGCCCCGCTTGACGATGAAGGGCGCCTCGACGGCCTTGGTCCCGGTGGGGCGGGAGGCCAGCGAGTAGCGGGTGGTGCTGGAGGAGAGCTGCTTGCCGGTGGACGGGTTGATCTGGATCATCTTGATCCCCGTCCACCAGCTGCCGAAGGACAGCCACCACTTGCCGTCGTCGTTCACGAAGAGGTTCGGGTCGATGGCGTTGAAGTCGCTGGCGGAGTTCGACGTGTAGACCGTGCCCTGGTCGGTCCAGCTGCCCGGCTGGCCGGTGCTGGAGGTCGCGAGGCCGATGGCGGAGGTGTTCGAGCCGAACTTCGAGACGGAGTAGTACATCAGGTACTTGCCGCCGTGGTACGAGATGTCCGGCGCCCAGGCCTCCGGGACGGAGGAGTAGTTCCGCCACCAGCCGGGCCGGCTGGAGAAGGCGTCGGCGCCGTTTCTGAACGCGGTGCGGTCACTGCTGGTCTTGCTGGCGATGCCGCCGCCGGTCGCGTAGAGCAGGTACTGACCGGACGAGGTGCGGACCATCGACGGGTCGTGGGTGACGATGTCACCGGTGACCCGGCCGGGGTTGGGGTACGCGGACGCCGCACTCGGCATCAGGGCGAGCAGGGCTGCGGTGGGGAGGGCGAGCAGGGCGGTTCTCTTGCGCAGGATGGAGCGGCTCATACGGTCCTCCTTGCGGTGGGGGTGACAGCCGTCCGATATTCCGAACAGCGATCGCAAGTTCGAACGGACCGTAGAATCGAACCTCTTGCGCGTCAATGGTTCGCACAGCGAGAAACGCCGGCCCCGCTCGTCACCGCCGCCCACCGAACTCCGGGCTCGGGCCCGGCGGCCGACCTCGACTAGGCGAATGTGCGGGCGGCGGCGGGATCCGGCAGGTCGAGGATGTGGACGCTGCCGGTGAGGGCTTCCCCGCCACTGGAGGTCCATGGGGACAGACCCTTGCCCAGCGAGGGCAGCAGCTCAAGCGGCTTTCGGGTTCGGGGGGTCGGCGTAAGGTCGGTCCGGCAGGAGCGTCGTTCGATTCGGGGGATCATGACGGCAGTCGAGGGACAGCCCATCGTGTTCGTGCACGGGACGCGGTTCAGCGCCGGGCAGTGGAGCCCGCAGCTCGCCGCGCTCCGGGAGGAGTTCCCCGTGGCCGCCGTCGATCTGCCGGGGCACGGTTCCCGCTCCACCGAGGCCTGGAGCCTGAAGGCGGCCGCGGAGGTCATCGCCGACGCCGTGGACGCGCTCGGCTGCGGACCGGCCCTGGTCGTCGGGCACTCGCTCGGCGGGTACGCCTCGCTGGAGTTCGCACGGGTTCGCCCGGAGCTGTTGCGCGGGCTGGTGCTCGCGGGTGCCAGTGCCTCGACCCGTGGGGCGTGGGCGGTGCCGTACCGGTGGGTCGCCGGGCTCGTCCCGCGGCTGCCTGCGGATCGACTGGCGGGGTGGAACGACACGTTGTTGCGGCGGCTGTATCCGGCCGGGGTGGTCGAGGCCACCATCCGGTCCGGCTACGCCTTTCACACCCTCCCCGCCGCCTGGGGCGAGGTGCTGGGGCGTTTCGACGCGGGCGCGATGCGCCATGTGGCGGCTCCGGTGCTCATCCTGAACGGTGAGAAGGACCGCGTCTTCCGGTCCGGCGAGGCGGCGTTCGCCCGCGCGCATCCGCACGCCCGCGTCGAGCTGATCCCGAGAGCCGGGCACCTCGCGAACTTCGACGATCCGGTTGCCTTCAGCGATGCCGTGCGCCGCTTCGCCCGGCAGTTGGGCAACAGCGCATGATGGGGCGGCCCACCCGGCCCAACGACCCGGTGGACCGCCCTCATCCCGTCAGGACTTCCCCGGGCACTCCTTCCACGCCATGTGGTACACCGTGCTGATGTCCCCGTCCGTCGAGTCCATCGTCATGAAGCTGACCTTGTCGGCCGACTGCGTACCGGCGTTGACCCGGAGTTCGGTGTTGATGTTGAAGTTGCGCTGGACTCCGCAGGGTGCGTAGACCAGTTGGGCCCAGTCCGTCTCGTCGGTGGCCTGCCAGTTGTCGTTGTAGGGGCCGCTGAAGGGGTGGTTCTTGGACACCGTGCTGGGCGAGCCCTGGAAGTAGTACGAGGCCCGCTGGGAGCCGCTCGCGCCGCGCTGGAGTGAGGCGAAGCCTCGGTAGTCGGCGCTGGCGATGGCGTAGGTGAAGCCCTGGGGCACGTGCACGATGAGGCTGAGCTGGCAGTTCCTGCGGAACGCGGTCGGGTCGGAGCCGCCGCCGGCCTGGGCGAGGTAGTCGCTGTAGGTGACCGTGAACGCCGTGTTGTCCTCGGAGACGGCGACCGCTGCCGTGCCCTGCGGACAGCCGGAGCCGTTCACCGTGGCGACCTTGATGACGATCTTGTCCGGGGGCGGGTCGACGAACCCGGAGGACGGGGATTGTGCGGGGAGTGCGCTGGTGAGGAGCGCGGCTACCGCGCCGCTCAGGAGCAGGCCACCGGCCATGGTTCTCCCATCCGTTCGTGGGGGGTGGAACACGAAGTAGGCATGAGCATGTCAAGACGACAGCCCATGCGCGCCCAGCCCGTGACCATTCCATGGAGGAGCTGTGAAGGCCGGGAGCGGTCGCATCGTACGCAGGGCGGAGGAGGTCGGCCAGGGCGGTCTCCGGCCATTCACAGTGGCCCGATCACACCGGGAGAAGGGGCGCCGGGCCCGTTCCCGCGGGCCCCGTTGACACCAGCGGTACCGGCGGGCGCATAAGGTGCGTTACCAGTGCGTCGGCCCCAGGACACCCCGAGGACGCGATGAGGATCACCCACCGGCTCCCCCGCGGACACGGCCCGTCACGGGTTCTCCCAGGCCGCCGGTTCCGCGGCCAGCCGCTCCACCGGCTCGGGCAACGCGCCGGCCGCGAGGTCGGCGATCGTCACGCCCTCCAGGATCCTGCGCACATTGGCCCGCAGGGCGATCCACAGCGGCAGCAGCGGCTCGGCCGTGCCGGAGTAGGCGAGGCCGGTCGGGCGCTCGCCGCGCACCGAGACGATCGGCCCGTCCACGGCCCGGATCACGTCCGCGACCGTGATCTCCGAGGCCTCCCGCGCCAGCCGGTAGCCGCCGCCCCCGCCGCGCCGGCTGTCGACCACACCACCGCGGCGCAGATCGCCGAGGATCCCTTCCAGGAACTTGTGCGGGATGTCCTGCGCGGTGGCGACGGCCTCCGCCTTGACCGGCCCTTCGCCCTGTCGGACGGCCAGTTCCACGACCGCTCGTACCGCGTAGTCCGCACGTGCCGAGATCCTCATACGACCATTGTCGCGGTCGGCCCGTAGACAATGACCCACCAGCACCACGTACGGCACGGCAGCACAACAGGAGGCGCTCCCTTGGAGCTCAGCAGGCGTACCTTCCACGCTCTCGCCGGCACGGCGGCGCTCGGCTTCGCGCTGACCGGCAGCGGGTCGCCGACCTCCGCCAACCCGGCACGCACCGTGCCCACCGGCCCGCCGCCACCGGTACCGGGCGCGGACGGCAGGCGGCACGAGGTCGGTTTCGACCGGTACTCGCTGCTGGTCGACGGCCGGCGCCTCGTCCTCTGGTCGGGCGAGCTGCACCCCTTCCGGCTGCCGAGCCCTTCCCTGTGGCGGGACATGCTGGAGAAGATGCGCGCTCACGGCTACAACGCCGTCAGCGTGTACGTCGCCTGGAACTACCACTCCCCCGCCCCCGGCCGGTACGACTTCACCGGTGTGCGCGACCTGGACCTGTTCCTGCGCATGGCCGCCGAGACCGGTCTGTACGTGATCCTGCGGCCCGGCCCGTACATCAACGCCGAGGTCGACGCCGGCGGCTTCCCCGGCTGGCTGACCGCCACCGAGGGCACGGCCCGCACCTCCGACCCGACCTACCTGCGGTACGTCGACGAGTGGCTGTCCGCCGTCAACGCCATCGTCGCCAAGCGACTGTTCACGCGGGGCACGGGCACGGTGCTGCTGTACCAGATCGAGAACGAGTACGACGCGCACGTCGACGAGCCGACCGGGCGCGCCTACATGTCGTACCTGTACGAGAAGGTCCGCGCCGACGGCATCGACGTGCCGCTGTTCCACAACGACAAGGGGCGCAACGGGTACTGGGTGCCCGGGTCGTTCGGCACCGGCGGTGAGAAGGGGCGCTGGCTGTACGGGTTCGACGGGTATCCGGAGCCGGACGAGGTGCCGCCCGACTGGGGGCACTTCGGGACCGGCGGGGCGAAGGGCGGGGCCACGGCCAGTCCGCGCACGCCCGGGTTCCTGCCCGAGTTCGGCGGGGGCTGGTTCGACCCGTGGGGCGGGTCCTGGTTCGACGGGAAGGGCTACGCCGAGGCGCGCCGGACCCGGGACGCGGCGTACGAGCGGCGTTTCCACCTCACCAACCTCGCCAACGGCATCACGCTGCACAACGTCTACATGACGTACGGCGGCACCTCCTGGGGCTGGCTGCCCGCGCCGGTCGTCTACACGTCGTACGACTACGGCGCGGCCTTCGACGAGGCCCGCAACGCCACGCCCAAGCTCGCCCCGATGCACCAGATGGGGCAGTTGCTGCGGTACGTGCCGGACCTCGCCAGGCTGAACCGGGCGAAGGCGGTACGGGCCGCCGACGAGCGGATCAAGGTCTACCACCTGGCCAACCCCGACACCGGCGCCCACTTCTACGTCCTGCGCAACGACTCCGACGAGGCGGTGTCCTCGACGCTGCCGGACGCCGGGATCGACGTGCCGGTCAGGGTCCCGGCGCGGGACGCCAAGCTGATCGCCGCCGGGCTGAAGCTCGGGAAGCGGACGCTGGTGCACGCCACCGTGCAGCCGATGCTGAGCCTGACCGCCGGGCGGCAGGACATCGCCGTGTTCGCGGGCCGGCGGGGCGATCTGGCGCAGGTCGTGCTGGACTGCGCGGACGAACCGACGCCCATGCGGCTGGACGCGGAGCCCGCGTGGGCCTACAACCTCGGCAAGCTGTACGTGACCGCTCCGCTCGGCGCCGGCGGGCTGAGCCGGGTGCGGGTCGAGGGCGACGGTGTGGACACGCCGATGCTGCTGCTGTTCGCCGACGACGCGACGGCCCTCAGGCTGTGGCCGTACGAGACGCCGTCCGGCCCGCTCCTCGTCTACGGCCCGGCCCTGCTGCGGTCGGCCACGCTGCGCGGCTCCACGGTCCACCTCACCGGCGACACCACCGGCCAGACCGGCCTGGAGGTGTGGGGGCCGCGCGGGATCACCCATGTCACGTGGAACGGGCGCCCGGTGCCCACCCGGATCAGCGCCTCCGGCAGTCTGCTGGCGCTCCGCCCGCTTGCCGGCGTGACCGCGCCGGCCCTGCCCGCCCTCGACGGCTGGCGGCGGCGGACCGAGAACCCGGAGGCCGAGCCCGGCTTCGACGACTCCGGCTGGACGAGGGCCGACAGGAAGACGTCGTTCAGCACGACGCCCGTGCCCGACGGGCAGCCGGTCCTGTTCGCCGACGACTACGGCTTCCACTACGGCGACGTCTGGTACCGGGGCGAGTGGACGGACGCGAACGGCCTGGAGTCCGTGTCCCTCGACTACAGCACGGGCACGCAGGGCCTGCTGATGGCCTGGCTGGACGGCGAGCCGCTGGGCACGCACCGGATGCCGGTGCCGGACAGGGACCGGGCACGGCAGGGGACCTGGACGGCGAAGGCCACCTTCGCCCTGCCGAAGGACCTGCGGAAGAGGTTCCGTGAGGACCGCCGCGAGCGTGGTGACCGGCACGTGCTGTCCGTGCTCGTCCGCCGGATGCAGCACGACATGGACGGCAAGGCACTCGACACGCACAAGGCCGCGCGTGGGCTGACCGCCGTCACCTTCGAGGGTGCCGCCCCGAAGGTGACCTGGCGGATCCAGGGCGCGTCGGCGCCCGATCCCGTGCGCGGGCCGATGAACAACGGGGGGCTGCACGGGGAGCGCGAGGGCTGGCACCTGCCGGAATACGACGACGGGGACTGGCAGGACGCCGAACTGCCGCGTGCCGACCGGCGGCAGGGCGTCACCTGGTACCGGACGGACTTCCGGCTCGATGTCGAGCCCGGAGTCGATGCCTCCATCGGGCTCGTCCTCGACGACGACCCGAAGCGGGCCTACCGCGTCCAGATCTTCCTCAACGGCTGGAACATGGGCCAGTACATCAACGACGTGGGGCCCCAGCACACGTTCGTGCTGCCGAACGGGATCCTCCGTACACGTGGCGCCAACACACTGGCGTTGGCGGTGCTGTCCGACGGGACCACACCGTCGGGGCCGGGGGATGTACGGCTGACGCTGCTGGGCGCCGCGGCTGGAGGGGTGCCGGTCACACCGGTGTGACCGGATCGAGCCGTCCGCGCGCATTGCCTTCTCCGGCAGGCTGGTTCACCGTGTTGGCCTTTCCGGGCTGCCGACAGGGAGGGGAACCTCGTGCGAAGACGGCGTTTCATCGGTGGATTGGGCGGATTGGTCGGGGCCGGGCTCGGGCTCGCCTCGATGCGGGGTGGAACGGCCTGGGCGGCCCCCGGTCTCCCGGGTGAGACCCGCGAGTGGCAGGCCGTCCCCGCCCCCGAGGCCGCCCCGGCCGCGCAGTTGCTCGACGTGGCGGCAGCGGGCCCCGGCCTCGCCTGGGCCGTGGGCGAGGAGGGCCGCTACGGCAGCGCACGGGGGACGGCGCTGACCCTCGTGTGGGACGGCACGGCCTGGCAGCGCACGGGCACCGGCTTCGGCGGCTATCTGGGCTCCGTCGCCGCCGCGTCCGACGGCTCCGCCTGGGCCGTCGGCACCGACACCTCCGGCACCGCCCGGCTGCTCGCCTGGGACGGGCCGGCGTGGCGGGAGGCCGACTTCCCCAGGCGCGGGGCGCCGGGCACGTCCCTCGCCGCCGTCGCGACCGGCCCCCGGGGCCACGTCTGGGTCTCCGGCCGGAACAGCGACGGCTCGGTGCTGCTGCACGGCCACCGGGGCAAGTGGACCTGGCTGGAGGCGCCCCCGGTCACGACCACCATCCCGCCGTACGGCATCCACCGCGCGCCTTGTGGCGACATCTGGGTCTACGGAAGCGAGCTCGTCGCCCGCTGGGACGGAGCGGCCTGGACAGTGCTGCCGACGCCCGGCGGCATCCGGGCCGGCTTCACCGGGCTGCTTCCGGTCGCCCGCGACGACATCTGGATGACGGGCTACGACTACGGCGTCGGCGGCCCGCCCGGCAAGCCCCCCGGCGTCCGGCTGCTGCACGGGGACGGCACCGGTTGGGAGTACGTCACGGCACCGTTCGGCGTGGGAGTGCTGACCGGCATCGTGGGCGACGCTCAGGGGCGTCCCGACCGTATCTCCGGGTGGGACTTCTGGGACCAGACCCGGGCCCACTACCTGCGCTGGGACGGCACGGCCTGGGTGAGCGAGCGGGGGCCGGTGGCCACGACCCCCGTCGTCATGAACGCCCTCGCGACGGTGCCCGGTTCGGACGGCTACTGGGCGGTCGGCACGACGTCGCCCCCGCCGTCCACGACCGCCCGGCCCCGCATCGAACGCTGACCGGGGGCCGTCACGCCAGCCGGATCACGTTCCAGGACAGCGGCTCCAGGACGGCGCTCAGCGTGCCGTCCCGGAGGGCCGTGCCGTCGCCCGGGTGCGGGGCGACGCGCTCGGGGTCGTCGAGGGTGTTGCGGGCGTCGGGGTCGGCGTCCGCGAGGACGCTGTGCTCGACGACCCGCGTGAGGTCGAGGCCGTTCAGGGCGACGTCGAGCGGGAGGGCGTCGGTGCGGCTGCGGTTCACCGCGAAGACCGTGACCGTGCCGTCCTCGGCGCGTACGGCGGTGGCGTGCAGCAGGTCCGTCTCGCCGTACTTCTTCGTCTCGTACGTCGGCGAGTCCACCCGGACGTCGAGGACCTGGCCGCGGCCGTACCTGCTCGCCTGCGCGAACGGGAAGAACGTCGTCTGCCGCCAGGCCGGGCCGCCCGGCTCGGTCATGATCGGCGCGATGACGTTGACGAGCTGGGCGAGGCAGGCGACCGTGACGCGGTCGGCGTGCCGGAGCAGGGCGATGAGGAGCGAGCCGAAGACGACGGCGTCGGTGACGCTGTAGTTGTCCTCCAGCAGGCGCGGGGCCTCCGGCCAGTCGTCCTGCTCGAAGGTCTTGGCACGGGCCTCCCACTCGGGCAGGTACCAGACGTTCCACTCGTCGAAGGAGAGGTTGATCCGCTTCTTCGACTTGAGGCGCGCGCCCACGTGGTCCGCGGTCGCGACGACGTTGTCGATGAAGGACTCCATGTCGACGGCGGAGGCCAGGAAGGAGTCGACGTCGCCGTCCTCGGGCCAGTAGTAGGCGTGCAGCGAGATGTAGTCGACGAGGTCGTACGTCTCCTCCAGGACGGTCGCCTCCCACTGGGCGAACGTCGGCATGGACTGGCTGGAGGAGCCGCAGGCGACGAGTTCGACGCCGGGGTCCAGCTGGCGCATGGCCCTGGCCGTCTCGGCGGCGACCCGGCCGTACTCCTCCGCCGTCTTGTGGCCGGTCTGCCAGGGGCCGTCCATCTCGTTGCCGAGGCACCACAGTCTGATGCCGAAGGGGTCCTTGTCGCCGTGGCTGACGCGCAGGTCGGACAGGGCGGTGCCCTCGGTGTGGTTGGCGTACTCCTGGAGTTCGAGGGCTTCCGCGACGCCTCGGGTGCCGAGGTTGATGGCCATCATGGGCTCGGCCTGGGGGCCGATCTTGCGGAGGAAGTCGATGTACTCGGAGAGGCCGAAGCGGTTGGTCTCCGTGGAGTGCCAGGCGAGGTCGAGGCGGCGGGGGCGGTCCTCGGCGGGGCCGACCGAGTCCTCCCACTTGTAGCCGGAGACGAAGTTGCCGCCGGGGTAGCGGACGGCGGTGACGCCGAGTTCCCGGACGAGGTCCAGGACGTCCCGGCGCAGGCCCTTGTCGTCGGCCGTGGGGTGGTCCGGTTCGAAGATGCCTGTGTAGACGCAGCGGCCGAGGTGTTCCACGAAGCTGCCGAAGAGGCGAGGGTTGACCTCGCCGACGGTGAAGGCTGGGTCGAGGGTGAAGCGGGCGGTGTGCATGGTCGCCTTTCGGGGTGGGTGGTTTCTGTTGTCTGGCGGCTGCGGGTGGTTCGTGGCTTGTCGCGCCCACGCGGCGGAGCCGCATACCGAGCACGGCCCCGCGCCCCTTCGGGCGCCGTTCTACTGCCCAGCCAAGCCGGTGTGCGCGACACCCGCCACTATCTGCCTCTGGAAGAACACGAAGACGATGATCAGGGGCAGGCCCGCCATCAGGCCGCCGGCCATGAGCTGGGCCCACTGGATGCCGTAGGAGTTCATCACGGTCGCGATGCCGTTCGGCATGGTCATCAGGTCGGGGTTGTTGGTCACCATGTACGGCCAGAGGAAGTTGTTCCACGAGGCGATGAACGTGAAGATGCCGACCGCGGCGAGGGAGGGGCGGGAGAGCGGGAGGACGATGGTGAAGAAGACGCGCCAGCGGCCCGCGCCGTCGATGAAGGCGGCCTCCTCCAGTTCGCGCGGGATGCCCTGGAAGAACTTGTAGAGGATGTAGACCATCGCGGCGGGTGCGCACTGCGGCAGGATCATGCCCCAGTAGGTGTCGACCATGCCCATCTGCTGGACGGTGGTGAAGAGCGGCACGCCGAGGACGGCGGGCGAGATCATCAGGCCGGCCATGACCAGGCCCATCAGGGCCTTCTTGCCGCGGAACTCGGTGCGGGCGAAGCCGTACCCGGCGAGTGCGCTCACCAGCAGCACCACGGACGTCACACAGACGGAGACGACCACGGAGTTGACGAACCAGTTGGTGATGTTGCCGGTCTCGAAGAGGGCCTTCCAGGCCTGGCCGGTCCAGTCCTCGGGGAGCCAGTGCGGTGGGACCTCCACCGCCTCGGTCTCCGACTTGAGGGAGGTGAACAGGGCCCAGGCGAAGGGGGCCAGGAAGGCGGCCGAGACGCCTGTGCCGAGGAGGGTCAGGACGATCTGGCCGGGGGTCCACGGCTTACGGGGCTTCACCGGTACGGCGGTGGTCATCGGGCGCTCTCCTCACGGTTGCGCAGCAGCCACATCCTCGCCAGGGCGACGGCCGCGATGATCACGAAGAAGATGACGGAGATCGCGGAGGCGTAGCCCACGCGGTAGCTCGTGAAGCCCTCTTCGAGGGTGTACTGGACGAAGGTGCGGGTCGATCCCTCGGGCCCGGGGAGGAAGTCCATCATCACGACGGCCTGGTCGAAGACCTGGAGCGAGGCGAGGATCTGCAGGGCGATGACGAGCCCCGTGATGTTGCGCAGCATCGGCAGGGTGATGTGGACCATGCGGTGCCAGGCGTTCGCGCCGTCGAGCTTGGCGGCCTCGTGGAGGTGGTCGGGGATGCCCTGGAGCGCGGCGAGGTAGAGGAGGAAGCTGAAGCCGACCGTCCACCAGAGCGTGCAGATCACCACCGCGAGCATGGCGTAGGACTTGTCCGTCAGCCACGGCGTCTCGATGCCGAAGACGTAGTTGATCATTCCGGTGCCGGGGTTGAACAGCCACTGCCACAGGTTGGCCGCGACGGTGGACGGCAGCAGGAACGGGGCGAAGAAGCACAGCCGCCACAGCCACTTGCCGCGTTCGATGTGGTGGGCGAGCATCGCGAGGAGGAAGGCGAGGACCGTGATGCAGGGCACGACCAGCAGCGTGAAGTACGCGCTGTGGCCGAGCGTGTCCCACACCAGGGGATCCTGGACGGCCTCGCGGTAGTTGTCGAGGCCGACGAAGCTCGTGCTGTCGCCGGAGATGTTGGCGTCCGTGAAGCTGAGGTAGACGCCGCGCAGCAGCGGCCAGATCACGAAGAGCGCGAACAGGGCAAGGAACGGGGCGACGAACCAGCCGCCGTGCTGGAAGCCCTGTTTGCGGGGGGTGGTGGCGCTGTCGGCGGCGGTCCCCGCGCGCACGGGTGCGATGACGGTCTGGGCGCTGGTGGTCATGCGACCGCACCTCCCTGTGCGGCGGTCTTGCCGTCCATGGGGTTCTTCGTCGCGAGCAGCCTGGTGAGCTCGCCCTTCATCCGGCGGGCGGCGGTCTCCGGCCTGGCGGAGCCCATCGTGGACGAGACGACGACGGGGCCGACGCGCTGGGCGAGGATGCCGGTGGAGCCGGCGAACCACACCTTGGGCTCGGTGGCCTGGTGGTCCATGGCCGAGACGTACTCGTTCTGGGGACTCATCTTCTGGTACGCGGCCGTGGACAGGACCGGCCGGTAGGCGGGGATGTGGCCGCCGAGCGCCCACTGCCGGGCGTGCCGGACGATGTAGGCGGCGAGTCGGTGGGCGCCCTCGTTGGCGGGGCCGCCGCGGTCGGACTGGTGCGGCAGGACGAAGGCGTGCGACTCGGCGTGGGTGGCCGGTCCGCCGAAGACGGGCGGCAGCGGGGTGGCGCCGTAGTCGATCTTCGCGGTGTCGTAGACCGGCACCGACCAGTTGCCCTCCCAGACGAAGGGCGAGCCGTTGACGAACTGTTCGGCGCTCGCGAGGCCCGCGAAGCTCGGGTCGGCGTACCCGTCGGTGATGTGCCGGCGCAGGAACTCCAGGACCTGGGCGGCCTTGTCGGTGTCGAAGGTGACCTCGGTGTCGGCGTCGTTGAACCAGGTGCCGCCGAGCTGGGTGTAGAAGGCGACGAAGAACCACCACTGGAAGTTCTGGTCACTGCTCCACATGCCGATGGTCTGCAGCCCCTTCTTGGTGGCCTTCTTGGCCTCCTTGAGGACGTCGAACCACTCTCCGGTCGACGTCACGGGCACGATCCGGCCGTCGTCGCCGAGCAGCCCCGCCTTCTTCAGCACGTCCTTGCGGTAGAAGCAGAGCTGGACGTGGATGTCGAGGGGGACGGCGTAGAGCTTGCCGTCGATGACGCCGCGATTCCACAACCGGGGGTTGAAGTCCTGCTGCCGTACGCCGTACTCGGCGAGCAGGTCGACGTCCCAGGCGTCCAGGAGGCGGCCGGGCGAGAAGCCGGTGACCCGGCCCATGTGCATGACGCCGAGGTCGGGTGCGCGATTGCCCGCGGCGGCCATGGCGAGCTTGGTGTAGAAGGGGCTGCCCCACTGGAGGGTGGAGTCCTTGACCGCGATGGCCGGGTGGTCCTTACGGAAGGAGTTCAGCATCGCGATCATGTTGTAGCCGTCGCCGCCGCTGAAGAGGTTCCAGTACCGCACGCGCGTGTTCGCGTCCGAGGCGAGTGCGTCGGCTCCGGTGCCGAGTGCGGCGAAGCCGAAGCTGCCCCCGACGGTGAGCCCGCCGAGCCCGCCGAGAAGCTGCCTGCGATTCAGGCCAGGTCGTCCCATGCCCTGCCCTTACTGTTCGATACCCCGAATGACGCTCGTAACTTCGAACGGGACCGTAAGTTCGAAGCGCCTGCACGTCAATGGGTCGGGCGGGAAGTTCGGGTGGGACTTTTGGGCGAGTTCGGTCGTTCCCCGTTGAACTACGGACATCGGATCGCATGACGCGCACACTTTCGGGCGCGTAGTCTCGGACCCGCTGCCAAGCCGTCGGCCGACGGTGAGAAGGGGGAGCGATGGGCATCGCGGGCGCGCGGGTCAGGGCCGCCCGAGTCACGGCCGCGCTGAGGCGGTCGCGGAGGGGCTCCGCCATGCGTGGCCTGGCCGCCGAGCTCGCCGCCGCGGTCCGGGCGAGGGAGCAGGTCCCGGTCGGCGTACGGTCGTTGTGCCGGGCGCTGTGCGAGGAGATGAGCGCACGGCGGGGCGGGCGTCCCGTCGAGCTGCGTTTCGAGCGGTTCCCCGACGAGATCGAAGTGACCGGGCTGTGGGTGGAGTTCCAGGACTTCGACCTGGTCATCGTCGAGGAGCGGGCCGAGGCGGTGCAGCAACTGGTCATCCTCGGGCATGAGCTGTGGCACCTGCACGCGGGGCACGCGCATCACCACGAGGCGGGTGCGGCGGCGGCCCACGCATTCGCCGACCGGCCGGGGTGGGACGACGCCGCACTGGCGGTGGCCGCCCGCAACGGATCCCGGGAACGGGACGAGGCCGATGCCGACGCCTTCGGACATCGGCTGGCGGCAGGGTGCCGCGCGCTGCTGCCGGGCGGGCGCGGACCGGACGCGCCCCTCGAACCCGTGCAGCGGTCGCTGTACTACCGGGGGCCGCGAGGAGGTGCGGCACCGTGACGACGGTGGCGCTGACCCCGGTCGAGTTCGTCAACCAGTTCTATCCGAACTTCTGGTGGATCCCCGCGGGGGTCCTGGCCGCCGCCCTGGCCATCAAGCTGCCCAGCATCATCCGGCTCTGGAAGGACCCGATGCTGCGCGCGGTCGGCGGGCTGCTGCTGCTCGCCTGCGCGGTGTTCGTCTTCGTGGCGCCGTCGACGATCGCGCGGGTCAACCGGCTCACCGGGGTGGCGAACTTCTCCGGCCCCTGGGTCTACTCGCTGCTCACCGCGTTCTGCGCCTTCTGCCTGTTGCTGATCATCTCCTGGCGCAACGGCCCGTCCGACCGCTCGGACCGCACCCGGCGCGCGATGCGCGGGGTCGTGACGGTCTATTCGGGCGTGATCGTCGCCATGTGGGTGCTGTTCGCCCTCGCGGACGTGCCGGTGGAGCGGCTGCGGGATCTCGACACGTACTACGCGAACACGCCGTACATGCGCGAACTGATCGTGCTCTACCTGCTCGCGCACACCGCGGCCGCACTGGTCACCAACGGGCTGATCTGGAACTGGGTGCGCACGGACGGACTCGACTCGCTGCTGCGCTGGGGGCTGAAGTTCCTCGGCGTCGGCTACACGGCGCAGTTGCTCTTCGACGCCGCCAAGATCGGTGCCGTGGTGGCCCGTTGGTCCGGACGGAACGTGGACTGGCTGAGCACGGCCGTCGCCCCGCCGCTCGCCTGCCTGTCCGCCGTGCTCATCGCGATCGGCTTCATCCTCCCGCACGCCGGGCAGTACCTGCACGGCCGCTGGCACGTCCGGCTCGCCCACCACGAGCTGCGGCCGCTGTACCTGCTGATGAAGACGGTCAACGGCGGAGGGGTTCCGTTCCTGCTGCGTGCGACGCCGGAGCTGCGACTGGTCCGCCGGGAGACGTTCATCCGCGACGTGCTGCTGCCGCTCGCCCGGCACATCGACGATGACCGGCGCGAACGGTTCCACGACGCCGCCCTCGCCCTCGGCCACCCGCCCGGACTGGCGAAGGTGTTCGCCGCCACCGCGGCGATCCAGGACGCGGCCGACGCCGGGACCCGGACACCGGAGGACGACGGCACCGGTGCCCATGACACCACGGAGCTGCTGCGCGAGATCGGCGCCTTGTCCCGGGCCCTGCGCCGCACGGAGGACCTCCGGGCGATCCGCGCCCTGGCGCGGGACCACACGGAGGAAGCACGTCGCTCAACGGCTGACCACATCCCTGGGGCCACCCGGCCGATTTTCGACGGGCCCCGCACGGGGAGCCGCGCGCACGGTGCGTGAAGGTACGGTGAGAGCCGTCCGGGACGAGGCCCGCACGGCTCGAAACCGGTGCCGGCGCACGGTGTTGGGGGCTGCACGGCCGTGGCCGGACGTCGGGGAATGCCCGCAGGGCGAAGGAGCCTTCATGGCTGAGTGCGAGGAGTCGCATGTCGCGTAGAGCTGTCGTCATCGGTGCGGGTCTGGCCGGCATGCTGGCCGCGGCGGCCCTGTCCGCCGTCGCGGACGAGGTGGTCGTGCTCGACCGCGACGACCTGCCCGAGGGGCCGGAGCACCGCAAGGGCCTGCCACAGGGACGTCACGCGCATCTCCTCATGGCCGGCGGCCTGGCCCCCATGGAGGACCTGGTGCCGGGCGTCAGCATGCGCAAGCACCTGCTCGCCGCCGGCGCGCACGAGATACCGCTCGGCTCGGGCATGGTCGCCCTCACACCCGAGGGCTGGTTCCGACGCTGGCGCCAACCCGGACCGCGGATGCTGACCTGCACCCGGGCACTGCTCGACTGGGCAGTGCGGGGGGCCGTGCTGGACAACACCGGAGTGGTGATCCGCAAGGCGGGGGTGCTGGAGCTGACGGGGTCGCGGCAGCGGGTGACCGGGGTCCGCGTCTCGACCGCGGCCGGGGAGGAGGAACTCGCCGCCGACTTCGTGGTGGACGCGAGCGGACGTGGCTCGCGGATCGTGACCTGGCTGGCGGGGCTGGGCGTCGACGACGTGCGCGAGAAGACGGTGGACGCCGGCCTGGTGAACGCCTCCCGTCTCTACCGCACTCCCGAGGGGGCCGGGCGTTTCCCCCTGACCATCGTGCAGGCCGATCCGTATCAGGGACGGCCCGGCCGCAGCGGCATGGTGCTGCCGATCGAGGGCGACCGCTGGATGGTCAGCCTCGCCGGCACGCGGGGCGGTGGCGAACCGCCGTCCGACCCGGACGCGTTCCTCCGGTACACCCTGGACCTGCCCGACCCCATCGTGGGCCGGCTGATCTCCGGCGCTGAACCGCTCACCGACGTCCATGTCAGCCGCAGCACCAGCAATCACCGCCGCTACCTGGAGAAGGTGCGCTCCTGGCCCGAGCGCCTCGTCGTCCTCGGTGACGCACTGGCCACGTTCAACCCCGCCTACGGGCAGGGCATGTCGGTGGCCGCGCTGGGCGCCCGGGAGCTGGACCGCGAGCTGCGGCGGTCCGGCCTCGACGCGCCCGGGCTCGCCCGGCGCGTGCAACGGCGGGCGGCCAGGCCGGTGGAGGCCGCGTGGACGATGGCGGTGAGTCAGGACGTCTGGTACCCCGGGACGCGCGGCGGCTCGCCCGGGGTCGCCGACCGTCTGGTCACCGCCTACACCCGCCGCATGATCCGCACGGCGACCGGCTCGTACACGGCGGCGTCGGCGGTCTGGGACGTGATGAGCATGACGACGGGGCCGACGCGGCTGCTGCGGCCCTCGACGGTACTGGCGACGCTGAGCGGGCCGCCGATGCCGGCGGCGGTGGGGGCGCCACTGACGGAGGACGAGCGGGCGATCCTGCGACGGCTGGACCGGTCGGGACGCTGAGCCAGGGGGCGCTCCGGTCCGGGCCGGTCCGCGCCCCGTCGGCGTACTCACGTGCGGGCGTCCCGGGACCCGGCCGTCGCCCGCTCGTGCCCCTGCCCTCGGTCAGCCGTCGAACGCGGGCTGGGCCAGGCCCTTGCCCGCCCCCGGCGCCACGAACAGCGACCCCGCCAACGCGGGCGGCTCCGTCAACCCCGTCCGAGCCGTGGTGATGTACAGATCACTCATCCCGGCCCCACCGAACGCGCAGGCCGTCACCAACGGCACGGGCAACTCGATCACCCGGTCCAGCCGCCCCTCCGGCGTGTACCGCCGTACCGCCGCGCCCTGCCACAGCGCGACCCACACACACCCGTCGGCATCCACGGTCAGCCCGTCGGGAAAGCCCGCCCCGTCCTCGATCTCGACGAGGGTGCGCCGCCCGGAGACCCGCCCCTCCGCGTAGTCGAAGACGTCGACGCGCCGGGTCGGGGAGTCGATGTAGTACATGAGCCGCCCGTCGGGGCTCCACCCCGTGCCGTTGCTGACGGCCACGTCGTCGAGCACGAGGCCGACCGTGCCGTCACCGGTGACGCGGGACAGCGTGCCGCCCCCCGGCGCCTCGTCGTACCGCATCGTGCCGGCCCACAGCGCACCGTCGGGCGCGACGGCGGCGTCGTTGGCGCGGCGGCCGGGCACGGGCTCGTGGTGCAGCCAGCGAAAGCCGTCGTCGGAGGGGTCGAGAAGACCGATTCCGTCGCGCAGGTTCAGCACGAGTCCGCCCCCGGCCCGCGGCTTGACCGCACCCACGTGCTGCTCCGTCCGGCGGACCGTGCGGCGCCCGGTGGCCGGGTCGTACGTGTGCACCCGGCAGCCGAGGATGTCGATCCAGAGGAGCCGGCCGGCCGCCGCGTCCCAGGTCGGGCCCTCGCCGAGCTCGGCCTCGGCCCGCACGGCGACCTCGTACGGCGTCGTCGTCATGCCATGCTCCGGTGACCGAGGTGCTCGGACAGCTCGGCGGCACCCTTCGCGGCGAGCTGCTCCAGCTCGGCGCGGCGCTCCTCGCTCCAGCGGATCATGGGCACGGAGATCGACAGGGCGGCGACGACCTGACCGGTGCGGTCGCGGACCGGCGCGGCCACGCAGCTCACGTCCGGGTTGGACTCGCGGTTCTCGACCGCGAGGCCCCGCTCACGGATCTCGGCCAGGGTCTCGCGCAGGACCGCCGGGTCGGTGATGCTGTTGGGGGTCATCGCGACCAGCTCGGCGCCGTCGGGAATCCGCGCGGCGAGCTCGTGCTCAGGAAGGGAGGCCAGCAGCATCTTGCCGACGGACGTGCAGTGGGCGGGCAGCCTGCGCCCGGCCGCCGACACCATCCGCACGGCGTGCGTGGAGTCGACCTTGGCGATGTAGATGACGTCCGTGTCCTCGAGGATCGCCACGTGCACCGTCTCGTCGCAGGTCTCGGCGACGGACCGGGCGACGAGCTGGCCCTCGGCCGCGAGGTCGAGCTGCTCCGCGTAACGGGCGCCGAGCTGGTACGGGCGCACACCGAGCCGGTAGCGTCCGGGCTGGCCCGGCACCGGGACGATGTACTTCCGGGCGGCGAGCGTGGTCACCAGCTCGTGCACGGTCGTGCGCGGCAGCTGGAGCTTGCGCACGATGTCGGGGGCGGAGAGCGTCCCGTCCCCGTCGAGGAAGAGCTCCAGAATGTCGAGAGCCCGGGTCACGGCTGGTACGAGGCGTCCCACGACCGGCCCCCTCCCTATATGTCTCAGGCGCCTGTGTTCGAGATATCACCGTTCGAGATATCAACAGGCGATCGGCATGACGAACACAGGCTAGCCATAGAGGTTTGCCCGGGCAATGGGCAGCGGCACCGCGGGCGGAAACCCACGAGCACACCACGAGCACGTTGCGTGCACATTAGAGTGCCCAGTGTGCGGCACGTCACAGGTGTCGCAAGGGTGGGGGAACTCTGTGCACGACATGACCATGGGCTCGAACGTCTCTTTGACGGCCCTGAGCGAGAACGTCGGTTCCGCGATCGTCAGCCTGGGCTGGTCCAGTCCGACCGGTGAGGGCGACGCCGACGTTTCCGTGCTGCTGCTGGACGCGAACGGCAAGGTCCGCAGCGACGCCGACTTCTACTTCTACAACAACCCCGTCGCCGCCGACGGCAGCGTGCAACTGCTGCCCAAGGAGAGCAACCTGCGGATCACCGGGTTCCGGCTGTCCCTCTTCAAGGGCATGGGCAGCGGCCGGGGCAACGCCGAGTCCGGCTTCATCCGCAGCGTCGACGACGCCGTGCACCGGTTCTACACCTCGGTGGTGGCCCACCTGGACGCTCCGGCATCCGGGCGGGCCGCGGCGAAGGAGCGGGCCGCGGTGTGACAGTGCGGTGGCCGTGAGCTTCGCCCGGTGCGCCGGCCCCGCTCACCGCCGCCCCCGCACCGCCCCCAACTCCCCCCGCAGCCGCTGCGCCCGCAGTACCAGTTCCAGTTCGAAGCGGCGGTCGGGGTCGTCGATCTCGTCGCCCCACAGTTCCCGGATCTGGCGGAGCCGGTAGCGGACCGTCTGGGGGTGGACGCCGAGCCGGGCCGCGACCTCGGGTGCTCCACCTCGGGTCTCCAGCCAGGCCAGGAGGGTTTCCGCGAGGCGGCGGCCGTGGGTGGGGCCGCAGTGGGTCAGGGGGGCCAGGCACCTCAGGGCCAGGTCGTCGATCAGTTCCTCGGGCTGGAGGAGGACCAGCGCCTCGGTGTGCTCCGTGCAGTAGAGGACCTCGCCCGAGGGGAGCAGGTCCCGCTCCATGAGGCGTACGGCGGCCTCGGCCCAGCGCAGCGACTTCGCCGCGTCGGTGAGCGGGACCGGCGGGCCGATCGCGCCGGACCAGCCGGCCAGGGCCCGGTGCAGGAGCTCGGGGCGGCCCGCCGCGTCCGGTTCGGGCACGACCATGCGGGGCTGCTCGTACTCCATGTCGAGCAGCACGCCCTGCCCGACCGCGGGGGCCATGGCCTCCCGGGCGGGACGCAGCAGGACGCCGACCGCGACCTTCTCGGGCAAGGGCCAGCCGATCCGGGCGGCCCGTTCGGTCAGGGCCTCGGCGGGGTCGCCGCGGTGGTGCTCGGCCAGCAGCAGCTCCATCAGGCGGCGCTGGAGGCGCAGGCGTTCCCCGGCCTGGCGGGCCGCGGCCTCGGCGTAGCCGCGTACGGACTGGTCGACCAGGCCGTCCAGGTACTCGTAGCCCGCGTCGACGAGTTCGTACATCGCCGGGGGCGGGATCTCCACGCGCTGGCCGATGTCGGCGAAGCGTCTCCAGGCCAGGCGTACGCCCATGCGGTAGATGGCCTGGAGGGAGTCGAGCGAGCGGCCGTTGAGGCCCTCCCCGCGGCCGAAGTCCTGGAAGACACCGGGCGGGACGGTGGGCCGGCCCTCCGAGTGCTCCAGATGCTGCACGAAGACCTCGATGGCGCGGCGGATGCCGACCAGGGCCATGGGCTCGCCGGAGTCGTCGAGGACGACGGGCAGATGGGGGTATTCGCGCTGGATCTCGCAGAGGATCTCCTCCGCGAGCGCGGGCGCCTCGGCCATGGCGATCGCCGCGAACCGGCGTACCTGGAAGCGCGGTACGTCGTGCCAGGCCGAGCGTGTCGTGACGGTTCCGGTGCGGGCGGCCGTCACCGGCTCAACTCCCCTGGCCGGCTTGTTCGTACGTGATCAGGGGGGTGTTCGGCTGGTCGGGTGTGGCTTCGAGCAGCGCGACCACGCCCAGCGCGGCGCCCACGGCGAGGGCGGCGGCGAGCGCGACGGTCAGCGCGGCAGCGAGCAGTCTGGACATCGCAGGGTCAGCCTCTCTGTCCGGATTCGTCCGGAGATCGTCCGGAGGTCGTCCCCACCCCGGCACCCCGTCCCTGCCTGTCGCGCCCAGTGTCGACAAGCATTGACACCCCGTCAAGAGCGGCCTACGGTTCCCGGCCCAGCCGCACGCGCTGTTCTCTCCGCCGTGCCGGCCCTCTCGTACGTCGAGCCGTCCCAAGCCACTGGAGTGCCCGGATGCGCCGTACAACCTCTCCCTTTTCCCTGGTCCTGCTGGGTCTCGGCACGTTCCTGCTGGTGCTGGCGCCACTGCTCGCCTGGTACGTCCAGCCGCGTGCCGCGGTGAACCCGATCGACATCGACACGACCGCCGTCTACACCGGCCGGGGCAGCGTCTTCGACACTGACCGGATCGAGACGGTGCCCGACCGGAAGATCACGGTGACCCAGCGGGTGCGGGGCAACGTCGAGGACAGCGAACGCAGCGGCAACGCCGTCTGGGACGTGACGACCACGGTCGACACCGACAACTCGCTGCCGGCCGCCGACCCGCACGACGCGCTGGACTTCGTCCCCCACCGCTGGGTGATGGACCGGAAGACCACCCGGCCCGTGCACTGCTGCGGCGAGAAGCCGTACATCGAGGGCGAGGCCTATCTGAAGTTCCCCTTCGACGTGCAGAAACGCTCGTACCAGTGGTGGGACAACACCCTCGGCGACACGGTCGTCCTGCGCTACCGGGGCACCGAGAAAATACAGGGCTACACGGGCTACAAGTTCACCGGCTCCGTGGCGCCGACGAGGACCGGCACGCGGATGGTGCCCGGCAGCCTCGTCGACCAGCCGGAGCGGCCGCAGGTGCTGGCCGAGGAGTGGTACTCCAACCACGGCTTCGAGCTGGTCGTCGACCAGGCCACCGGCCGGGTGATCTACGCGCAGACCGGACCGAAGCGGACGCTGCGGGCGCCGGGCGGGAAGAAGGACGCGGCGGTGCTGCTGGACAGCCGGAAGATCTCGTTCACGACCGCGACACAGAAGGAGGCCGTGCGGCAGGCGAAGCGGGACAGCGGTCAACTGCGCCTGGTGGGCACGACGTTGCCGATCGGGGCCGGTGTGGCGGGTGTGGTGCTCGCAGCGGTGGGTGGCGTTCTGGTGGCGCGTGGGCGGAAGGAGCCGGAGCAGCCCACTCCGTCCGATACGCCCAGTACGCCCCAGCCCACCCTCACGATGTGATGTGACGTCAGCTCCAACAAAGCCCGAAATTGTCACGCCGGTGAGTAGCCGTCGAGAACGTCCGGGCGAAAACTGTCCAACCCCACCCGAGCACAACCCGTCCACACTCCCCTCCCAGGAAGGGCTCAGGCCCCCCACAGCCAGACCCCCCAGAGCCACACCTCCCCCACGCTGAGTTCCGCACCCCGAGACGAGTTGGAGCACCCATGCCCCAGCACGTACCGTCCCAGCTGCGCGCCGCGTCCCCCAGCGCGCCGCAGCACCTTCCGGCACTCCCCCCACATCCGTGCCGGATCGTCTTCCTCGCCCATCGCGATCTGGACAACCCGTCCGCCGGCGGCTCCGAGCTGCTGGTCGACAAGCTCGCCGACGGCCTGACCCGGCTCGGCCACCAGGTGACCCTGCTGTGCGGGGGCCCCGCGTCCTTCCGTGACTACCGGGTCGTGTCGGCGGGCGGCCCGTACGGGCACTATCTGCGCGCCCGGTCGGCCTTCGCCCGCCAGGTCGGCGACTGCGACCTGCTGGTCGAGGTGTGCAACGGCATGCCGTACCTGGCGCCGCTGTGGCACTCCGGACCCACGCTGTGCCTGGTCAACCACGTCCATACGGATCTGTGGAAGATGCGCTTCGGCGGGCCGCTGGCGCCGGCCGCGCGGCTCGGCCGAAGACTGGAGCACTGGGCGCTGACCGGGGCGCAGCAGCGGAGTCTGCTGGTCGCGGTGTCCTCCTCCACCGCGCACGCGCTGCGCGCGATCGGCGTGGAGCGGGACCGGATCCGGGTCGTGCACAACGGGGTCGAGGAGCCGGGGCCGCGGGCCGAGCGGTCCCCCGAGCCGTTGTTCGTCGCCGTCGGCCGGCTGGTCGAGTACAAGCGGATCGATCTGCTGCTGCGGTTGTGGGAGCGGGTGCGGCCCGTCACCGGCGGGCGGCTGGTCATCGTCGGGGACGGCCCCGAGCGCGGAAGGCTGGAGCAACTCGCCGGGCCCGGTGTGGAGTTCACCGGGTACGTGTCGGAGGCGGAGAAGCATCGGCTGTTGTGCGCTGCATGGTTGCTGCTGCATCCCTCGGCCGTGGAGGGATGGGGTCTGGTCGTGACGGAGGCCGCGGCACGGGAGACGCCGGCCGTGGCGTTCGACGTGCCGGGGCTCAAGGACTCCGTGGTGGATGGTGAGACCGGGGTTCTGGCGCGCGGTGAGTCGTCGTTCGCGGCGGCGTGGTGTGCGCTCGCGTTGTCCGGGCGTCGGCGGGAGCTGATGGGCAAGGCCGCGCGGGAGCGGGCGGCGAAGTTTCGGTGGGATCGGACTGTGCGGCAGTTCCGTGTGGTTGCCGCGGAGGCGGTGAGGGGCTGGGCTCCGTGATACCGCCGAAGCGCCCACGCGGCGGAGCCGCACATGTCACAGCACCGCGCCCCTATCGACACGACCCCTCGTTTCGTAGATCTCTTGCCCTGTTCCGTGCCTTCCTCCACGAGCAGGACGATCCCGACGCCTGCTATGCGTTGCTCGCCCGGGACGCGGTCGACCAGGTCGAGGCATACGACGGGCCCGTCGCCGGACGTACCGTCGTCGACGTCGGCGGCGGCAGCGGCTACTTCACCGAGGAGTTCCGCCGGCGCGGAGCGCAAGCGTTCCTCTTCGAACCGGACCTGGCCGAACTCGGTGAGAAACCCCCCGACTCGGCCGTCGTGGCAGACGGATACCTCCTGCCCCTCCGGGACGGCATCGCGGACGTCACGTTCTCCTCGAACGTGCTGGAGCACGTGGCCGACCCGGAGACGTTCCTGAGCGAGCTGGCCCGGGTGACGCGGCCCGGCGGGCTGATCTACGTGTCGTTCACCAACTGGCTGTCGCCGTGGGGCGGGCACGAGTGGGCCCCGTGGCACTACTTCGGTGCCGAGCGGGCCCGGGCCCGCTATCTGCGGCGGACCGGCAGGCCCGCCAAGCACACGCTCGGCGAGAACCTGTTCGCGGTGCACATCGGATCCACCCTGCGGCAGGTGCGCGCCCGGGACGACGTCACGGTCGTCTCCGCGCGCTCCCGCTACTGGCCGTTCCTCGCGGAAACCGTCGTCAAGGCGCCCGGCATCCGCGAGTTCGCCACCTGGAACCTCCTCCTCATCCTGCGGCGGTGTCCTACATGACAACCACGGTCCAGGCTCCTCCACCGGCAGCCGTCCCCACCACCGCGACCGCGGCGGGTCCGCCCGAGGGCCCGCGGTCGCGGCGCTGGCTGCTGGGTTTCTGGGCCGTGGTGTTCGTGCTGTTCCTGGTGGTGCGGCCGGGACGGCAGACCTTCGACACCAAGCTCGGTGTGACGGTCGACCCGGGTCAGTTCCTCGCCGACCTGGGGCAGTTGTGGCACGACCGGGCCGGGTTCGGCGGGATCCAGGACCAGTACGTCGGCTATCTGTGGCCGATGCTGCCGTTCTACTGGCTGTGCGACCTCGTGCGGTTGCCGGTGTGGCTGGCCGAGCGGCTGTGGCTGTCGATCGTCGTGTCGGTCGCCTTCTGGGGTGCGCTGCGGCTGGCCGAGCGGCTGCGGGTGGGCAGTGGCGCGTCCCGGCTGCTGGGGGCCGTGGCGTATGCGCTGTGGCCGGTGTTCACCACCGTGATCGGGTCGACGTCGGCCGCCGCGCTGCCCGGCGCGTTCCTGCCCTGGGTGCTGCTGCCGCTGACGAACGAGCGGTACGCCGCCCGGGTCGCGGCCCTGCGGTCGGCGCTGCTGGTGCCGTTCATGGGCGGCGTGAACGCCTCGGCGACCCTGGCGTCCCTGCTGCCGGTCGGGCTGTATCTGCTGTCCCGGCCCCCCGGGCCACGGCAGCGCAAGCTGATCGCCTGGTGGGCCCCGGCCGTGCTCGTCGTGACGGCCTGGTGGTGGGTGCCGCTGCTGCTGCTCGGGGTCTACGGCGAGAACTTCCTGCCCTACATAGAGACGTCGCAGACGACGACGGACACCATGTCGGCGACCGAGGCGCTGCGCGGCGCCGGGAACTGGGTCGCCTATCTGCACTTCGGTGAGGCGTGGCTGCCCGCGGGGTGGGCCGTGGCCTCGTCGGTCGTCGTGATCGTGTGCTCGGCGCTCGCGGCCGGGCTCGGTCTGGCCGGACTCGCCCGGCGGGACATGCCCGAGCGGCGGTGGCTCGTGCTGACGGTGCTCGTCGCGGCGCTGGTGCTGCTCGCCGGGTACGGCGGCGCGTTCGGGGCGCCGTTCCACGGGGTCGTGCAGGGCTGGCTGGACGGGTGGCTGTCGCCGTTCCGGAACATCTACAAGTTCCAGACGGGCCTGGCGCTGGCATTCGTGCTGGGCCTGGCCCATCTGGTGGGCGTCGCGGCCGAGCCACGCGGGGCCCGCCCGGTGCGCGGCCGGCGCTTCGCCCCGCTGGTCGCCTCGGTGCTGATCCTGCCGGGGCTGCTGTGGCCGTACCTCAACGGCTCGATCCTCAACCCGGGTTCCTTCCAGAAGCTCCCCGCCTACTGGCAGGCCACGGCCGACTGGCTGGAGAAGTACTCGCCCGACTCGCGCGCCCTGGTCGTCCCGGCGACCGCGCACGGCATCTACACCTGGGGCTCGCCCATCGACCAGCCGCTCGACGTGCTCGCCGAGTCGCGCTGGGCCCAGCGCGACTACGTCCCGTTCGGCACGCCCGGCAACCGGCGCGCGATGGACGCGGTCGAGCAGGCGCTGATGTCGGGTGCCGAAGTCCCGGGCCTGGCCGACTACTTGAGCCGAGCCGGACTGTACTACGTCGTCGTACGCAATGATCTCGATCCGGACCAGATCGGCCATGTGCCGACCGCGACCGTCAAGCGCACCCTCGAACAGTCGGGGTACGAGCGGGTGACGGGGCTGGGTCCGGTGATGACCGGCGGGCGGATCGCGCAGGACGCCCCGCTCCAGGTCGAGGGGCTGTACCCGCGGCAGCGGGCGGTGGAGATCTACCGGCCGGCCGGGCAAGAGGTGCTCCGGCCCGGGCAGGCGGGACTCATGCCGGTCTCCGACACGGCCGTGGTGTCCGGTGGCCCGGAGGCGCTGCTGCCGCTGGCGACGCGGCTGCGCGGGCGGGCGACCGTCCTGACGGGTGACAACCACCCGGGGCTCGGCACCCCGGCGGTGCAGGTGGTGGGCGACGGGATGCGGCGCGCGGACACCCGGTTCGGCCTGGTCAACGCCGGTACGTCGTACACGTACACGCGCGACGAGCGCAACGCGCCGGGCGCCCAGCAGGACGCGGGCGAGAAGCCGCGCCAGATCCTGCCGACCGAGGGCGCGGGTCACCAGACAGTTGCCGAACTGCGCGGCGCCCGTTCGGTGACGGCCTCCTCGTACGGCAACTGGCTGTTCCACCTGCCGCAGTTCGACCCGGTGAACGCCTTCGACGGCAACCCGGACACCGCGTGGACGGAGGGCGCGCCGGACACGCCGGACGGGCAGTGGCTGCGCATCGGCTTCACCGGCTCCTACGACATGCCGTCCGCCTTCAAGGTCACGCCGCTGCCGCAGGAGAGCGTGCGGGCGGCGGCGACCAAGGTGCGGGTGGAGACGGAGAAGGGCGAGCGGACGAGCTTCCTCCGGCCGAACGGCACGGCGCAGAGCGTCAAGGCGCCCGAGGGCGGCACGCGGTGGATGAAGCTGACGATCGTGGACTCGGTGGAGCGCCGGGCCGGGCTCACGGGCGCGGGCTTCTCCGAGATCGACCTGCCGGACGTGCAGGTGACGCGGCTGCTGCGGCTCCCGACGGACGCCGCCGACGCGACCTCGGACGCCACGGTCGTCTCCCTGCACCGGACCTCCGACCCGACCGGCCTCTCCGCGACCGGCACCGAGGCCGGCCTGCACCGCCGCTTCACGACACCGGCCGCCGGGACGTACGAGGTGACGGCGAGCGCGGTGCCGGTGCCGGGCGAGGAACTCGACCGGCTGCTGTACGAGGTCGCGCCCGAGCAGCAGTCCCGGATCGTCGCCACGGCCGACTCCACGGCGAGCCTCGGCGCGGGCCTCGCCGCACGCAACCTCACCGACGGCGACCTGACGACGGCGTGGATCGCGGGCGACCGGCCGACGATCCATCTGCGCTGGGAGGGCAAGCAGCCGGTCGGCGAACTGGTGCTGGCCCCCGCGGGCGGCCTGTCCACCCGCGCCTCCCAGGTGCACATCAGCTCCCCGGACGGCGCGACGATCGCCGGCGTCGAGGAGAACGGCTGGGTCCGCTTCCCGCCGATCACCACGGACCGGCTCGACATCACGATCACCGAGACCGCCCCGCTGACCCTGCACAACCCGGTCGCCGACGAGGATCTGCGCCTCCCCGTGGGCCTCACGGAGGCGTACATCCCCTCCCTCGACCAGTACCGCACCCCACAGCCGGACGGCACCCGGAAGTTCTCACTGCCATGTGGGAAGGGGCCCGACGTGGCGCTGGACGGCGAGCTCTACCAGACGACCGCGAAGGGCACCGTGAGGGACCTGGTGGAACGGCGGTCCGTCGAGGTGACGCTCTGCCGGCAGGGCCGGGCGGACACCGAGGTGGAACTGCCCTCGGGCGACCACCGGCTGGAGGGCGGCGATGCCGGCCCGCTCGCGCTGACGGACGTCACCCTGACCCGCGGGACGGTCCCGGAGGCCGCCGCGGCCGGGCGTGAGCTGCGGGTCCGCGACTGGCTGGGCGACCGGCGCGAGGTGACGGTCGGCTCGGGCGCGGCCTCGTACCTGACGACGTACGAGAACTTCAACGACGGCTGGAAGGCCACCCTCGACGGCAAGGAGCTCACCCCGTTGCGGCTCGACGGCTGGCAGCAGGGCTGGCGGATCCCGGCCGGGGCGGGCGGCACGGTCAAGCTGTCCTACGAACCGGCCACCACGTACGACGCCGGGCTGATCGGCAGCGGCGCCGGCATCGCGGTGCTGCTGGGCCTGGCGCTCTGGCGCCGCCGCGCCCCCAATCCCGACGCACCGCAACCCGCCCCGCCGCTGCCCGGCCTGTGGCTCGGCACGGTGGCGCTGACGCTGGTCGGTGCGGTGATCGCGGGCTGGTTCGCGCTGCTGGTCCCGGCACTGGCGCTGCTCGCGGCCAGGCGGCACGCGCTGCTGGTGCCGATCGCGTTCGTGGCGCTGGCCGGAGCGGGGGTCGCTGCCGCGATCGGGGCCGGGGAGCCGGTGGGGGCGGGCGCGGGCGCGTTCGGCCGGACAGCCCAACTGCTGGCGCTGATCGGCCTGTTCGCAGGACTGGTAAGCCTGCACGAGCCCGCTGGGGGGAGGAACGAGCCCGCATGACGACACCGGTACGCGTCCCGTTCCCGGTGGTGGACGAGGTGTCCCGGCACTGCCTCCAGGAGGAGGAGCCGGAAACGGTCCACATCGAGGTCCACCTCCCCGGGCCCGTCGACCAGACCCGCCTGCGCAAGGCGTTCACGGAGGCCCTGCACCGGCACCCGCGGATCCTGATGCGGGAGGCCCGGGGGCCGTGGTACCGGCGGCGTTACGAGTGGGAGCTGACGGCGGAGCCGGACGTGGAGGTGGTGACCTTCGCCCCGGCGGGCCCGCGAGCGCTCCAGGACGCCCGGACCCGGGCGCTGACGGAGGCACCACCCCTGTCGATGTCCCCGCCGATACGGCTCGAAGTGGTGGACTCGGTCCTCTTCCTGACCATCAACCACACCGCCCTCGACGGTCCGGCCTGCCTCCGCATACTCGCCACCGCCGCAGAGCTCTACGGCGGCACGGACAACTCCCCCGCAGCACCCCCCACCCGCCCCTGCAGCACCCCCGCAACAAGCCCCGGACATCCCCACCGCCTGGTCACCCCCCGCACGGGTGGCGCCCGGCACCCCCGACCCCTCCCCCGGCAACGGCATGCTCGTCACCGAGCTCCCCCTCCCGCACCGCCCCAAGGGCTCCCCCTACACCGTCAACGACCAGCTCATGGTCACCACGGCCCTGACCATCGCCCACTGGAACCGGGAGCACGGCGCCCTCCCCCACTCTCGGCTTCGCTCGAGCGGGGGGACCCCCATCCGCCCCCTGCGCATCACCATGCCCGTCGACGACCGCCCCCGCGACACCACGATGCCCATCGGCAACGGCACCCGCCTGGTCGAAGTACCGTTCCTGCCGTCGGAGCTGGACGTCACGGACATGCCCGCCCTGCTGCAGCGCACGGCCACCCGCACCCGCGCCCTCAAGTCCCTGCCCCGCCCCCAACTGGGCCACGGCGCCGCCCTCCTCACCGCCCCCTGGGCCCCGGTCGCCGCCCGCGCCGCCCTCACCCGCGCCCTGCGCCGGGCCGCCGCGCCCTGGACGTCGACGACCCTGCTCAGCAACATCGGCCGTATCCCGTACCCCCTGGACTTCGGCGAGGAGACGGGCCGCGCGCACGCCGTCTGGTTCTCGGCGCCGGCCCGGATGCCGCGCGGCCTCACCGTGACCACCGCCTCCACCGCCGGCCGCCTCCACCTGGCCCTGCGCTGGTCCCGGGCCCTGCTCAGCCACGGCGACGGCGCCCACCTCCGCGACCTGTTCGAGCACTATCTCCACACCACGGAGGTGAGCCCGTGACGACCTCCCCCGTGCAGCCGCGCGACCTGCGCGACTTCTACGAGAACCCGGCCGTGCCCGTCGCCTCCGGCACCCCTCGCAGCCTCCGCCAGGCCCGCATGCTGGCCGCTGCCCTCGGCCCGGCGGGCCCGAAGCCGCGGACGATCCTCGACATCGGCTGCGGGGACGGCACCGCCGCCGCCACCGCGGCCCCGCTCCTCCCCGGCCACCGTGTCATCGGCGTCGACTGGTCCCAGGACGCCCTGAGGCGCGCCCGCACCCGCATCCCGTACGCGGTCCGCGGTGAACTCACCGGCGGCGGGCTGCCGTTCGCGCCGGAGTCGGCCGACGCCGTGCTGTTCAGCGAGGTGATCGAGCATCTCGTCGACCCGGACGCGGCGCTCGACGAGATCCGCCGGATCCTGCGGCCCGGCGGGCATCTGATGCTGTCCACGCCGAATCTGGCCGCCTGGTACAACCGCGCCCTGCTGCTCGCCGGCGTCCAGCCGGTCTTCTCGGAGGTCAGCCTGCGCGGCATCCACGGCCGCCCGGGCCGGGAGGTCGTGGGTCATCTGCGCCTCTACACCGCCCGCGCGCTGCGGGAGTTCGTCGCCGCGTCCGGATTCACGGTCGTGACGCTCGAAGGCGCTCCCTTCCACGGCGTACCGCGCCCGCTGCGGCCGCTGGACCGGCTGGCCTGTGCCCGGCCGCAGCTGGCGTCGATCCTGCTGCTGCACGCCAGGAGGACCTAGCCCATGTGGTGGGGAGTGGCCGCGGCCCTGCTGGCGAACACCCTGTACAGCCTGGGCTTCGTGCTGGAGAAACGGGCGCTCACCGCCCTGCCCGAGGTGACGATCCGGCAGCCCGCCAGGCTGCTGCGCCTCGTCCTCGGCAGCCCGCTGTGGATCGGCGGCTCCCTCGCCCTCGCGGCCGGTTTCGGCGCCCAGCTCGTCGTGTACCGCACCCTCCCGATCGCCGCCGCGCAGGGCATCTTCGTCTCCGGCCTCGTGCTGCTCGTGCTGCTGTCGGCGCGGCTGCTCGGGGAGGAGACCAGCGGCCGGGAGCGGTACGCGCTGGGCGCGATCCTGCTCGCGCTGCTGATGGTGGTGCTGTCGCTGCGCGAGGGCTCGGACACCGTCAGCCAGGACGCGCCGTACCAGTTGATCCTGCTGGTGTGCGTGCCGTCGCTGGCGGCCGGGCTGTGGCTGTACGGCTCCGCCGAGCGGCGGGCCCGCAACCGGCACCGGCGGCCGACGACCGGCGTCGAGTACGGCGTGGCGGTGGGCCTGCTGTACGGCGTCAGTTCGCTGGCCATCAAGGGGGTCTCCAGCCATCTGACGACCAGCGGGATCGGCGGTGCGGTGCTGGACCTGCTGGGCTCCCCGTATCCGTATCTGCTGCTGTTCACCGGTGTGTTCGGCCTGGTGATGTCGCAGGCGGCGCTCCAGCGCTGCCGGGCCTCGCTGATCGTGCCGGTGTGCACGACCGTGACCAGTCTGTTCACGGCGGTGCTCGGCACGCTGTCGTTCGGCGAGGCCCTGCCGGACGAGCCGCTGCGGCTCGCGCTGCGGGTGGCGGGCACGGCCCTGGCGGTCGCCGTGCTGCTGACCATGCCGAAGCACGACCCCGCTCCCCGACCCTCCGCACCAGCCAAGGAGTTGGCGTCCCCATGAAGCCCGACGACCCGCTGCTGAAGATCCTGGCGTGCCCGCTCGACAAGGGCCCGCTGCATCTGCTGGCCGAGGAGGCCGGGCAGGAGGAGGCGCTGTACAACCCGCGGTTGCGCCGCCGCTATCCGATCGTCGACGGCATTCCGCAGCTGCTGCCGTCCTCGGGCGAGCAGGTCCCGGACGACGAGCACGAGGAACTTCTCCAGAGGATGGCCCCATGACCAGCCTGGCCGCCCGCCTCGCTCCCTTCCTGCCCACCCGCCTGGTGGCGGCGACGGCCCGGGCGCTCTACCCCCGGTTCGAACCGGAGCTGGCGCGGCTCGCCGAGCTGTGCCCGCCGCACTGCGGTACTGCGGTGGACGTCGGCGGCTGGTACGGGCCCTGGACGCACCGGCTGTCCGGCCTGGCCGAGCATGTGGTGACGATCGAACCGGTGCCCCATCTGGCCCGGCTGCTGGCCGCCGCCGTCCCGCCGAACGTACGGGTGATCCGTGCGGCGGCCTCGGACCGCCCGGGCATCGCCCGCCTGTGGCTGCCGTCGGGCGATTCGGGCGACCGGGGCGTGTCGTCGCTGGTGCGGCGCGACATCCACGGCCGGGCGCTGGACGTCCCCTGCGTCACGCTGGACGAGCTGGGCCTGCGCAACGTCGGCTTCATCAAGATCGACGTGGACGGCAACGAGCCGGCTGTCCTGCGCGGCGCGACGGGTCTGCTGGCCCGCGACCGCCCAGCCCTCTTCGTGGAGCTGGAGTCCCGCATCCAGCCGGTCGCCCCTGTGGTGACCTACCTGTCCCTGCTCGGCTACGACGGCTGGGTCCTGCCTGGCGACACCTGGGTGCCGCTGGCGAACTTCCCCCTGGAGGACCATCAGGCGGGCGCCTCTCACGTCGTCTCGCACGGACTGCTCCGCCGCGTCCTGCCGTCCCCGCTCCTCAGGGGCCCGCGCTACGTCAACTCGGTCCTCTTCCTCCCGGACGGCCGCCGCCCGGGCACCGCGCCGGTGGGCGACGATGGTTCCCATGCCCTCCGGAAAGCGCCCCGCTAGCCCCTTCACACCGCTCGACTTCCAGCTGGTGCTGCTGCGTCGCATGGCCGACCACAACCCGGACCTGGTGGAGGACGCCCGTCACGAGCTGGGGGCCTCCCTCGCGGCCATGCGCGAGGCCAACAAGCGCTGGCAGGCGATGGTCCGCTCCCCGCGGTCCCGCGCGCCCCTTTCCCGCTACCGCTCCGTGCTGGGCGGACCCGAGTCCCGTACTGCCCGCCGGATCGGCGACCTGGACTGCGAGGCCTGGCTGTGGCCCGTACCGCTCTGGCCGGACCTGCGCTTCGAGGTGCTGACCGCCCCGAACGGCGTGGTGTGGAACGAGTGGCTGGTCCGCGCCCCGGGCGCCGCGGGGCCCGAGCTGCGCACGCTCGACGACCTCACCCCCTGGTCCTGCACGGTCGACGAGGCGGCCCGCGCCTTCGCCCCGGCCCGTCCCCTCCAGGGCTCGGCCCCGACCCGCTGGGGGCTGGCGTTCACCGCGCCGGACGCGCAGGGGGCCCGGTGGGAGGTCGTCGCGGAGTTCACCTGGGGGCTGTTGCAGCGGGTGGCCGTCACCGGCCGTCAGGGCTGACGAGCGCCGACCCTTCCGGCCCGGCCGGGCCGCCGGGGCCGCGCGGGCACGCAGCGCCACGCGAGGCCCGCGGCGGCCAGGTAGGCGAGCGCCCCGATGAGCATGCTGGTGCGGATGCCGGTGCCGTAGTCGGCGGCGGAGGCGAGCAGGCTGCCGCCGAGGGCGACGCCGGTGGCGCTGCCGATCTGGCGGGTGGTGTTGAACAGGGCGGAGGCGGCCCCCGAGTACGCCGCGGGGGCGGCGCCCATCACGGTGGCGGTCGAGCCGGTGAGGGCGAAGGACGTGCCGAATCCCGCGGCCATCATCGGGGCCACCAGCAGCGCGTAGGCCGGGTCGGCGCCCGCCGCGGCCCAGCCGGCCGGCCCCAGGGCGGCCAGCAGCATCCCGGAGACCACCAGCGGGCGGTCGCCGGTGCGGCGGGCGAGCCGCCCGGACAGGACGGAGGCGAACATCGTCATCGCCACCGCCGGGAACAGCGCGAGACCGGTGCCGAGGGCGCTGTAGCCGCGCTCGTGCTGGAACTCCAGGCTGGCGGTGAACACCATGCCGTAGAAGCCGAAGTTGAACAGCAGGCCGATGCCGGCTGCGCCGCTCATGGCGCGGGAGCGCAGCAGGCCGAGCGGGAGGACCGGGGACCGGGCCAGCCGCTCGCGCACCACGAACGCCACGGCGGCCGACACGGCCAGACCCGCACCGGCGAGCACGGCCGGATCGGCCCAGCCCCGCCGTCCGGCCTCGTTGAGCGCCCCGGTCAGCAGCGCCACCGCCGCCACGACCGCGCACTGCGCCGGCCAGTCCAGGGCCCGGCCGCCGGGGTGAGCGGGCCACGTGCCGCAGCGTCAGCACCAGGCAGACCACACCGACGGGCAGGTTGACGAGGAACACCCAGCGCCAGCCCACCGTGGAGACGAGCAGCCCGCCCAGCAGCGGCCCGGCCGAGGCCGCGATGCCCGCCATGGAACCCCACAGCCCGAAGGCCCGCGAGCGTGCGGCCCGCTCGGGGTAGGCCTGCTGGAGCAGGGCCAGGGAACCGGGCACGATCAGCGCCGCGCCCAGCCCCTCCACGAGCCGGGCCACCACCAGGAAGAGCGTGCCGGGCGCGAGCGCGCACGCCGCGGACGACACGGTGAACACCGCCACGCCCGCACAGAACACCCGGCGGTTGCCCAGCCGGTCCCCCAGCGCCCCACCGGTCAGCAGGAACCCGGCGAAGACCAGGGTGTACCCGTCGGTGATCCACTGGATGCCGGTGAGCGAGGCCGACAGCTCCCGCCCGATCACCGGCACGGCGACGTTGATGACCGTCACGTCCAGGATCACCATGAAGTACTCGGCGCACACCGCGAGCAGCGGTGCCCAGGACCGTCGCTCGGAGGGCATGGCCCTACCACTACACCAAAAACGGCATGGAAGGACGTAAAGGGGCGTAAGGTACTCAGCCGGCGGCGGCCAGGACCGCCTCGACCACCCTCGGCACGGACTCCGGGTGCAGCCACAGGAACAGGTTCGGCTCGATCAGCTCCAGCTCCATGACGCACGGCTCCCCGTCCGGCCCGGTGACGAGGTCCACCCGCGCGTACAGCAGCTCCTGCTGCCCGGGGACGGCGGCCAGCGCCCGCTCGGCGACGTCGAGTTCGGCGGCGGTCGGCTCCCAGGGCCGGAGGTCGGGGTGGGCGACCTTCTCGGCGTCGTACGGTGTGTCCGGCGCGAGGACCGCGCCCTTGCGGCTGGCGTGCAGCAGGCGTCCGCCGAAGAACTGCAGGGCCCGCTCCCCGTGCGTGTCGATGCCGGTCAGATAGGGCTGGAGCATGACGGTGAAGCCCTCGGCGTGCATCCGCTCGACCTGGCGCAGGGCGGCGTCCCGCTCCCCGGCGGGGTAGCGCGCGGCGTACCGGGCACCCGCCCCCGAGGTGGGCTTCACGACGTACTCGTGGTCGGCGGGCAGCTCGACGGGATCGCCGGGCGCGAAGTAGCGGGTCGGCACGGCGGGCACCCCGGCCTCCGCGAGCCGGCCCAGGTACCTCTTGTCGGCGTTCCACCGCACGACGTCCACCGGGTTGGCCAGCCGCGTCACCTTCCCGCACCGCTCGGCCCACGCCGCGAACTCCTCGGCCCGCCAGCTGTAGTCCCAGGTGGACCGTATGAGGGCCAGGTCGTAGCCGGCCCAGTCGGCCGACGGGTCGTCCCAGTGGACGGCGGCGGCCTCGGCCCCGGCCTCCCGCAGCGCGTCCACCAGCCCCGCCAGGTCCCGGTCCTTGCTCTCCACGCCACCGGGGTCGTAGGTGACGAGCGCTATGCGCGGGGTGCCGGCCACGGCGACTCCATCCTCGGACCAACGATCGATTCCGGCGCAGGCTAACAATCCGGCCCGGAACCGCGACACCCTGTTTGACCTTCACCTTTGGTGAAGCCCCAGCATCGGTGGCGGAACCGGGAAGCGCGCGGAACCCGCGGAGCGCAGGGGATCGCATGGACATATCGCATGGGGATCGCATGGACATGCTGACGATCGGCGCGTTCGCGAAGGCGTGCCGGCTCTCGCCGAAGGCACTGCGCCTGTACGACGAGCTGGACCTGCTGCGGCCCGCCCGGGTGGACCCGGACACCGGATACCGGTACTACGCGGTCGGGCAGTTGGAGCAGGCCCGGCTGGTGGCGTGGCTGCGGCGGCTGGGCATGCCGCTGGCCGAGATCCGCCAGGTGTGCCGGCTCCACGACCGCGACTCCACGGCCGCCGCCCGGGAGATCCGCGCCTACTGGGCGCGTGTCGAGGCGGAGACGGCGGTACGGCGGGACCTCGCCGCGTTCCTGGTCGATCACCTGACGGAGGACTCGGACGAGTCCGGAAAGGACACCGCCATGCTGGAACTGCGTTACTCCGCCCACTCGGACACCGGTCGCGTCCGCCCCGCCAACCAGGACACGGCGTACGCGGGCGCCCGGCTGCTCGCCGTCGCCGACGGCTTCGGACCGGCGGGCGCGCCCGCGAGCAGCGCCGCCGTGGAGGCACTGCGCTTCCTCGACACGGACGAGGTCCCGGCCGGCGGGGTCCTCAACCTCCTGGAGGACGCGGTGCGGGGCGCGGCCCAGGCCGTCCGGGACGTGGCCGACGGCGCCGACGAAATCGGCACTACCCTGACCGCCCTGCTGTGGACGGGCTCACGGCTGGCCCTGGTGCACATCGGCGATTCCCGCGCCTACCTGCTGCGCGACGGGGAGCTGTTCCTCATCACCCACGACCACACGGTCGTCCAGTCGATGATCGACGAGGGGCGCCTGACGCCCGAGGAGGCCGTCTCCCACCCCCAGCGGTCCCTCCTCCTGAAGGCCCTGACGGGCGACGGTGCCGCCACGGTCCCGGACCTCCGCCTGCACGACGCGCACCCGGACGACCGTTACCTGCTGTGCTCCGACGGCCTGACCGGTGTGGTCGCCGAGGACCGGATCCGGGAGCTCCTCGCCTCGCGGGGCACCCCGGACGAGACGGTCGGGGCCCTGGTCGGGGCGGCGAACGAGGCCGGCGGGCCGGACAACGTCAGCTGCGTGGTGGCGGACGTCGTGGCGGTGTGACCCGGACGGCCCATGACCACGGGCCGTGACCGGCCCCGGCCGGTCTACTGGGCGGGACACCGATCACAGGAAGGGATTTCCCATGGCTGCTGTGCTGTCCTTGCGCTGGGCCGGGGTGACGCCCGAGCAGTACGACGCGATGCTGGCCGAGGTGCGCTGGGAGGCGCAGGTGCCGGACGGGCTCGTCCTGCACGTGGCCTGGTTCGAGGCGGGCGCCCTGCACGTGACCGACGTGTGGAACGCCGAGGCTGACTTCGAGCGCTTCTTCGCCGAGCGCCTCTCTCCGGCCGTGCAGAAGGTCGGTCTCCCCGGCAAGCCCGAGTTCCACTTCACGCCGGCACACCGGCGGTTCGTGCCGCCCGGTGCCGCCGGGGCCGCCTGACACCCCGGATCGCGCTACCCCTCCTCCCCCGGCTCCCAGTCCAGCAACCGCACCTTCGCCACCGTGCGGACGTGCCGTCGCATGGCCGTGGCCGCCTGACGGGGCTGCTGTGCGGCGATCGCGTCGAGGATGGCCTGGTGCTGGGAGAGGGAGCGGGACGGGCGGCCGGGCTGACGGAGGGACTCGGTGCGGCTCTCGGCGATCTGCTCGGCGATGGAGCGCATGAACTCCTCGAGCAGACCGCTGTGGGCCGCCGCCGTCACCGCCGCGTGGAACAGCCGGTCGCCCTCCACGCCGTGACCGCCCGCCTCGATCTCCTCCGACATGTGCGCGAGCGCCGAGCGCAGCGCGGCCAGGTCCTCCTCCGAGCGCCGCTCCGCGGCCAGTTCGGCGAGCTTCGTCTCCAGCGCCTCCCGGGCCTCCAGGACATCGGGCAGGCGCCGGCGGCGTTCCACCATCCGCTCGACCGGTTCGGTGTCGAGGCTGTCCCGCACGAGGTACGTGCCACCCCCGTGCCGGGCCTCCACCAGGCCCTGGACCTCCAGCACCACGATCGCCTGCTTCACCGAGGCGCGGCTCACCCCGAGCCGCTGGGCCAGATCGCGCTCGGGCGGCAGCCGGTCGCCGGCGCGCAGGCCGCCCTCGACGACGTACTGACGCAGCCGCTCCAGCACCTGTTCGTAGAGGCGCTGTTTGGTCATGGGGCGCAGGGCGTCGGTCACGGGGTCCCCCTCTCGCCGGGAGCGTAACACCGGCACTTGTCGTGGCCGAGTGGCTGAACCAATTCTCGCGCACCCCCTTGACGGGCGTCCGGGCCGCACCCACGCTTTCAGCCAACGCACCTCAAGTGGCTCAGCCACTCGGCCACTCTCCTGGTGCTCCCAGCCGCTCCGGGGCCCAAAGACGGGAGCCCGTATGTCCCCTGAACTCATCTCGATCCTCGTCCTCGTCGTGGTGTTCGTCATCGCCACCACCCGTTCCGTCAACATGGGCGCGCTCGCCTTCGCCGCCGCCTTCGGGGTCGGCGGGCTCGTCGCCGACCTCGATGCGGACGGCATCTTCGCCGGCTTCCCCGGCGACCTGTTCGTCGTCCTGGTCGGCGTCACGTACCTCTTCGCGATCGCCCGCGCCAACGGCACCACCGACTGGCTGGTGCACGCCGCCGTCCGGCTCGTGCGGGGGCGGGTGGCGCTCATCCCCTGGGTGATGTTCGCCCTGACCGGGGCGCTCACGGCGATCGGCGCGGTCAGCCCGGCCGCGGTGGCGATCGTCGCCCCGATCGCCCTGAGCTTCGCCGCCCGGTACGGGATCAGCCCGCTGCTGATGGGCGCGATGGTCGTCCACGGCGCCCAGGCCGGCGGCTTCTCGCCCATCAGCATCTACGGCTCGATCGTCAACGGCATCGTGGAACGCGAGAAGCTGCCGGGCGACGAGGTGGTGCTGTTCCTGTCGTCACTGGCGGCGAACCTGGTGATCGCGGGAGTGGTGTTCATCGTCTGCGGCGGCTTGAAGCTGTGGGCGCGGGGGGCCGTGGACGAGGGCGATGGAGACATGGCTGCGGGCAGTCGTGCCGCTGGGGCGATGGGGGTCCCCCCTGCTGGAGCG